>CADBBP010000044.1 GCA_902792855.1 uncultured Prevotellaceae bacterium
ATGTAGGAAAAGACACTGCGCCATGCTACATTGTAGCACCAGAAGGTTTTGAATTTGATGTAGATATAACAGGGTTCTATTTCAAATGGAAGTCAGGTTACTTTTTCTTGAAAAACAACAAGATGAGTTACGCCATACTCAACGGCACAAAGTTGTCATTCTTCCATGATGCATCTCCATGGTCGAGGAGTGGCACCAAGTATCCTCTGAACACAGGCACGGGAACACCGGGATGGAATGGAAGCAAAGCCTCCATAACAGAAGTATCGTTCGATGCTTCTTTCGCCAATGCAACCCCCACTACTACTTACAAGTGGTTTGAGGGAATGACCAACTTGGCTACGATAACCAATATTGGCTATTTGACGACAGCAAGCGTAACAAACATGGGATATATGTTCCAAAACTGCAATTTGCTGAAGTCTATCAATTTGAGTAAATTCAATACGGCCAAAGTAACCAATATGAGTTACATGTTTGATGGATGCTCCGGTCTTACCTCTATTAGTTTTGCCCAATTTGACATGACAAATGTAAGTTCCTCTTCCTATATGGTTCGAAATTGCACTTCATTGACAGGGGTCACGATATCAGAAACCATATCCAAGGCTGCACCAAATGCATTTACAAATGTAGGAAAAGACACTGCGCCATGTTACATTGTAGCACCAGAAGGTTTTGATTTTGGCGTTGGTTTGACTGGGCTATATTTCAATTGGAAGTCAGGTTGCTTCTTTTTGAAAGGGCACAAGGTGAGTTATGCCATACTCAATGGCTCAAAACTGTCATTCTTCCATGACGCCTCTCCATGGTCGAAGAGTAGCGGCACCAAGTATGCATTGAATACAGGAACATTTGTCCCAGCATGGAATAAAAAGAACGCATCCATAACAGCAGTGTCATTCGATGCTTCTTTTGCTAATGCCAAACCCACGACCACCTACAAGTGGTTTGAGGGAATGACCAACTTAACTTCACTCTCTGGGATGAATTACCTTGACATGAGCAACGTTTCAATGAATAGCTATATGTTTTATGGATGTTCAAAATTAACTTCAATTCCTATTCCAGCTTCAACCAAGAGCATTGGTTCCAACATGTTTGAAGGTTGTAGTGGTTTGACTTCAGTGGTTATTCCCAATGGTGTAAAGAGCATCGGTAGTCGTGCATTTTATGGATGTAGCAAGATGACAGAGACTTATTTACCACTTAGTGTTGCACGTATAGATGCGGATGCTTTCAATGGATGTATCAACCAAGTCAAAGTAAAAGTAGGCTTCTCTTCTCCCATAAGCATTACATCAAATGTTTTCACCAATCGTAGAAATGCATTCCTTATCGTTCCGGTAGGTTGCAAGACCGCTTTTGAAAACGCAGCCTACTGGAAAGAGTTCAAAGGAGTCTTTGAAGACAAAGAATATGAGATGGGTGACGTGAATCATGATGGTGATGTAAGTATCACCGATGCCATGCTCATGGTAAACTATATTTTGGGAGACGAGCAATCGTATTTCTTTATAGAAAATGCGGATATTGACAAAGATGGTGTCATCAATGTGACTGATGTAACGAATCTGGTTGACATCGTTCTGGCCAGATAAATTTTGAAAAGGCCTTCGTATGGCTATGAAGCCATACGAAGGCCATATGGCAAAAACAGAACGCACGATGAAATGAAAAAAGAGGGGATTTGCTTTTCATAATGAAAAAACAATTATCTTTGCACCATATTTCCAGTTTGCAAATGGCTATTTTCAAAAAACAGCCCCCCGAATAAAAGTCAAGTGTATCGTAAACCTTATGAGATATGAATTGCTTTGAACTTAAACGTTTGTTTTTTACACTTCTGGGCATGGCCATGGTGATGACCGCCCAGTCCCAGTCGAGTTTTACTTCACCCACGACGTTGTTCGTGATGCACAGCAGCGGCAACCATCTGAAGATGGCGAGCGACTACGGCGGACAGTTGGAGGCCCCCAATGCTGCCAATGCCCAGCAGATGACCATTGTGCCCAACGGCAATGGCTATTATTATATCAGGACGTCGGAAAAGCGCTATCTGTCGAAGGTGAACACGTGGAACACGTCGTTTGTCACCGACCCATCCACCGACAATGCCCTGTTCTCGTTCGAGCAAGCTCAGGGTGCGTATATCCGCATCCGCTGCAAGGGCAACGGCCTCTGTTTGGGAACAGACAGCAACGATGCCGGCAGCAAGGTCTTTTCCGACAAGAACGGCTCCGACATGAAGCACTTCTGGTTCTTCAGCGACAAGGTGAACGGCACCGTTCCTACCGACACGCTCTCCTATGCCGTCTTTCCCTCGATTGTACGTCAGAAGTTCGACGGATGGGGCGTCTCGCTCTGCTGGTGGGCAGGCATGTGCGGCAAGTGGAGCGACAAGAAGATAGACGAGATTGTGACGTGGATGACCAGTCCCACAGGCCTTAACTACAGCCATTTCCGCTATAACATTGGTGGTGGCGACGACCCGGAGAACAAGAACTGCACACCTCACCACATGGGCAACGGCAAGGGCCTGCGGGCAGAGATGGAGGGTTTCAAGGATTTCTCCGGCGATGTCTATCACTGGGACCGCGACGAGGCCCAGCGCAAGATCATGCTAAAGATACGCGAGAAGCGGCCAGACGCCGTGTTCGAGGCATTCAGCAATTCATGTCCTTACTACATGACCTACAGCGGGTGTGTGAGCGGAAACACCGACGGTGGAAAAGACAACCTGAAGCCTGAGTACTATGAGGAGTTCGCCCACTATCTGGTGGACGTATGCAAGCATTACAAGGATGAATATGGCATAGAGTTCAAGACGCTGGAGCCGTTCAACGAGTCGGTGACCAATTTCTGGTACGCCAACGGCCCGCAGGAGGGATGCCATTTCGACTATGCTTCTCAGGTGAAGTTCATCAAGGTGCTCAAGCCCATTCTCGACGCGTCGGGACTAAGCACCGTCATCTCGGCATCCGACGAGACCAACGTGGGACTGGCCGTAAACGGTTACAAGGCCTACAAACAGGGCGGTGTGCTCTCAAAGATCGGGCAATGGAACACGCACACCTATTCGGGAAGCAATGCCGACCGCGTGCACATGGCTTTCCTGGCTCACCAGGACAACATGCCACTCTGGATGAGCGAAGTGGGGGCTGGCGGCAACGGTATTGGCGGCAACCTGAGCCTGGCACAGAAGCTGTTCGACGATATGCGCTACCTGCAGCCCGAGACATGGATTGACTGGCAGTACATGGAAGAAGCGAACGACCAGTGGTGCACCATCCGGGGCAGTTTCAGCCAGCAGACGTATTCAAGAGTGAAGAACTTCTATGTGCGCCAGCAGTGCTCACGTTTCATCAAGAGCGGCTACAACATCGTGGCGTCGCTCAACGACCAGTCGCTGGCCGCCATGAACGAGGCGCAGGACACGCTCGTGCTCGTGCTGCTGAACGAGGGCAGCCTGACCTATCACTGTGTCAATCTGACGCAGTTTGCCACCTTGCCCGATGCCAGTGCCATCAAAGCCTATCGCACATCTTCGACCGAGAGCTTGAAGAGTGTGGAAGACTTCACGCTCGAAGGGGGCTCGCTCATGGTCAAGCTACCCACACAGAGCATCACCACGCTCGTGCTGCCCGTGGACGGCATTCCTGCCGAAGACCAACTTGAGGAAGACGTGGAATACATCATCGTGCCACGTCACAACCTGACCACGGCCCTGACAGCCTCAACTAACGGAGCGGTGACCATAGAGAACACCACGTATGGCGAAGGCCAGCGCTGGAAGCTCAGAGGGGTTGACGGCTCTCCCGCCAACAACGCTGGTCCTTTCATCCTTGAAAATGCTCGTGGCCAACGACTGACTTCTTTCAGGGCATCGGGCTCGTCGAAACTGACAGCACAGACTTCGACATCTTCCGAACAGCAGTTCTATATAGATGCCATCGACCTGCCCTACTACAAAATCTCCCCCTCCCGCCATCGCAGCTACGCCCTTGACCTCAGCAACACCAACAGCAATGCGGGCACCACGGTGTGTACTTGGCAATACACGGCCGACACCGATACGCCGACCCATCGTCAATGGATGCTCTGTCCGCTGCGTGGCCATGGTGAGGATACAGGCATCAACCAACTGGCAGAGAGGTCGCATGATATGCCAAAAGCCACCTGCCCCGATGGTGTCTATGACCTGGGAGGCCGATGTGTGCTCAGCGGTACCGCCTCCGTGAGTGCTTGGCGGCAGTTGCCTCGTGGCATCTATGTGGTATGCAGAAATGGAGAGAGGAGGGTCATATCATCCGTGGGTGCTCCTGCCAAGCGTTACTGAGCAGAGTGCCCAGCGGTCATAACCACCTTTTTTATAGATTGTCTAATTTTTGCAAAGTTAGACGTAATATTTGTTGTTGATGGTGCCACCCTGAACCACTGCCAATTAGCGAATGCCACCGCCGCCGCCTCTGCCTGAGAAGCCGCCGCCTCCGCCGCGCCATGAGGAATGGCCGCCACCACCAGATGAGCGTGAAGAGGAATAACTTCTTCTGGATGATTGGACGGCCTCGTGTCGGTTCTTTTCCATGATGTCAAACACATGTTCTGTGCCTTTGAAGAAGGATACATACACGGCAGGAAGGACTATGCTGTCAGACAGTTGAACGGCCACTTGGTCCATCTTGAAGAACTCCGGGTTGATGGCTTTCATGTCTTTCATCACTTGCTCTGCATTGCCATAGAGGGTGGCCCACACCATGTAGTCGCGCCACAGCCTGGTTTCTGCCAGGTGACGCTCGTTCATCAGCGTGAAGTCTTCGAGGAAACGTTTGAAACCATAGACTTCAGCCATCTCGTCCTTGCGGTTTTTATAGTACCCCCTATCCCGTTCGGTGCATAACACTTCCAAGAACGACCGTATCTGTTTCCGATTTTTCTCGTCACCCATATATGTTTCCAGTTCTTTGGGGTCGAGCACGTGGTTTTCTCCAGAAGCATTCTTGAAGATGTCGAACATCTTGAAAGCCAACAAAGGCAGATCTTTCTCAAGAGACAACTCCTCCTTCACCACGAATCGCTTCGTCATCTCGCCCTTTTCAGACATCACGGGTTGCACACTGCATGCCCCTTCATTGATCAGTTGCAGGATGGTAGCCGATACAAGACGCTTGTAGTCGGCAGCCTTCCCAAAATTAAAAGCATTCAGCATATCATTGGCCTGCTGCAAGTTGCCTCCCAACGGTATGGACTTGAAATAGTCTAAGGATTGCATCCACTTCTCATGCTTTTTACGGCGACGCGCCGGCAATCCTTTGAACAAGTAGAGAAGCAAGCCACAAAAACCTACAAAGCCCCCGCCCAAGAGCCCCAGTGCCAAAGGAACATTGGTGGACCTTTCACTCACTTCTATAACCACATCACCGTAATCACTATCCTCAAAAGCCAGCTGCTTTTTATGCTCAAAGGTGTCATCTGTCGTCTGTATGTCAGGCTCCAGCATCCCCTTTGGGAATTTGGCCATGAGATAGAGAGCAGCCTCGGAGTTCATCGGCTCAGTGGTCTCTGCCACCATCGTCCCGTTCTCAAACCCCAGTTCGCCGATGAACCGGAACCCCCAAATGCCACAGGTGTCAGGCGTGAACACCAGGGTGGTGTCTGCGCCAACGATTGTCACCTTGGCGTGTTCGGGCTTTGGGTTGACATTTTCTTCGAGAAACACGTGTCGGAGGGCGTCTGCATCAGGATATCCGCGCACCAACCCCGTGATGGTGTAACTGGTGACGTATGTGCGCTGCCCACTTTCACCGATGCCCCAGCAGAGTTCATAGCCTCCGTCGCCTTTCTCCACGATACCGCAACGGCCGGCCTTTTCCGACCGGCTGCGGTCAACTTCCCATTTTCCGATGTTTTCATACTGGCGTATGTTCTCGTCACTGACAGCAAGGTCCATGACAGTACTTGGACTCATGTTGTCCAGTCCGATGTAGCACTCCGTTCCCTTGCTGTCAATGGTCATCTGCCGTGTTTCGGTGATGCGTGCGTCACCGTTTTTGCTCAGTTCCACCCGTATGTCGAGGTCGTGCAACCGAGGCTGTGCAGAAACCAATGTCGATGATATCAAAAGCGTCAGCGACAGGAAGATTCGTATTGTTTCTTTTGCGGTTCCCTTCATATCATCTTACTTTGTCGTGCAAACATACGCAATTCATTTTCAAATGGTTATATTGTTACCTCCGAGGCAGCCAATCCTACATCGTGGCAGTGAGGAATGTGGCACTGCCAAAGATGTACAGGATGTTCTCACAGGCGGGCACCAGGATGGTCTCACCTTGTCGGATTTCAATGCCATTGATGTTGGCTTTTCCCCAAAGACAGACCACGATGACGAACGAATCGCAGTGGAAATCCACCTGTTGAGCCACCTGCACCACCACGCGATGCACCACGAAGTATGGACAGTTGATGAGTTGCGACGTGGGCTTGGTGCTGTCGTAAGAGGTGCGATAAGCCGGCCATACCTGGTAGTCGATGGCCTCCTTGGCTTGCTCGATATGCAATTCCCGAGGGTTGCCATGCACATCCTTTCGCCCGAAGTCATAAACCCGATAGGTGATGTCGCTGGTTTGCTGGATTTCCGCCAGGAAGTTGCCGGCGCCGATGGCATGCAATCTTCCTGCTGGCAGGAAGTAGAGGTCGCCTTCGTGAGCCTCATGGGTAGCAATCACGTCCTGCATGGGTGAGCGTCCGTTTTGCGGTTCTGCCGTTGCCAGCCGTTCGTAATCCTCCGGTGTGATGCTTTCTTTGAGTCCAGCATAGATTTTCGACCCCACATCGCTTTTGATGATATACCACATCTCCGTCTTTCCTGCACACCCGTGACGCTCCATCGCCAGTTTGTCGTCAGGATGCACCTGCACGGAGAGGTCCTGGCGAGAGTCGATAAATTTCACGAGCAGGGGGAAGTGATTGCCGAATTTCTTATAGATTTTCTTGCCTACAAGCAGTTCCTTGTACTTGTCAATCAGTTCTACAAGCGTCAAGCCCTCATCAACATCATTGACCAGGCCGCGATTGACAGCGACGCTCTCATGTCCTGGCACGCCACTGATTTCCCAACTCTCGCCCACATTGGGTTGCGCGTTGAAAATGCCTTTGAAAGGTGCAATCTGATAGCCGCCCCAAATGGTGGTCTTCAGATAAGGTTGGAATTTGTAAGGTTTCATAAATCAAAAGTAGTTGAGGAGTAATTATTGAAAAATCTTTATGCGCTGCAAAATTACGAATTTTTCCGTAACCATTCAACGAATATCATTAAAACATTTCATCACTCGTACATTCGCACATCTACGAGTCAAGAGGATGGGATTCATTTGATGAGAATCTTCTTTCCACCAGTGATAAAAATGCCTTTTGAGACAGGTTCGCCTGTGACGGGTCGGCCATGGAGGTCATACCATTTTTGCGTAGAGGCATCCGGCATGGCAGTGGAAGCAATGCCGCTGCCATCGTTGTCTGTTGAAGCGAGAAAGCGTATGCAGTCAAGTCGTTGCTCGCTGACGAAGAATTCCTGGCCTGTGTTCACGTGGTTGCTGTTGAAAAAAGGCGAATAGAACATCGCCTGATCCCCGAAATTGCTTGCCGCAATCAAGTAATTCTCGAAAGGCACCACTTCGTCGCCAGTGCTGTGGTAGAGGCAGACAGGGTGAATGGGAATCCATTCCTTGGTGAGATTGCTGTGCTCAAGGGCCTGAAGCAAGTCCCCTGCCAGGGAGCCTGGTTCAGGCAAAGGGATGTCGGAAGTGGAATAGTCAGGATTTTTGTCAAGCAATTCGCGAAGAAAGTCATACAGTTCGGGCTTCAAGATGTTCTTCAGTTTCGTTTTGCCGTCCCTGGTAAGTACAGCGTGGAAGTAGTCTTTGTCGCCTTTCATACCATCTTTGTAAAGTTGTTTCCAGAAGTCGGTGATGTCATCGATTGACTTTTCCTTGGAGGCAATCAAGTCCAGCACTCCTGTCTCCAGAAAGCGTTCGTCCACGAAATCGCCTATCTGATGGTTTGCCATCGTCTTGTCGTAGTCACACAAGCCTTTCAGCATGAGGGGAATGACGATGGGCATCGACATTTCCTTTCCATCACGGTCCTGCTCCATATAATTGAGGATGGTGACAATGGGAGAATAAGGGCCGTCGCCGCAGAGAGACCCCGCGAGATGTAGTTCATCGCTCATGCCCTGCTCCTCGATATATCGTTGCGTGGCCATGGCCACGGCGCCACCTTGTGAGTAGCCCGTGCAGATGGTGCGCCAGTCCTTACGGAAAGGCCGTCTGAAACTTTCCACCTTGCTGTCGTTCTGATAGAGCATGATGCCATGGCGCAAAGCATCGGTCACTTGCCTTGCCGTGATTTCACTGCACAAATAAGGGTGAACCCTGTCCTTCGTGATGCCATAGCCCTCATAGTCAGGCAGTATGACGAGGTTGTGGCGAGCGAGGTCTCCTTGTGGGACAAGATTGCTGCTTGCGAGAGACATATTGAGGAAAACATCGCTGAGCAATTTCCCCGAGGAATTGAATTCCGAAGGGCAGTCCTTGTTGGAGGTGATGGTAACATGGCATCCGGCTATGACATTGTTGATTTCAGCCCCTTCACCACCTTTGCTGGGCATGCAAGCCAATGCAGAGAGTGTTACTGGCTGTCCGTCACCACCTATCGAAGGGTAGTTGAACGAGAACCAGCAAATGTTGAACATGCTGTTGGAACCTTCGTCATAATAGCCAAGGGCATCTTCAGAGGCAGTTCCCAAGCTCAGTGTTGCACGACCAACTTTCGTAATTTCCTGTGCGCAGAGGCAGGTCGTTGCCATACATGCGGCAAGAACCACCCAAAACATTTTTTTCAATGTATGCACTTTTTTGTTACTTGTTTGCAATTATAGTGCAAAGGTATGAAAAAAAATGAAAACACAAAAGAAAAGTCAAGTACTATACGTATGCACACTGTTTCCTTGTGCAGACGGCAAGTAATTAATCCCCCACCAACACATTTGGAGCAGGATGAAGGCGGCAATGAGCATCCACAGCGACAGGCGAAGGCGGTGGCGAGGCATCAGCCGGTAGTGTATGTAGGCCAAATAGGCAAACCATGTGATGGCAGCCCACGTCTCCTTGGGGTCCCACGACCAGTAGTGCCCCCAGGCATCCTTGGCCCACAAGGCGCCGAAAAGCATGCCGATGGTCATGAATGCCAGCCCCACGTACACCAAGTTGTCTGTAATCTCCAGCTCTTCGACAGATGGACGCCCTTTCTTGAAAAACAACAGATAGAGCGCCATGACAGTGGCGGCACCAAGGAGGGCATAGGCAAACATATAGACGATGACATGGGGAGCAAACCACGGGCTTTGGAGCGCCGGCATCAGCGTCTTGGAATGAATCTCGGGCTTGAAGAGGTTGACGCAAATGAAGACGGTGGCCAGGATGGTGGAGAAAGTGAGTATCCACTTGTATTTCCACCGACTATAGACCATGAGGCCTGCCAATGGCAGGAACAGGGAATACCACAGCCGTGTCTCCCCCATCGTGCGAAGCGGCGGGCGCTCCAAGGAGACCCACATGAGCAGAATGTAGCTGAAAAACACGGCTAAGCCGGCTGCGGTGAAGAGAAAAGCGATGCGGCCCTTCTCTTTCCATGCTGCCACGGCACCCGCCATCCACAGCAGCAGCGCCGCAAGAGCGAAATAGATGAACTGGTCCCAACTCATGACTTGCTCCTCCTCACACCTAAGACAAACATACACACGGCACCTGCCAGCATCATGTAGATGCCGGTGTAAACAGCAGGCAGCCATGGGTCACTCACCAGTTCCAGAATGCTGATGTTGCTCATGCGGCCCATCGCCGTGTCATAGCCATATTGATAGATTTTCCACCCCTCCACCTCGACAGGCTTGTTCACCTCCACCGTGGCTTGGATGTTCTTGCCCGTTTTGGTCAGTATCTGCACCTCAGAGGCAAAGCGCTTGGGGGTGCCGTCGTCATACTCCTCCATGATGAAGCGTTTCAGTTCGATGGCGATGGGAAGTTCCTTGACCAAGCCGTCGTTGCCGATGGCGCGCCACTCCGGCTCACCAATGGCGGTAATCATTTTCAGTCGTTGCATGTCGGCGTTGCCCAAGGTGGCGGTGGTGACAGCGATGAACAAGCCGAGGTGGTTGAGCAGGAAAGGGATGTCACGCCTCCAGTGGAAATGCAAGATGTGGTGGATGACGACCTGCGAGAGGATGATGGTGACATAGACATACACCAGCACAAAAGGCCAGAAAGAGAGCATGTTGTTCATCCACGCTCCATTGACAGTCTGGCGGGTGAGTCCCATGATGATGGTAAGAGCCACCGCAAAGAGCAGCGCCGGCACAGCCGCACAATAAGTGCCTAAAAAGCGAAAGGCATGCACCCATCGGCGGAGCAGGTAGATGGCGGTGCACAACGCCAAAAGGCCGGCGAGCACGATACCATTGGCCGGCCAGGCAAACAAATCCCAAATGACAGGGCCGATGCTCAGTTCGAGCATCAGTCCTGCCACTACCAGCCCACCACAGATGGTGAAGCCTTCACGGAGTGTCCATGCCTTGCCCCACATCAAAGAGTTACGAGTTTGCCATTCTTCTTGGCTTCCTCTATCCATTTGGGCTCAATCTCTTGGAGGAAACGCTGTTTGTTGGCATTCAAAGTCTTCATGTCGAGCCCGATGGCAGCTTGAGCCTTCGCCTTGGTGGAATAGTCGGGCACAGGTATCTCACCGAGGTGCCCATGCTTGGCGGCCACCCGGGCGATCAGCAGACGTGCCTGCTGGGCATAGTCAACCGAATGGGAGAGCAGGCGGGTCACCTCCTGAGGAGCGTGGAAGGTGGCGCCATGGGATGCGATGGCATAGTCCCAGCGCCACTGACTCTTGCGCAACAGGGCCTGGATGGGAGCCAACTCAGCATCGGTGGCACCCTTGTCGATGACAAACTTCGTCTCGAAATGGGCTCGGGCCAGCTCTTGCTCGGCACGATTGCGCACCTCGTTGCACTTCTCCTGACGCTCATAGACATTCTGGCGCAGCACCTCAGCATCCTGACGGTGACAGGTCTGGCAGGTACGGTCAATCTTTGCCAGCGGCGACATGATCTGATGGTCGGAGAACTTCACCCCACCCTCGCTCTTATAAGGCATGTGGCAGTCGGCACAACTGACACCGCGCTGGGCGTGTATGCCCTGTTGCGACATTTCCCAGCCCGGATGCTGAGCTTTCAGAATCTTGGTCTTGGACAGCGGGTGGATGTAGTCGTAGAATCCAATCTCGTCAAACCATTTCTCTGCTGCCTCGCAGGTCAGGCCGTAGTGCTGGGGGAATACCAGGTAGTTGGCCTTGCCAGGATTCTTCGGGTCGTCGGGCTTGATGAAGTAATACTCCACGTGGCACTGTGCACAGACCAAGGAGCGCATCTCCTGATGAGTAGCTTTCTTCACATCCTTCCCCACACGGGCAAAAGCCTCATAGAGGGCGGGACGTGCCGGACGCAAATCCATTGTACGTGCGTCGTGACAGTCGGAGCAACCTATGGTGTTCACCTCTTCGGCTCCCAACTCACTCCACTTCTTGGCATAGAAGTTGGCAGGGTCCATGACAGACTTCGAGTCGCTCAATTCACGCATCATGCGAGGCACATCGGGCCCCTTGCACGTCCAACAAGTGGCGGGCTGCATGTCTGCGGCGATGGAGTCGGCTCCAATCTGTATGCCGGGGTTGCCCGTACGCAAAATCTTGCGCATGTCCTCAAGTGCATGCTTGTGCCCACGAGGTGTGTTGTAATGGCGGGAAAAAGCATAGCCTGCCCATAACACCACCATCTCAGGACGTGCCTCCAGCACATCGACTTCCTGAGAACTGTTGAATTTTGATTTGAACGTGGTGTCCTCGGTCATCGCCCATGTCTCATATTCACGGGGATAGTCGGCCTTGAACTTCTCGTTTTGTGCGATGATGGAGTCGGTGAACTCCGTACGCTTGTTGTTGAACACGCTGGCCACCTCAGCCCGGCGTTCCATCAGTGATGACACGAGCAGGCCCAAGAGAAACACGAAGACCATGGAACCTCCGAAGAGTGCCCAGCCTTGCCATTTTTTCAGTTTTTTTGCCATGATATTTGATTTTTCAAGTTTCGGATAGCAATGAGAAGTAAAGATGTACGAGGGTAGAGAAATGCAGGCATCACCTGCCTGTGAGTCTTTGAAGCCAGTCGGGCACAGGGCTTGGTGGCAATGGGGTGACGCCCTCGGCAGCCGGTGTGCTCGACAGCGAGTTCATGCCGCCATGGGGCACGTTGCGATGGCAGTCCCAGCAAGCCTTGCCTTCGCCACGTTTGGCCATCATGTAGTCCATGCGGCCGGTCTTGACAAACTCCTGGTTGAGCTGCGTATGGCAACGGATGCAGTTGTTCATGATCACCTCGGCACTCATGTCTTCAGCCATGATGGCTTGACGTTCGGAGTGGGTGACGAAATAGGCCACATGTTTCAAACCGTCCATCGCCTTGAAACCATACTTGGCCATCAAGCTGGAGTGAGGCACATGGCAGTCGTTGCAAGTGGCGTCTCGGCCATGCGACGAATGACTCCACGAAGCGTAGTAGGGTGTCATGATATGACAGTTGACACAGGCGGAGGGGTTGTCGGCGATATAAGTGTGAGCCCGGAGCAAATACATGAACAGTCCACCCAAGCCCACAATCACACCGCCCAAAATGAGCAGCCCCACTTTTTGCTTGTACGAGAATCGATCGATGATTTGGTCAATTATCTTCATGGATGGGTATTTTTATTTGCAAAAATACTCATAAATGAGGATGCAAAAGGGTAACAAATGTTACCTTCTATCAATAAAATTTGTTAATTTTTAGAAATATTCACATTTTGTATCTACCTTTGTGAGGCGATACCAACACTATTCTTTTTCTTATGGATATAGATACATTAAGAGGATTGTCAGCCTGTCCGCTTTTCAAGGGGCTGACCGACGAGGAACTCATAGATGCGATGCACCGGGTGCGCTATCGTGTGTTGACGTATAAGAAAGGCGCGCTCTTCGCCATGGCGGGCGACGAGTGCCTGCATGCCGACATCATCATCAGCGGAGAGATGACAGCTACCATGATGAGCCCATCGGGCAGGATCATCACCCTCAACATGCACCATTCAGGCAACATGCTGGCTCCCGCCTTTCTCTTTGCTGCCGACAACCACTATCCTGTAACCGTGGAGGCAGTCATCGACACCCGTGTGCTAAGACTCGGGCGCACGGATATGGAAAAGCTGATTCATTCAGACAGCCGTATTGCGCTCAATGAAATTCACATCCTCTCCAATATCGTGTCGTTTCTCACCAAGAAAGTAGGGATGCTCTCCATGAGTGTGCGTGAAAAGGTGGAAAGATATTTCAAAGAAGAACAAAACAGGCAACAGAGCCGCCATCTACGTATCAACCTCTCCCGCCAAGCGCTGGCAGAGCAATTCGGCATACAGAAATATTCTTTGCTGAGGTGTCTCAAAGAGATGCAGGAGGCTGGTGAGATACTGATAGAGGGCAGGGTCGTGCACCTTTTGAAATAGTCTTGCCCAACATTTCGTATAGTATTGGGTTTGAACTCACTCGCCATCCCGTTCTTCTGTCGGCTCCACGTAGGAATCCACATCCTTCCTTTTTCAAATTGCAAAACCTTAAGCATATTCCACAGCACTCCACATTTTGAGGCATGGGGATAGACACTGCATGATGGACTACCTGAAAATATTATCCTTTTCGGTGACTTGCGTGGGAACGCCAGCCTTGCCACCGAAATGACAGTCTTTTAGGATTACATCCTCCGTGTCATCAAAACTGATGGCGTTCTTCACCTCTCCGATGGTGATATTGCGGAACTGTATGTTGCGCAATGGCTTCGCCTTGGTGCCTTGCAGGACCAACCCACCTGCACGAGCCTTGCGGCACTGAATATTCTCCACGGTGATATTCTCGATATCCGTGAAGAAGGTGTTGTCCAATCCTTCGCCGCCATACATGCTGGTGATATAGAAAAGATCCTCCACCTCGTCAAACTTGCAGTTTTTGAAGGAAATGTTCCGGATGAAACCACCACGGTCAGGGTTGGTCTTGATATACAGGCCGCGCTTGCAGTAACCCGCATAGTCGCAATTCTCCACATAGACATTTTGCACACCAGCAGACATCTCACTTCCCAAGACAACGGCGTGGAGCCCTTTGAAATGGCAGTTGCGGATGATGATGTTCTCCGAAGGGCAGGCCGCCCCACGTCCATCATGGTCGCGTCCGCTCTTGATGGCGATGTTGTCGTCACCATTGTTGAAATGCACATCCTCGATAAGGATGTTTCGGCTCATCTCCGGGTCGATACCGTCATTGTTCACCAATTTGGCATCATAGCGAATACCCCGCAAAATGGCATTCTCTGATTGCAGCAAGTGGATGCACCAGAAGGGGGAATTGGTGATGAACACATCCTCAATGGTGATGCGTTCACAATCAAACAGTTGGATGAGGTGAGGCCTGAGATAGTCGCCTGTGCCGAAATTGCGTTGTGAGACAGGCGTTCCGGCGTGGTTCATATCTCGCGAACGTTGTTGTGCGGGTTTCTGCAAACCCCTCCATGTGGCAAATGTGGTCATCGCATTGCCGTCGATGGTTCCTTTGCCAATGATGCTTACATCGTGGAGCTGGTAGCCATAGATGAAGGGCGAATAGTTTTGCAGAAAGGTTCCCTCCCACGAAGTCCTTACGACAGGGAGATAGTATTCGGGTTCTGGTGCGAATTTTAGCGTGGCCCCCTCCTGAATTTCCAGACACACATTGCTAACCAAATGCAGGGGACCCTTGATGTAATAAACTCCTGCGGGGACAACAATGCGCGCCCCTCCCTGGCGGGCCGCCTTTTTAAATGCCTTCTTGAAGGCGGGCAGGCAGTCTGCAATGCCGTCTCCCTTTGCACCCATCTTCTGGATATTGATGACTGCCTCGGGGATTTGCGCACCCGTGATTTGGCTGAGAATAGCGTCACGTTGATTGTCACTGGCCAGGCAGGTCATGGCAACCGTCAGCCAACAGAGCATCAGGAAAATTCGTTTGTGTGTCATAATTGGATGATTTCAATGTTATTTTAGGTATGACGGAAGAACGATGCATTTATACCCAACTTGGTATGAGTTAGTCAACACGAATAGATTATTATATGGCAATTATATGTCGGAGTAATTGTTCTGCGAAAAAGTTTTATTTGATTGTTTTTATCGTTTCAAATAAAAAAAGGCTACAAAAGAAGAGAAATTATTGAAATCAGCCAAGCTTTTTTCTCAAAAAAGAAACACATGCACTATCTTTGCATCCAAAAAACAATATGATGAATTAAATGACTATGAAAAAAACTGTGACAACGTTATGCCTGTTCACTGCCACGCTTGCAGTCTGGGCAGATGGAACACGAGGAATTGGACAGTACCCCGGTTCACCCAATGAGTATTTCGCCCCGACTGTCAGTTGGAGGGAGGGGAACGGAGAACTCAGCAATGTTGCGCTACACAGAGTAGCCTATGCCTCTTCGACACTCGATTATAACCACATGGCACATTTGGTGACAGACGGGCTGTGTGACCAGCGCGAACCGGCAACATTGATGGTGAGTACGCCCCAAGGGCTATTGCCACGCAGGGAGGCGGAATGGGCCATTGACGGAGGGCCGTTCTCAAGGAACATCCTGATGGGGAGTCATTCCTGGCTGCAATACGACATGAACGCCCCCACCCTTGCCATCTGTCCTGCAAAACTGAAGATTCAAGGCATGGCAGTCTATGACGACAAGGTCGCCACGAAGGGGTATAGCCTGCGTGTGCAAGCATCCACCGACGGGAAGAACTGGCAGACCATAGGAGAGCAGAAAGGCGACGGACTGCCGGGTGAACTACTGCATTACAAAATGCACTCCGACCCCAACAAGCAGGAGGAACAGAACTACCTGCCCGCCAGGGTCTTGCAAGAGACCATCCGCCTGGACATGCCGCATTTAGCAAGTCACCTGCGGGTGTTGTTCGACATGGAGGGAACAGCCCATTGGGACATCCGCGAGTTGCAGTTCATGGATGCAGAAGGCAAGGTTATGGAGTTGCTGTCTTCACGACAGTTTTGCAGCATGTGGATGAGCGATGGCGGTGGCGAGCAGTGGCTTTACACCGACCTGGGAAATGTTCTGCCCATCGAGCAGGTGAAGCTCCACTGGTACCAAGCACCGAAGCGTGGAAGCATCCAGGTGTCGGATGACGCCCGCTCCTGGACGACGATTGCCGACATCTCCGCAACAACCATCCCCACGACCAACTGCCGCTATGTAAGGCTGTTGATGGAGGAGGCGGGAGAAGCCGGCTACTACGCATTGCGTGAGATGGAGGTGCTGTCGAGCCAGCAAAAGCTATACATCCCTCATGCCGTAGCAGGAAAACGGGGCAATCGTTATGAACTGAGTGGCGGCAACTGGCATTTGCAGCGAGCCTCAGAGGTGAATGCCACCGGCGAGGAAATAGCCTCCAAGGGCTACGACACCAGCAAATGGATTGTTGCCACAGTGCCTGGCACGGTGCTCGCTTCGTACATGAATATCGGTGCGGTGCCCAATCCCAACCATGCTGATGACATAGACCAAATCTCGGAGTCGTTCTTCCGGTCCAACTTCTGGTATCGTGATGAGTTTGAAATCTCAGAACTGGCGGATGGCGGTCAGCAATGGCTCAACTTCGACGGCATCAACTGGAAAGCCAACGTCTTCCTGAATGGACAGTATTTGGGTCGCATCGAAGGTGCCTTCATGCGCGGGAAGTTCAATGTGACAGGTTTGCTTCGCAAGGGAGCCAACTATCTCGCCGTGGAAATCATCTGCAACGACCACTTTGCAGCCATCAAGGAAAAGGACGAGAATACGACGCAGTTCAACGGCGGCATCCTTGGCGCCGACAATCCCACCTTCCACGCCACTGTCGGCTGGGACTGGATTACCACCATCCGCGGCCGCGAGGCAGGTATATGGAACGAGGTCTATCTCACCGCAACGGGCATGGTCACCGTCAGCGACCCTTTCGTCCAGACGGTTCTTTCGGAAGACCATCAGACAGCCTCCCTGCATCCTTCAGTCTTTGTTCGCAACAACGACAGCAAAGCCGTCAAGGGCATGCTGAGCGGCTACATCGGTGCTGTGCGTTTTGAAAAGGCCGTCACCTTGCCAGCCCATGCAGAACAGGAAATCACATTCACCCCGGAGCAGTTCCCCCAACTGACGAGCAGTAACTTCCGCCTGTGGTGGCCCAACGGCTATGGCGAGCCATATCTATACGACGCCGGCTTCACCTTCACTCCCGAAGCCTCCTCCCCCACCTCCATCAACTACCAGGCCGGACTGAGAGAGATGAAATATGTGGATGCAACAGACTCCCTGCGCATCTATGTGAACGGCCGCCGCTTCATCCCGCTCGGTGGCAACTGGGGGTTCGACGAGCACAACCTGCTCTATCGTTCTCGTGAATATGACATCGCCGTGGGGTATCATCGTGACATGAACTTCACGATGATTCGCAACTGGGTGGGACAGGTTGGCGACGAGGCATTTTATGAGGCTTGCGACCGCCACGGCATCATGATCTGGCAAGACTTCTGGTTGGCCAACCCCGCCGACGGGCCAGACCCCTACGACAACGCCCTCTTCCTTGGCAACGCCTACGACTACACCCGCCGCATGCGCAGCCACGCCAGCATCGGTCTCTATTGCGGCCGCAACGAAGGCTTCCCGCCCGAGGCCCTCGACCGCAAGTTGCGTGAGTATGTCCATCTGCTTGCGCCAGGCATGGAGTACATCTCCCACTCTTCTTCCCAAGGAGTAAGCGGTGGCGGTCCCTATCGCGCCTTGGCCATGAAAGAGTATTTCGGGAAACAGAGCGGCAAAATCCATTCTGAGCGGGGCATGCCCAACGTGATGAACATCGAGAGTCTGCGCCGCACCTTCAGCCCCGACGCCCTCTGGCCCCAATCGCTCCAATGGGGGCAGCATGACTTCACCCTGCAAGGCGCACAACGCTCTTCGGAGTTCAACCGCTTGGTCCGCGAGGGGTTTGGCGAAGCAAAGAGTGCCGAGGAGTTCAGCCGTTGGGCACAGCTCATCAATTACAACGGCTACCGTGGCATGTTTGAATCGACGAGCAAGAGTCGTGCCGGCTTGCTGCTCTGGATGAGCCATCCCTGTTGGCCGTCGATGGTATGGCAAACCTACGACTACTATTTCGAGCCGACGGGAGCCTATTTCGGTGCAAAGAAAGCCTGCGAGCCCCTCCACATCCAATACAACGCGTTGACAGACAGCATCGAGATAGTGAACCATTCTGCCGGCAACCAGACGAAAATCAATGCCACAGCCACCATCTTCGACCTCTACGGAAAACGTGTCCGTGAGCAGAAGGCCCAACTCAACAGTGCAGACGACAGCACTTTGGCATGGCAGAAGCTGTCAACCCTCATGCCCAATGCCCCCACGGATGTTTATTTCCTGCGTCTGCAACTGACAGGCAAAAAGGGCATCCTATCGGAAAACCTCTATGTCATGGGGCGAAAGGAGAATGACTACCACGCCCTGCTGACCCTTCCCCAACCACAATTGCAGCAACAAGTGAAAATCAGCGGAGAGAGGGCTGACGTGACCCTAAAGAATGCAGGAAAGACACCTGCCGTTTTCCTCCGCCTGAACCTGAAGGGCGAAGACAATGAACAAATCCTCCCCGCCCTCTACAGCGACAACTACCTGACGTTGATGCCCGGTGAACAACGCACTGTCACCATCACCTGGCAGCAACAGGATGCACGCGGCCAGCAGCCTCATGTTGAAATAACTGCCATCCAATAAGAATATCCGTATGAAAAGAACAGCCATGCTCCTTGGTCTATGGCCGCCTTTCCAATCCGAGCCTCACCAACGTATTGCTGCTTCTGCCTATCAGAAGAGTCGTAACAGCCGTGAAGGACACATCGTAAAAATAGCAGGACTTGGATACGAGGATGGCGTACTCGTTCAACCATTCGACACACCGTCGTATGATATCGCCTCCGCTCCCTATGTGGAATACGACCTTGACATCCAACCTGGCGACAGCCAGATAGAAATCCGCACACTGCCCACCCTGCACGTCCATGAGGGCAGAGATGCCCGTTATGCCGTGCAATTAGGTGATGATGAGCCGCAAGTGTTCTCCATCCACGCCGGTGACTTCACCGCAGAGTGGCGATGGAACGTGCTACGCGGCCATACCTCCCAGAGCATGCGAAACAACAAAAGCCCTCTCCTTGCCTTTGTTGCAGGAGAGGGCATTTCTTGATT
>CADBBP010000045.1 GCA_902792855.1 uncultured Prevotellaceae bacterium
AAAGAAACCCACATTGCTGATTTTCAGCAATATGGGCTTTTACAAAGTCGGGGTGACAGGATTCGAACCTGCGACACCCTGGTCCCAAACCAGGTGCGCTACCGGGCTGCGCTACACCCCGAAGGAAATGCATTTTGCAAATGCGGGTGCAAAGGTATGCACTTTTTTCCTTACATGCAAGTTTTCGAGGATTTATTTTTTTATAATTCCTTGTTCTACGAAAATTTTCTTGAGTGCTTGCACACCTCTCTCCACCTGGTCGATGGTGTGGGTGGCCATGAGTGCGAACCTCACGAGAGTGTCCTGTGGTGCACATGCAGGAGGTATGACAGGGTTGATGAACACCCCATTGTCGAACGCCAACTTTGTGACGAGGAACGTTTTGTCCACGTCGCGCACATAGAGCGGTATGATGGGGCTCTCGGTGTCTCCTATCTCAAAACCCTCCTCCCGGAAACGCTTGAGTGCATAATTGGTCGTCTCCCACAGTTTTTGCATTCTTTCCGGCTCCTTTCTGATGATGTGCAGTGCCTCCATGGCCGCTGCCGTGGCAGCCGGGGTGTTCGACGCACTAAAGATGTATGTACGGCACGTGTGCCTGAGGTAGTTGATGGTGTCGAAGTCAGCAGCAACGAAGCCGCCAATGCTTGCGAGGCTCTTTGAGAAGGTGCCCATGATGATGTCCACATCATCGGTAACGCCGAAATAGTCGCACACACCCCTACCCTCTTTACCAAAAACACCTATGCCATGAGCTTCGTCCACCATGATGGAAGCGTTATACTTCTTTTTGAGCCTTACGATTTCAGGCAAGTTTGCCAAGTCGCCCTCCATGGAGAACACCCCATCAACAACGATGAGTTTGACAGCGTTGGGGTCGCATTTCTGCAAAAGCTTCTCCAAGTCCTCCATATCGTTATGTTTGAACTTGAGCTGCTTTGCGAAAGACAGCCTTCTGCCATCGACGATGCTTGCATGGTCGCGCTCATCACAGATGATATAGTCTTCCCTTCCACAAATGACAGCGAGCACACCAGAATTGACAAAGAACCCTGTAGAGAAGCACAATGCGTCATCCTTGTGCTCGAACTCAGCCAGTTCCTTCTCAAGCTGCACGTGCAAGTCCACCGTCCCATTGAGGAATCTACTTCCTGCGCATCCCGAGCCATATTTGTCGAGAGCAGCCTTGGCAGCATCTATGATTCTCTGGTCTCCCGTGAGTCCCGTGTATGCATTAGAGCCGAACATGAGGACTTTTTGTCCCTCCATTTCGACTTCCGTACCTTGTTTTCCAGAGATGGCCCTAAAGTAAGGATACACCCCCATCTCCATATATTTCTGCGGTTCACGGTAGTTTTTGAACCTTTCTTGCAATAGTCCCATTACTTGTTTTTTGTTTTAGGCTGCAAAGTTATGAAAAATTGCCTATAAAACGCTAAAAAAATGAAAGAATTTTGTTTTTGAGCCAAAAAACCATCTGATTAGTTTTATTAATCGGCAATATTGCTTAATTTTGCAAGCGAAAATGGGAATGATGTGATGACAAAGGCATTATTTGTGATGAACCCAATTTCGGGTGCAGTGAAGAAGTCGGGCATACCGAAATTGATAGACCAGTACATTGACCACGATAAGTTTGACTATAAAATAAGGTACACGGAGCATGCCGGCCATGCGACGGAGATAGCCCTTGATGCCGCTTCGAGTGGCGTGGATGTCGTGGTAGCCGTCGGTGGCGACGGAACCATCAACGAGGTGGGTCGCGGGTTGATACACTCCAACACGGCGATGGCCATTCTCCCTTGCGGTTCAGGCAACGGTCTTGCCCGCCACTTGTCCATTCCCATCAACATCCGCCAATCGATAGAGATACTCAATGACTGGAATCTTCACACATTGGACTACTGCACGGTGAACGACATTCCCTTCTTCTGCACCTGCGGTATGGGATTTGATGCGTTCATCAGCCAGAAATTCTCCACAAGCAAGCGGCGTGGCCCCTTGAAATACCTTGAAGAAGTATTGCTGGAGGGCCTGCGCTACCGCCCACAAGTATATACGATAGAAGATGCCACCGGCAAGCACCGCTACGAGGCCTACTTAGTTACTTTCGCCAATGCGTCACAATATGGCAACAATGCATATATCGCCCCCCAGGCGTCGATGAGCGACGGCCTGCTCGATGTCATTGTGATGGAACCCTTTGGCATCATGGATGCCGCGCAGGTAAGTTTCGACTTGATGAACAAAACTCTTGACAAGAGCAGCAAGGTGAAGACTTTCAAGGCTAAGAAGGTGCTGGTTCGCCGGAATGATGCAGGTCCTGTGCATTACGATGGCGACCCCATCATCATGGGCACCGAGGTTCTTGTTGAAGTGAAGGAGAAAGGCATCCTTGTGGTGTGCAACCGTGAGGCCGAAGACGTGAAGAAATTGTCACCCAACGCTGTTCAGAACGCCGTGAGCGAGTTGCTCAACGACTTCAGTGACATGAACAGCAGCCTTCGCCAACAGAGCCGCAACATGATGGCCTTCAACAAACGCCTATGGCGCAAATTGACCAAATGACCTATTGTCTCAAAGGTAGAAGTCAGCAGTAAGTAGCCTGTACCATTCCGACCTCACCCCCGGAGCTATTTCGAGCAGTCCCTCCTCCTCTTGACATATCTGAGAAGGCATTCTTCTGAAAGCCAGGAGATAACGCTTGATTGGCTTTCTTGGTGTGGTTCTCACAGCACACAGCCTTGTCACCACCATTCCAGCACGTGCCGCCTCCTCCTCCAACCTTTGTTTGTAGTCGAAAGGAATAATGGCCGTGAACTCCCCCTCCGGTGCCATCAACTTGTCAACGGCTTGGAAGAGTTGGTCGTAGGGTAGCGAATCGTTATGCCTTGCCCTCATCCTGGCCTCTCCCGGTGCCTTGAGCGCGTTCTCAAAGAATGGCGGGTTGGAGACGATGGCATCGTAGCACCCATTGCCGTCACCCCCTTCTGCATATTGCTGCACCGACATACACCGCACAAGCACCCTTTTTGAGAAAGGCGACGCCGAGACATTTTCTTCTGCTTGACAGCACGCATCTTGTTCTATGTCAATAGCATGCACCTGAGCCATCGGAAACCTCTGAGCCATCATGAGTGCGACAACTCCCGTTCCCGTTCCAATATCGAGGATGCGCTTTCCACCCCTTGCCCATGCCCCAAGCAAGACGGCATCGGTGCCCACCTTCATGGCACACCTCTCCTGATGAACAACAAAGTGTCGGAATCTGAAGAACGAATTTGGCATAACTAATATAATTAGGAATAAGAGGCTGCAAAAATAGGAAAAATCTTCGATTTTCAAGTCTTTCGACTGAAAAAAACGACGTTGCAGCGATTAGGCAAAGAAATGTTTTCCTTATTCGCACAAATTTGATTACCTTTGCAGTCAAAAGCGAAAAGCGCGAGCCTTCGCCTTTATGAAACGTGAAAATATACAGATGGACAAAGAACAAAACAAAGGCTTCCAGATGATAGCCGACTACGAAGGCGACATCACCCACCTGTTCGACGTGCACCCGGATGGCGACATCGCCATCCTCGCCACGCGCAACATGGTGATATTCCCTGGAGTGATATCCCCCGTGCTTGTGGGTCGTCGCTCCAGCATCAACCTTGTGAGGAAACTGCAAGACTCCCCCGACCAACTGATAGCCATTTTCTGCCAGAAGGACCCCACGCTGGACAGCCCCTCGGAGAGCGACCTCTACGAGATGGGCGTTTATGCCAAAATCATCCGCGTGTTGGAGATGCCCGTCCCCGGTGGCCAACTCACAGCCATCGTGCAAGGTTTGGGCAAGTGCCTATTGCACAAAGTGAAAAGATACCGCCCCTTCCTCGTCGGCACAGCCACTCCGGTGACCGAGGAACTGCCCTCGTCCGACGACAAGGAATTCAATGCTGCCGTGGAAGACCTCCGCAGCAGTTCGATGGAATTCATCAAGAAGAACGATGACATCCCCGACGAGTCGCAATTCGCCTTGCAGAACATGACCAACAACGTCATCACGGTCAACTTCATCAGTTCGAACATGCCCTTCAGCATAGCCGACAAGATGGACTTGCTGCGCTGCCCGACCCTTAAAGACCGCGTGTTTGCACTGCTGAAGGTCATTCACAAAGAGATGCAGTTGGTAGAGTTGAAGCAGAACATCCGCATTCGCACCCGCGAAGACATTGACGAGCAGCAACGTGAATATTTCCTTCAGCAGCAAATCAAGAACATTCGCGAAGAGTTAGGCAACGGCGAAGGCTCCCCTGAGCGGTTGGAGTTGATAGAGCAAGCCGGCACGAAGAAATGGAGCGAGGAGGTGGAGAAGACATTCTACAAGGAGCTTGACCGACTGGACACGCTCAATCCCCAAAGCCCCGACTACAGCATCCAAATCAACTACTTGCAGACGATGGTCTCGCTTCCTTGGGGCGAGTACACGGTGGACGACATGAACCTGAAGCGCGCCGAGCGCATCCTCAACCATGACCATTACGGCATGGAGCGTGTAAAGGAGCGCATCCTGGAGCATATCGCCGTGCTTTCCTTGCGCGGCGACCTGAAGTCGCCCATCATCTGCCTTTACGGCCCTCCCGGCGTGGGCAAGACGAGTCTCGGCAAGAGCATCGCATCGGCCATGAAGCGCAAATACGTGCGCATCTCACTCGGCGGACTGCACGACGAGTCGGAAATTCGTGGACATCGCCGCACATACGTAGGAGCCATGCCCGGCCGCATCATCAAGAGCATGCAGAAAGCCGGCTCCTCCAACCCCGTCTTCATACTCGACGAGATAGACAAGGTGACACAGCACACCATCAACGGAGACCCCGCCTCCGCACTGCTCGAAGTGCTCGACCCCGAGCAGAACAACGCCTTCCACGACAATTACCTTGACGTGGACTACGACTTGTCGAAAGTGCTTTTCATCGCCACAGCCAACGACCTGAACACCATCCCCCGTCCCTTGCTGGACCGCATGGAAATCATCGAGGTGAGCGGTTACATCACGGAAGAAAAGATAGAGATTGCCCGTCGTCATTTGGTGCCCAGAGAGTTGGAGAACACCGGTCTTTCCACGCTCGAAGAGAAGCCTGCCTTCACCAAGCAAGCCATCGAGAAGACCATCGAGCAATACACCCGCGAGAGCGGCGTGAGGCAGTTGGAGAAGCAGATGAACAAAGCCTTCCGCAAGCTGGCCTACCTGAAGGCCCGCGAGGGTCAGCTCCCCTATACCAAGATTACGCCCGACAAGCTTTCCGACCTGCTTGGCAAGCCACCCTTCTATCGCGACATCTACCAGGGCAACGACGACGCCGGCGTAGTAACGGGCCTTGCCTGGACGAGCGTTGGCGGCGAAATCTTGTTCATTGAGACCTCTCTGAGCAAGGGCAAGGGTTCCAAACTTACTTTGACAGGCAACCTTGGCGACGTGATGAAAGAGTCGGCGGTGATTGCATTGGAATACGTGAAGGCCCACATCGACAACCTTGGAGTGGACTATCGCGTGTTCGACCAATGGAACATACACATCCACGTCCCGGAAGGCGCCACGCCCAAGGACGGTCCTTCGGCAGGCATCACCATCGCCACGTCCATCGCCTCCGCTCTCACCCAGCGCAAGGTGCGGCGCAACACCGCCATGACAGGCGAAATCACGCTTCGCGGCCGTGTGCTTCCCGTCGGCGGCATCAAGGAGAAAATCCTTGCCGCCAAGCGTGCCGGCATCACCGACATCGTGATGTGCAAGGAAAACAAGAAAGACATCGACGAGATACCTGCCATCTACCTCAAAGGTGTGGAATTCCACTATGTTGACACCATTGGCGAGGTATGGGCTTTCGCATTGACCAACGAGCGTGTAGCCCACCCCATCGACCTTCACATCAGCGACACTCCTTCCGAACCCGTGCAATGACATTTGAACTCCAACACACCGACCCCTGCAGCGACGCCCGTGCCGGTCTGCTGCACACCGACCATGGCATCGTGGAGACCCCCATTTTCATGCCAGTGGGTACTTGCGGCAGTGTCAAAGGCGTACACTTCAGTGAATTGCGCGAGGAAATAGGTGCCCAAATCATCCTTGGCAACACTTATCACCTCTATCTGCGCCCCGGTTTGGAAATTCTCCGTGAGGCCGGCGGCCTCCATCGCTTCAATACTTGGGACCGTCCCATCCTCACCGACTCCGGTGGTTTTCAGGTATTCTCCCTTTCCGCCATCCGCAAGCTTCGCGAGGAGGGTTGCGAATTTCGTTCCCACATCGACGGGTCGAAGCATATCTTCACCCCCGAGAACGTGGTGGACACCCAGCGCATCATAGGTGCTGACATCATGATGGCTTTCGACGAGTGCCCTCCCGGCGACAGCGACTACAGCTATGCGAAAAAAAGTCTGGGGCTGACGCGTCGGTGGCTTGACCGCTGCATGAAACGGATGGAAGAGACGGAGCCTCTCTATGGTCATAGCCAGAGCCTCTTCCCCATCGTGCAAGGCTGCACCTACAAGGATTTGCGCGAGGAAGCCGCCCATCATGCCGCAGACAAGGGAGCCGACGGTTACGCCATCGGCGGTCTTGCCGTCGGCGAGCCCACCGAAGTGATGTATGAAATGATTGAGGTAGTGAACGCCATCCTCCCCAAAGACCGCCCCCGCTACCTGATGGGCGTAGGCACTCCGCTCAACCTCTTGGAAGCCATCGAGCGCGGTGTCGACATGTTCGACTGCGTCATGCCCACTCGCAATGGTCGCAACGCCAACCTTTTCAGCTACGAGGGCACCATGAACATGCGTAACAAGAAATGGGAGCGCGACTTCAGCCCTATTGACGCCGACGGCTGCCATCTGTCGCGTCTTCACAGCAAGGCCTACCTTCACCATTTGTTCAAGTCACAAGAACTGCTGGCCCTACAGATAGCAAGCATCCACAACCTGGCCTTCTATCTCCGCCTGGTGGGCGACGCCCGCCGCCATATCATCCAAGGCGACTTCACCCGGTGGAAGTCGGAGGTAGCCCCTCGTCTGAGCCACCGTCTATAACCCTCACCCATACACAATGAAACATCACACCATCCGCAAACACCTCCGCAGCCTGAAAGCCTGGCGCTCCATACGCAGAACCGCCAAGCATTCCGCCAGCTTTGCATGGCATCTGCTCCGCCAAGCCCTCGGGCTTTTGAGGTGGCTCAATCCCGGCCGCTACATCAAGCGGATGGACTGGTACATCATCAAGAAATTCATCGGCACCTACATCTATTCCATCGTGCTGATCATCTCGCTATCCATCGTTTTTGACGTGAATGAGAACCTGGCTAAATTCTCCCAGTACAACGCCCCATTGAAAGCCATCGTTTTCGACTATTACGCCAACTTCGTGCCCTATTTCGCCAACCTATTCAGTCCGCTGTTTGTCTTCATCGCGGTCATCTTCTTCACCTCGAAACTTGCCGGCAACTCTGAAATCATCGCCATGCTTGCATCCGGATTGTCGTTCCGCCGACTGATGGTTCCCTACATGGTATCGTGCGTGCTCATCTCGCTTGTCACCTATTACCTTGGTGCTTACGTCATCCCCCACGGCACGGTGATTCGCCAAAATTTCGAGACGCTTTACAAGCACAAACGCAAGAACACTTCAGCAGAGAACGTGCAACTACAGGTAGCCCCCGGGGTCATCGCCCGCATACAGTTCTACGACAACACACGCAAGTGCGGCTACGGCTTCATCCTGGACAAGTTTGAAAACAAGAAGATAGTGAGCCACATGACGGCATCTGAAGTGCGCTACGACACCATCAGCAACGAGAAATTCCATTGGAAAGCCCTGAACTGGAAAATCCGCTCGCTGGGCGGGATGAAAGAGAAAATTACAGAGGGTTCCAGCCTCGACACGCTCATCATGATGGAGCCCACCGACTTGGTTTACTCCAAAGGCCAGCAAGAAACATTCACCAGTCCCCAGCTCAAGGAGTATATTTCCAAGCAACAGAGTCGCGGCTCCGGAAATGTGGTGCAATACGAGGTGGAGTACCACAAGCGCATCGCCTCCTCCTTTGCCTCGTTCATTCTCACCATCATCGGAGCCTCCTTGTCATCACACAAGCGAAAGGGTGGAATGGGAATGTATCTTGGCATCGGCCTGGTGCTCAGTTTCACCTATATCATGCTGCAGACGGTTTCTTCCACCTTCTCCATCAACGCCGGCTTCCCCCCCGTGATAGCAGCATGGGTGCCCAATATGATTTTCGCCATCGTGGCCTATTTCTGCTACCGACAGGCCCCCAACTAAATCCTTGCGGCAGCATCCCATATAATGAAAGAAACATAAACAATGAGATTTGACGAACTATATCTGAACGACAATATCCTCGATGCGCTTGACGACATGCACTTCGAGACCTGCACACCCATCCAAGAAGCATGCATCCCCGAGATACTTGACGGCCGAGACCTGATTGGCGTGGCTCAGACAGGCACGGGGAAGACAGCCGCCTATCTCCTGCCCATCCTTAGCCTCATCGACGATGGCTACTATCCCGAAGAGGCCATCAACTGCGTGGTGATGAGTCCCACTCGCGAGTTGGCCCAGCAGATAGACCAAGCCATGGAAGGTTTCGGCTATTACCTCAAAGGCATAAGCAGCGTTCCCGTGTATGGCGGCAACGACGGAGGCCGTTACGACCAGGAGACTCGTGGCCTTCAACTGGGCGCCAACGTGGTGATAGCCACCCCCGGCCGCCTCATCAGCCACATCACGATGAAACATGCAGACCTGAGCCAGGTGTCGTTTTTCGTTCTCGACGAGGCCGACCGCATGCTCGACATGGGTTTCAGCGACGACATCCTCAAGATAGCCAGTTATCTGCCCGACACCTGCCAGACCATCATGTTCTCTGCCACCATGCCTCAGAAAATCGAGCAACTGGCCAAGACCTTGCTCAAGAATCCTGTGGAAGTGAAGCTCGCCGTGAGCCGCCCGGCAGACAACATCATGCAAGCCGCCTACGTATGCCACGAGAACCAGAAACTAGGCATCATCCGCCACCTTTTCAAGAACAACGAGCTTAGCCGCGTCATCATCTTCGCCGGCTCCAAGTTGAAAGTCAAGGAAATCAACCGCTCACTGCGCCAGATGAACATCAACTGCGGCGAAATGCACTCCGACCTGGACCAAAGCCAGCGCGACGAGATGATGTACCGCTTCAAGAGCGGGCAAGTGGACGTGCTGGTCGCTACAGACATCGTGGCCCGCGGCATCGACATCGATGACATCGCCACAGTGATGAACTACGACGTGCCTCACGACAGCGAAGACTATGTGCACCGCATCGGCCGCACAGCCCGTGCACAACGCGACGGCAAGGCCATCACCCTCGTTCGTGGCCGTGAAATTTCCGACTTCATGCAGATAGAGAAATTCTTAGGCTATGCCGTGGAGAAACTTCCATTGCCAGAAGGCTTGGGCGAAGCTCCAGAATACAAGCCCATGGGTCGTGGTGGAGCATCGCGCGGCAAAGGTCGCGGCCACAGCCGTCGTCGCGACCATGGTGGTCGCGGAAAGGGCAAAGGCACTTCGGAAAGAGCCAAGGCTACAGTCCCCACCAAAGATTCAACAAAAAGGCCGGCATCCGACCCCTCTTCCGTTTCCGAAGCCAAGCGCAAGAAACATCGCCGCCGCAAAAGCAACACCCCCAACACATAAGCTTTCGCCCCCTCCTCATTTCGAGAAGGGGTTTTTCATTCAAAAAGGAATTATCAAAAATGCGTAAAAACGGCCACTTTTATGCCTTTTTATTCCACTAAGTGTTAAAAATGTGTCTTTTTTCTCATTTTTTCGATATTTTTCTATCAAAATGTTTGGTGTTTACATCAGAATGCTTACCTTTGCACACAGAAAACGGAGGACAAACATTTCAAACAACCTATAAAATTAAAAAAATTATGATTGCATCAAAAGTTGTGGAAAGTCTCCAACAAAGATTTCCTAACGAGCCCGAGTACATTCAGGCAGTGAGCCAAGTGCTTGGCACCATCGAAGAAGAGTACAACAAGCATCCTGAGTTTGAGCGCGCCAACCTGATTGAGCGTCTCTGCATTCCCGACAGGATCATCTCTTTCCGTGTGACCTGGACCGACGACAAAGGCAACGTCCAAACCAATATGGGATACCGCATCCAGCACAACAACGTGATTGGCCCGTACAAGGGTGGTATCCGCTATCACGCTTCGGTGAACCTTTCCATTCTGAAATTCCTCGCTTTTGAGCAAACATTCAAGAACTCACTCACCACTCTTCCCATGGGCGGTGCCAAAGGCGGTAGCGATTTCTCTCCCCGTGGCAAGAGCAATGCCGAGGTGATGCGCTTCTGTCAAGCCTTCATGACCGAACTCTACCGCCATGTTGGTCCAGACGAGGACGTGCCAGCAGGCGACATCGGCGTCGGTGGTCGCGAGGTAGGCTACATGTTCGGCATGTACAAGAAACTCACCCACACCTTCAGTGGCATGCTCACTGGCAAAGGATTGGAGTTTGGCGGCTCGCTCATCCGTCCTGAGGCTACTGGCTACGGCAACGTTTATTTCCTTCAGAACATGCTGAAGACCCGCAACATCGACATCAAGGGCAAGACAGTGCTTGTCTCTGGAAGCGGCAACGTGGCCCAATACACAGTGGAGAAATGCATCCAGCTGGGTGCCAAGGTAGTGACAATGTCCGACTCTGACGGCTACATCTACGATCCCGATGGCATCGACCGTGCCAAACTTGACTGGATTATGGAATTGAAGAATGTGGAGCGCGGCCGCATCCGCGAGTACGCAGAAGAGTTTGGCGTGAAATACGTTGAAGGTGCCAAGCCATGGTCGGAGAAAGCCGACATCGCCCTCCCCTCAGCCACCCAGAACGAGATTAACGGCGACGCCGCCAGGGCACTTGTTGCCAACGGCGTGATAGCAGTGAGCGAAGGAGCCAACATGCCTTCCACTCCGGAAGCCATCAAGGTGTTCCAAGATGCCAAGATTCTCTACTCTCCTGGCAAGGCAGCCAATGCCGGCGGCGTGGCAGTGTCGGGCTTGGAAATGAGCCAGAACTCTGAGCGCCTGCACTGGAGCCGTGAAGAGGTTGATGCCAAGTTGCATGACATCATGAACGACATCCATGCCAACTGCGTGAAGTACGGAACAGAGGCCGATGGCTACATCAACTATGTGAAAGGAGCTAACGTAGCCGGCTTCCTGAAAGTGGCCAAGGCCATGATGGCCCAGGGCATCGTATAAACAGACCCTCCCCACTCCCCGCAAGGGGAGTCCATCCCCGGGGCGCCGCTTCTTTGCGGCGCCCCTTTTATCATATCCATTTGACGAACAATTCTCATCCTGACGTGAGTCATTGATACAAGGAGATGCAAAAAGTGCAGTGAGAAGAAAGCAATCTTTGCAAAAAAGTCAAAGCCGCAGCAACCCTACAGTTGTCGCAGCTTTGACATCAATGTTTGTTTATAACTAAAATCCTCCGCCTGCCCCCAATTACTCCTCTGTCGTATGGAGCTTATCATCAATGAATTTCTCCACTTCTTCCAACTCGTCCTCGTCGAACCAGTCGGAAAGTTTTTCCTTGGCTCTTGTCTTCACCTCCTCCGGTACTTCCACCCATATCTTATTGATGACAAAGAGAAGTACGGTGAGGTCGTCGGACAGACCGACGATGGGAATTGCGTCGGGAAGCACGTCGAGCGGGCTGATGAGATACCCCAAGGCACCAATAATCATAGCCTTGTCCTTGTAACTGACCTCCTTGCTTTGCAGCGTATAGAAAAGCACGAGTGCAGCATACACCAGTTTCGCTCCCGCCCTTTTGGCAATTCTGGAAATTTTCTCCACGAATCCTTTTGCGGAGAACTTATCAGCGTAAGACATGAAGTCGGGTAATTCCATATTCAAAGCATATTGGTTGAAAATTGGCACAAAATTACTCTTTTTTTTGAATTAGACAAAATTTTATTTGGGAGAAAGAACTATTTAATGTATCTTCGCATGAAAAAAGCAGAAAATATGGAAATAATCATCGACGACATGGAGCATCGTGTGCGGAAAGTGATAGCAGACCACCGTGACGATGCCGGCTTTCCCCGTTTGGAAGACTATGGTGTGAGCGAGGATGAATTCGACGACTATATGTTTTACAAACAAGCCGTGATAGACGACGTAGAGTCTCTTCGCAAGAAATACACTATCTACTCCATCATCTTCATCATCCCCTTCATCGTTGTTGCGTTCTACGAGACGACGCTGACCAACGCATTAATAGCGTGTGGCTGTGGCCTGGTGCTCTGCGGCCTTTACTACATCCTTACAATCGTGGTACACAAAGTTCGCATGAGCCGCCTCAACAACGAGCAGATAGAGCGTTACATCGCCGAAGTTATGAAATTTCAAGATCGCTGACCTTCAAGGTTCTCAGTTGGTCGATATAAATTTTGCGAATTTGGAATGCCTTTCCCCATTGCGTCTTTTCGCCGATGGCTTTCTTCAATTCGTCATCAATCATTGGCCACGCCCCCACGTCGTCAAGCCTGTCCACCATCTCCCCCACGGTGATGTTGGCGATGTCCTCGCCAGGCATGTATGCCGGAAGGCGGTCTTTGTCGCTTCCCGCAACATTCACCACCAGCTTGGTTTCCAATAATCCAGCAAGGAGCTCGGCAACGACATGGGCAGGCACGCCAGTCTCCTTTTTTAGTTGCAAAGTCGTGCATGGCCCCTGAGCATTGGCGAAACGCTTGCAGATGTGCGCCAGCAGGACCGCCGACAGCACCCTTCTGTTTTTCTCGCTCACCCTTTCATTGAAAGGCATTGGCATAAGCCTCTCCATATTTTGCCTTGTATAGCACAAATGCACACCAAAAAGGCAGATAATCCAAGAGAATTGCAACCACAACATGAAGAGCGGCAGTGCGGCAAAAGAACCATAAATGGCGTTGTAACTTGTGACCCACAACTGCGAGTGTATATAAAGCAACTGCAGCAACTGCATGGCGATGCCTGCAAAAATGCCAGGCCCCACAGCACTTGAAAAATAAACCTTTGTGTTGGGCATGAGCATGTACACCATCGTGAAGATGACAGACATGATGATGTATGGCGAAACAGCGATGAGCACCCTGACAACAGGTGCGACAAACTCACCAAGATGCCCCGACATGGTAGTGACAAAAATGGAGACACCAGATGTGAGCGTTATGACGATGGGCAGCAAGAAGAAGAATGCCACATAATCGATGACAGTGCTCATAAGTCCCCTTGAGTTTTCCACTTTCCAAATATCATTGAAGGTGGTCTCCACATTGCTGATGAGCATGATAACGGTATATAGCATGACAATAAAGCCAAAACCGAGGATGACGCCGCTCTTGGCGTTGACCAAATAGGAGTTGACAAATCCGATGATGGTTTCGGCCACTTGCGGCTGGCTTGAAAGCAAATCACCAAACCACGACTCAATGTGCTTGGAAATGCCAAACCCCCTTGCGATGGCAAATACAACCGCCACCATGGGTACAATAGCCATCATGGTGGAGAAAGACAAAGCGGCGGCCGCCCTTGTAATTCTTGTATCAACAAAACTCCTGATGGCCAGCACAACCGTCCTGACGATGTCTATGCCCACCAAGGCCGGCATAGAAACGTCGCCCTCCTTGATTTTCCAGATATCTTCTTGGAAGAAAGTCAGCAATTTCTTGTAATTCATATAACAAGCTATTGAAAAACAAAGGAAGCAGACCCCCTGTAAGCCGGGTTCTGTCTAAACGCTTTTACACGTCAGAGCCTGTCATTTATCTAGGCCGGAAGTCACCTCCCGGCTCGAGCGTTCCACCCTCCATCGCATTACTCGGACGGGCAACCCTCAGTCGATGGTTTACGCGAACTTGCAGCTCCCAGCTGGCACAGCCCGACGATCACCCGCCGGCTGGTGGTCTCTTACACCACCTTCTCACCCTTGCCAACCCGAAGGAAGGCGGTTGTTTTCTTCTGCCATAGCCTGCTGTCACCAACAGCTTCCATTTTCAGAAGTGGGATGCCCTATGCTGCCCGGACTTTCCTCCCGCACTCATCGTGCCAGCGACAGGCCGGGGTTCTGCTTCCATGGTGCAAAGTTACGAAAAATCGAGAGCAGGACAAAAAGAACTTGTTCTTTTTTCATGCCGAGATGGAGTAACTTATCAAAAGTTACGAAAAATCGAGAGCAGGACACGATTTTGTCCTTAAGCGGACAAAATCATCAGAACTTGTTTTTTTATGCCATTTCCATTCAACTTTGTAGGCATACAACGAAAAAAAAGTGTGGTTTTATAATTTTTCCCAATTCAAAAGTAAATAAATGAAAAAAAATCTATATCTTTGCAGAATAGAAACCTGGTCTTCCCATGATGGCCACAAAAGAGTATAATTATGAGAAAGATTTTGTTTCTCCTTGGCTTGATGGCATGCCTGTCTTCATGCGAGGAGCTAAAGCAAAAGTTCAATTTGGACGAACCTGGCATTGTAAGAGATGAAACATCCTCTCCTGATGACGATGATGACGATGCGACTTACGATGCCAACCTTTCCAACGGCTCCCGTACCAAGAATTTCTATACCAGTTTGTTGAATTCGTTTTGCCAAGACTATTTCGACGAGCATTTCAAAGGCGACCACTATGAGCATGGCAGCCTTGTTGTGGTGAAGATGGTTGACAAGGGAAACAACCAAGTTGAGGTGAGCGGCACCCACAGCTACAAGGTTGACCTTGGCACCAAGGTGAGCGGTCAGATGTTCAAGGCAAAGATTACCGAAAAAGGTGACAACTTATATTACATCATTTTTGAAAAAGGGTCTTCCAAAGTATTGAGCGACAACTCCTACTGGGACAGCATCGAAAAGGAATACCTATACGAATAATCATCTCTTCCGGGTCATTCCGGCATGTTAGGATATTTTTCCCTCAGCCTTTGCAGTCTTTCCTTTGTGGCTTGCAAGAAATTCCTGTATTCTACAGAATCAGGCTGGAAAGGTTTGTGAGCCAATGCTTCCTTGATAGGTTTCCATTCTTTGAGAAAGTCCTTTGCCTCATTGCTAAGACAGGCATCGACAATCTTTTGCCATATAAAATCCACAGTCTGTTGCGAAGGGTGCAGCATGTCAGGTTGGTAAAAACGATAATCCCTTAATTCATCGTTTACAATCTCGTAAGCAGGAAAATACGTCACATTATTTAATTCCTTTTCCACTTGCTCAGCAGCGAGCAACAAGGTAGCCTTGGATAGAGCACTCTCATGAAAGCCATACTTGGCATACCTTATGGGGCTGACAGTGAGCACCACCCTTACATCCATTGAAGCCTTTTCGAGCAACTTCACCGCTTCCTCGATGTAATCTTTGCATTCCCCTACCGACAACAATCGCTCCTCAAACAGTCGTTGAGGTCTTTTCCCGCAATTGTCCACAATCTCACCCGTTTCCTTTAAAACATATACATGGTTGGTGCCCAGCGTGAAAAACACAGTTTTGGGAAGTTCTTGACATGCCTCCTCCAAAAACCTCTTCACCGTGTGCAAGATACTGGCAGGATTGTACATCACTCCGTAAGGATTGACAACAGCCCTGAATTTCTCCATTGCAAACTTCTTGCCAATGTTGTCGGCAAAACAGGAGCCTACGAAAAGCATCCTCTCACAAGGAGCTATTTTGAAAGGCATAAGGGGTATTTCAACTTCTGTACGAAACTTCATAATATAATTTGACGCAAAAAGAATTAAAATGTACTCATTCCACTGATAAATGTGGAAAAGCCCTATTTATTGACAAACTTTTAGTCAAAACAGGCAAAAACATCTCTCCATTCATAGAAATTTCACATATTTTAACTATATTTTGAAAAAATACCTCACAAAAGTTTTGGGTTATGCAAAATAGCATTACCTTTGCAGCGATTTAAGGATAACGCCTGCCATAGCGCTTCAAATTATTAAATATTCATATATAGCGATGGCGGCAAATGTATAACAATAAAAAAGGTAAAAAGATGAAAAAGATTTTTATGACTTTGGCAGCAACTGCAGTTGCACTTGGTATTAATGCCCAAGCTTACGTGGGTGGCGGTCTTGGCGTAGCCAACATTTCCGTGGACAACGGTTATTCCAAGGACGATGCTACTTCGTTCAAGTTTGTGCCTGAGGTAGGCTATTCTTTCAATGAAGAATGGGCTGCCGGCGTGGCATTTGGATGGGAAGGCGCCACCAAAGGTGGTATGAAGACCCTCTCAGTAAACCCCTACGCACGCTATACCTTTGTAAAAGGCAATCTCGTGAGCGTGTTTGTTGACGGCAGCGTTGGTTATGCTCACACCTACAACAGCGGTGCTGATGTGGACAATATTTCCGTTGGTCTGAAACCCGGTGTAGCAGTCAATCTTGGCGACCACCTGAGTTTTGTCACCCATGTAGGTTTCATCGGCTACCAGCACGAGAAGGACAACAACACGAAGATGAAGCAAGACGGTTGGGGCGTTGATGTTGACGGCCGCAACATCATCTTCGGTCTCTACTACAGCTTCTAATTATTGAATTGACAGACAGAAAATCATAATGAGCCCCCGGTCTTTTCAGACCGGGGGCTTTCATTATCATAAAGGTAAGATTAAAGGTGAGTTCTATCAATCATGTCAAATACTCAACAGAATTAATAGAACTCACTGAAGGATATTAAAGCCACCTCACATAGCAGAAGTCCTGACGATGAGGAATGGGCAGTTTATCATTCTTCGGGAACATTCTCACACCCGTCTTGAATGTACCAGCCTTGTCGGGCTTGATATCGCATTCAAAAGTGTAAATGTTTCCTTCTTTTTCAACGAGTTGGAAAGGATAGACCTTCGAGACATGCTCTTCTCCGTTGGCATCGGTTTTAAGCGTAACAAACTCGAGCCCCACGGCATCATCAAGTCCGGCTTCGTCAATGACAAACTTCACTTTGAACTCCACTCCAGTCTCGGCAGCATCAGCAACGTTGCTCTCCCTTGAGATGACCTTGATGGCATCCCATCTCTCAGCCACAGTCTCTTTCCAGAAAGCAATTTCCTTTGCCAAATGATTGTTGTCGGCATGGAGCAATTCAGAGCGCTCAGCAAGTTTGCAGTAGAATTTGGAATAGTAGTCATCAAGCTGCCTCTTCATGGTGTAATGAGGAGCAATTCTGGCTATGGAGTTCTTGATGACCTGTATCCATCCCTCGCTATAACCTTGCTTGTTGGTGTTGTAATAAAGCGGAATGATTTCGTTTTCGAGCAGTCCATAAATGGTAGCGGCATCCAATTGATCCTGATAAGCTTGGTTTTGGTATGTGCGCTTCTCTGTGAGTGCCCATCCTGCACCTTCTCTATATCCCTCGAGCCACCATCCGTCGAGCACGGAGAGATTGACAACACCATTCATCTCCGCCTTCTCTCCCGACGTACCGGAAGCCTCGAGCGGCCTAGTAGGTGTATTCATCCAGATGTCAACACCCGACACCAACCTTCTGGCGAGCCTGAAGTCATAGTCCTCAAGGAAGATGATTTTCCCCAGGAATTCGGGTTTCTGGCTGATTTCAAAAATTTTCTTGATGAGTCCCTGTCCTGCTCCGTCAGCCGGATGTGCCTTTCCTGAGAAGATGAACTGCACAGGATGCTCGGGGTCGTTTACAATCTTGGCCAACCTGTCGAGGTCGGTGAAGAGAAGGTGTGCTCTTTTGTAAGTAGCAAATCTACGGCAGAAGCCGATCATGAGTGCGTCGGGATTGATTTTCTGGAGCAGTGACACCACCCTTGAAGGATCACCCTGGTTTTTCAGCCATGTCTCACGGAATTTATCCCTGATGTAATCGACAAGTTTATTCTTCAGAGCCATCCTTGTCTGCCAAATCTCACTGTCGGGAACACTGTATATGGCACGCCAGATGCTCTCGTTGCTTTGGTCAGCCATAAATCCCTTGTCGAAATACTTGGCGTAAAGCTGTCTCCACTCCGTAGCAGCCCAGCTGGGGAAGTGCACACCGTTGGTGACATATCCCACATGGTTTTCCTCTGGGTAATATCCAGCCCAAATGGGTGCGAACATTTTCTTGCTGACTTTTCCATGAAGTTTGCTCACTCCATTGACCTCTTGGCAAGTGTTGCATGCGAAAACCGACATACAGAATTTCTCCGAATGGTCGTCGGGATTTTGTCTGCCCATTCCGATGAACTCGTCCCAAGTAAGTCCGAGCATGGCAGGATATCCTCCCATATACTTACCAAACATAGACTCGTCGAAATAGTCGTGACCTGCCGGAACAGGAGTATGCACGGTATAAAGAGAAGAGGCACGAACGAGTTCGAGAGCCTGGTTGAAAGAGAGCCCCTCCCTGACATAGTCACAAAGTCTTTGCAGGTTGCAGAGAGCAGCGTGTCCTTCGTTGCAGTGGTAGATTTGCTTTTTAATACCCAATTTTTTGAGCGTGAGCATACCACCAATACCAAGAAGAATTTCTTGCTTAAGCCTGTTTTCCCAGTTACCTCCATACAAAGAGTGAGTGATGGGTTTGTCAAACTCCGAGTTCATCTCATTATCGGTGTCAAGCAAGTAGAGAGGAATCCTTCCTACATTCACTCTCCAAACATAAGCATGCACTTGGTAGTTCATATAAGGCACATCCACCACGAGTGGGTTGCCCTCTGCATCAAGCTGTCTTTCAAGCGGCAGGGCGTTGAAATTCTGTGCCTCGTAGTTGGCGATTTGCTGTCCGTCCATGGAAAGCGACTGCTTGAAATAGCCGAACCTGTAAAGGAAGCCCACAGCGCACATATCGACATTGCTATCGGAAGCCTCCTTGAGGTAGTCACCAGCAAGCATGCCAAGACCTCCGGAATAAATTAAATAAGCGACAGATGGCCTCTTCTCATCGGGTTTTACATCCATATACTTTCGGAACAAGGCATAGACCTCCTTCACGCGCTTCATGATGCCCTCGTCCCTGACGAGTTCTTGCTTTCTCTCATAGCTGAGTCTTTCGAGCAGCAGCACAGGATTGTGCTCCACTTCCTCGTAGAGATCCTCGTCAAGGCTTCTCCACAAGTCTCTTGCCTCATAATTCCACGCCCACCACATATTGTGAGCGAGTTCGTCCAAACATTTTAGCTCCTCTGGAAGTCTTGACTTCACGAGTACTTCCTTCCACTGTGGAGTGTTTGCATAATCTGCTTTAATTTTCATACTTAACAAAATATAACGTTAGGATGTTTAATATTACATTGTAGTTCTTTGCGCAGCCTTTCTCAATGCGAAATCATACGCCTCATAATAATATGTAATGAAATGGCTCCACAAGGCCTTTTTAGACAGTTTGTCGGCATTAGCCCTGGCCTTTGCCACCTCTTCATTAGCCATGGAAGAGAAGAGTGAGACCGTGTCCTTGATATTGTCCGCCACCTCAGAGTAGTTGTAATCTGTGCGGTGTATGACCTTCACTCCATCAATTATTTCACTTTCCCCCTGATTTATGGTTTTTGCCCATTGTCCGAAGCCAGCCAAGTCAGTGGTGATGCATGGCACCTTGAACGCAACCGCCTCAAGTGGTGTGTATCCCCAAGGTTCATAATATGAAGGATAGATGCACAAATCGTTCCCCAATACGAGGTCATAATAAGTCATATTGAGGACGCCATCGTCTCCTGTGAGATAGCACGGCAGGAAGATAAGTTTCACCCTATCCTCGGGTCTGTTCCACATGTCAAGGAATTTAAGCATCCCCATGACATTGTCGTGACTCATGTTGTGCAGCCAATGAGTGATAAGAGGCACTTCAAGTGGAGTATCAAATTTTTTCCCACTATTCATTCTTTCCACAAGGTCTTTTCTGGGTTCTCCCACCCATCCTGGCACTTCAATGAAGGCGAGCACTTGCTTTTTGAGGTTTCTGTCACGCAGAAGCCTGTTCATGGCCTCAATATACACGTCCACGCCCTTGTTTCTGAACTCATACCTTCCACTTGTGGAAACGATGAGGATATCATCGTCAAGTTCAATACCCATCAAGGCGTTTGCCACTTCTATGAGTTTCTTTCTGGCAAGTTTTCTCTTCTTTGTAAATTCATTCCCCTTAGGAACGAAATTGTTATCAAATCCATTAGGCAGCACCTTGTCCACAGGTTTGTCGAGCAGTTCAAGGCACTCCTTAGCGGTGATATCGCTGACAGTTGTAAAGCAGTCAACATATTTCGCAGTCTGTTTCTCAATAGAATGCTTGCTTTGCATATTGAGTTCCTGGGCCATTTGATCCCCGTTGTATGCGAAAAGGTAGTCGTAGAGAGGTTTGTTGTTTCCTGCAATGCTTCTTCCAATACTGGTTGCATGAGTGGTGAAAACCGTAGCAATCTGTGGCAATTTGCACCTTATATAGAGCAAGCCGAGTCCTGTCATCCATTCATTGGCATGGTAAACCACCTTTTTTTCTTCATCAAGGAAGAAATTGTAGAAGCTTTCCACCACTTTTCCGGCGGCGTATGAAAACATGGATGCTTCGTCATAATCCCCATACGCATGCAAACTATCGACTTGGAAAAGTTCCCAAGCTTTGGCATAAATGCCATCCTTCTCTGCATAGAAGTCATCAAAGTCAACCAAGATGGCAATCGGCCTTCCTGGCACATTCCACCTTCCTACTTTCAATTTCAATCCTTCTTCGAATGCAGCCTCTCTCCATTCGGAGAACAACGTTTTGTCTTCATCGAAGTAAGGACTTTCTTTCTCATGCCAGCAATCAGGCCCTATAAAGATTATGTGGTCCTTGTTTTTTTCCTGCAAGGTTTTCGCCCTTGTGGACAATACAGTGTAAATACCACCAACCTTATTGCAAACTTCCCAACTTGATTCGAAAATGAAATCAGGAACCAACAATTCTTTTCCCATTTGAAAAACTAATAATCCGTGTGCAAAGGTACTAAAAAAAATAAAAAAAATGCTATAAAGTGCAAGTTTTTTGGAAGATGTGGGTGATATATATAAGAAAAGGGTTATCTTTGTCACAAAAAGCGAAAACGAGTATGAAAAAATTTATTGTAGCATTCATATTGACAAGCATGTCACTGGTTACAAACGCCCAGTCTCAGCTCAAAGGCACTTATTACAATGCCGAATACCAGATATACCTTCATCTGGATGCAGACTCGTGTAACATAACAGTGCCTGGCCAGGAGATATACGGCGAACTAACCGGCTACTTTTCTACAAAGCGCGACTCCCGCCTTTGGCTTATAACGGAAAGCGAGCGTTTGAAAAAAAATAAAATAGAAATCACTGTTATCAACGACTATGGCAGCGAGGATTTCACCGCCACACTCACCGAGGACGACAATGGGAGTATCACCATGAAGCACCTTGGAGGAAGCACCTACAAGATTGTTGTCAATAGCAAATATGTGAAGATACCAAAAGAGATTGTGCTGAAAAAGGAATAGGAATATAGACTCTATAGATACTATACTATATAGACGAAAAGAGCCGCTCCTTTTGGAGCGGCTCTTATGAAAAGGAGGCGGCGACCTACTCTCCCGCATTGCATTGCAGTACCATCGGCGCGGGCGGGCTTAACTTCTCTGTTCGGGATGGGAAGAGGTGGGACC
>CADBBP010000046.1 GCA_902792855.1 uncultured Prevotellaceae bacterium
GACGGCCAATGGGGCTTCCTCAGACTTGACGAAGACGGCGTGCTGGAGCCCTTCGGCGTCTATGCCCGTCTCGACACCACCGAGCCTTTCGTCGTCCTGAAGGGTGGGGAACTGATTGTGGAAGGGCCTGTCGTGGACCCGCAGAAACCCACCGTCGTTTATGACTTGAGCGGGCGGCGTGTCGGTGGAAACCAGCTTTCTCCCGGCATTTACATCGTCAATGGGAAGAAAATGGCCGTTAAAGATTGTTTAAAGCGTTAAAAAAGTGTAAATCAAAGGTGGCGGACTTGAAGAGTTTCACCAAAATAATAAAAAACATGTACCTTTGCAGTCCGATTATTTCCAGGGGGTAACTTAGAGCCCCCGGGGGTGGCGTGTTAATAGTGGCGCCTTTGGCCGGGCGCGATGGTTAGTGAATCGCCATTCCACCGTAAATTTAATTGTTTTTTAGTAGTAATTCAAGATTTTGAAATGGACACTTTAAGTTACAAGACTGTTTCCATGAGCAAGCAGACTGTGCAGAAGGAATGGTTGGTCATCGACGCCACCGACCAGGTGGTTGGCCGCCTCTGCTCGAAAGTAGCCAAGCTGCTTCGTGGAAAGTACAAACCCTGCTTCACACCCCATGCGGACTGTGGAGACAACGTGATTATCATCAATGCCAGCAAGGTGGTGTTCACCGGCAAGAAAGAGACCGACAAACTCTACACACACTACACCGGCTATCCTGGCGGCCAGCGTTTCAACACCCCCGCCAAGCTTCGCCAGAAGAAGAACGGCGTGGAGCGCATCATCCGTCATGCCGTCAAGGGCATGCTGCCCAAGGGTCCCCTTGGCCGCAGCCTGCAGTACAACCTTTACATCTACGAAGGCACCGAGCACCAGCAGGAGGCCCAGAAGCCCCGTGCCATTGATATTAACCAGTATAAATAGTCACAGCAAATGGAATACATAAATGCCATTGGGCGCCGCAAGAGCGCCGTCGCCCGCGTTTACCTCTGCGAAGGCACCGGCAAAATCACCATCAACAAGAAGGACCTCGTTGAGTATTTCCCCTCACCACTGCTTCAGTATGTTGTCAAGCAGCCGCTTAACCTGCTCGACGTTGCTGAGAAGTATGACTTGAAGGTGAATCTGGACGGTGGAGGTTTCACCGGTCAGAGCCAAGCCCTTCGTCTGGCCATCGCCCGCGCACTGGTGAAGGTGAATGCCGAGGACAAGAAAGCCCTGAAGGACCAAGGTTTCCTCACCCGCGACTCACGCGAGGTGGAGCGCAAGAAGCCGGGCCGTCCCAAGGCACGTGCACGCTTCCAGTTCAGCAAGCGTTAATACGACAATCGTGTGTTTAGCATCCAAACCGGTGAGACCCGTAGCCTGGCTTCATGAGAGGCCGGGGTGCGACTACTTGTCGGTTGGTTGATAGAGAAGACTAAAAGGAAAGTAAACAAAAAAACAAAGAAAAATGCCAAGAACAAATTTTGACATGCTGCTGGAGGCTGGTTGCCACTTTGGTCACCTCCGCCGCAAATGGAATCCCGCCATGGCTCCCTACATCTTCATGGAGCGCAACGGCATCCACATCATCGACCTCCACAAGACGGTCGTGAAAATCGACGAGGCTGCTGAGGCTCTCAAGCAAATCGCCAAGTCGGGAAAGAAGATTCTCTTCGTAGCTACTAAAAAACAGGCCAAGAGCATCGTGGAAGAGAAAGCCACGAGCATCAACATGCCATACGTCATCGAGCGTTGGCCGGGCGGCATGCTCACCAACTTCCCCACCATCCGCAAGGCTGTGAAGAAGATGGCCACCATCGACAAGCTCATCGCCGACGGCACCTTCAACAACCTCTCCAAGCGCGAGCTCCTGCAAGTGACACGCCAGCGTGCCAAGCTGGAGAAGAACCTCGGTTCCATCTCCGACCTCACACGCCTTCCCTCTGCTCTCTTCGTCGTTGACGTGATGAAGGAGAACATCGCAGTGAAGGAGGCCCGCCGCCTTGGTATCCCCGTCTTCGGCATCGTGGACACCAACTCCAACCCCGACGACATCGACTTCGTCATCCCCGCCAACGACGATGCCAAGGACAGCATCGACGTCATCCTCACCGCTTGCTGCGCCGCCATCGCCGAAGGCCTGGAGGAGCGCAAGGCTGAGAAGGCCGACGAGAAAGCCGCTGCAGAGCAAAGCGAGGAGGCCGCTGAGCCCCGTCCATTGCGCCAGCGCAGGGCACGCAAGGAGGCAGCTCCCGCCGCTCCCGCTGAGGAGCCGGCAGCACCCGCCGAGGAGGAAGCCCCGGTAGAAGAGTAAACACCATTAACAACCCAAAAAATCAGAGAAAGAAAATGGCTTACAAACCCAATATGGAAGACATCAAGAAGCTCCGCACCATGACTGGTGCCGGTCTGGCCGACGTCAAGAAGGCGCTCACCGAGGCTGAGGGAGACTTCGACAAGGCAAAGGACTTGCTCCGCGAGCGTGGCCTCGCCATCGCCGCCAAGCGCAGCGACCGCGAAACCTCCAACGGCTGCGTGCTGGTGAAGGTTGACAATGACTTCGCCGCCATCATCGCCCTGAAGTGCGAGACCGACTTCGTGGCCAACGGAGCCGATTTCATCGCCCTCACCCAGGCAGTCCTCGACGCCGCTGTTGCCAACCGCTGCAAGTCCATCGAAGAGGTCGCCAACCTGACCCTCGCCGACGGACAGAAGGTTGCCGACGCCATCACCCAGCGTTCCGGTATCACCGGTGAGAAGATGGAGCTCGACGGATACAACTTCCTCGAGGGAGAGAACATCTACAGCTACAACCACCAGAACAAGAACATCCTCTGCACCCTCGTGCAGCTCAGCAAGGACTTCGCCGAGCAGGGCAAGAAACTCGCCCTCCAGGTGGCTTCGATGAACCCCGTCGCCCTTGACGAGGAGAGCGTGCCGCAGTCAGTGAAGGACAACGAGCTCCAGGTTGCCATCCAGAAGACCAAGGAAGAGCAGATAGAGAAGGCCGTGGAGGCCGCCTTGAAGAAGGCCGGCATCAACCCCAACCTCGTGGACAGCGACGACCATATCAGCTCCAACATCGCCAAGGGTTGGCTCACCGAGGAGGAGGCAGAGAAGGCCCGCGTCATCAAGAAGGAGGCTGCCGAGGCCAAGGCTGCCAACCTGCCCGAGCAGATGATTCAGAACATCGCCAAGGGTCGCATGGCAAAATTCTTCAAGGAGAACTGCCTTGTCAACCAAGAGGTGATCATGCACGAGCCGAAGGAGAATGTGTCTTCTTATCTCAAGGCCGCCGACAAGGAGCTCAAGGTGCTTGACTTCAAGCGCTTCACCCTCCGTGCCGACTAACCAAGCACATACTCACGCAATCACATCATACAGCCAGGCAGCGGGGAGGCATCCCCTGCCTGGCTGTTTCACGAAATGAAGATATTCACCGTCGCATTCAACTACCCCGCATACAATAAAGAGGGCGTAGGGCCGTTATATAATGAGGAAGGCCCCGTTGTGCTCTCCAGGCCCGACACCACCCTTGTCAAGGGAGGCAAGCCATGCTTCATACCCGACGACATGGGAGCGGTGAGTGGCGAGGCGCACCTCGTGGTCAGGGTGTGCCGCTTGGGCAAGAGCATCCCCGAGCGCTTTGCACACCGATATTACGACGCCTTCACCTGCGGCATGGCCTTCGCCGCCACCGACCTCCTCGAAAGGTTGCAACGGCAAGGACTGCCATGGGACACGGCCACTGGCTTCGACGGGGCGACCGCGATAGGAGCGTGGCTGCCGGTGGAGGAGGGTGGTGTGCCGCAGCACAACTTCCGCCTCGACATCGACGGAGTGACGATGCAGGAGGGAGACACCGGGCAGATGGTGCGTTCCATCGACAGCATCATCGCACACATCAGCCGGCACTGCACGCTGCGTACCGGCGACATCATCTTCACCGGCGCACCGGCGCCGCCTTTCCGCGTGCGCGAGAACCAGCACGTCACAGGGTATCTCGACGACAGGAAACTACTCGAGTTCAACATCAAGTGAGCCACCACGGCTCCAAACACCACCACACCCCATGCATAGGACATTGCGGATGACACACCCACATTTCGCCGCCGCCATGCGTGCCATCGCGGCCACCGTCATGCTGCTTGCCACGGCAGCCACGGCCCTTGCGCAGCAGTTCCACTACTTCACAGCAGCGGAACTGGCCATCGACTCCGTGCTGCCACGCTTCGCATGCTCCATCCCACTGCCAGCCAACTATGCCGACTCCACCTACACCGTCAGCATCCTTTATCCGGAATTCATCGACACGGCGCCCTACAGCGTCAAGCGGTTGCACAAGCTCGTCGATGACCCGCTGCCGGAACTCCCCGTGCCGGAGGTCAACGTGGTGGTGGAGCGCAAGAAGGGGAAGCTCGAGGTGACCTTCCATCCCTTTGTCTTCCGCGAAGGGCGCCACCAGACCCTTGTGAGCTTCATGCTCAAGGTGGAGGCAAGTCCGGTGCCCGCCATGCACCGTGCACCGTCGGCAACGGGAGCCGTCACCGGCCGCTACGCCGACAACTCCGTCTTGGCCTCAGGCAAGTGGGTGAAAATCCGCGTGCCGTCATCCGGCATCTATCAACTCAACGACGCCTTGGTGCGCCAGGCCGGCTTCTCCGACCTCTCCAAGGTGCGTCTCTACGGCTACGGCGGCGCCATGCAGAACGAGCAGTTGCTCGCCAGCGAACTCTCCGCCACCGACGACCTCAAGGAAGTGCCCACCTGCACCGTGGGCGGAAGGCGACTTTTCTACGCGCAAGGCCCCGTGACATGGGCCACGCCCTCCACCATGCAGCGCACGCGCAACCCCTATTCCGACTACGGATACTATTTCATCACCGAAGCCGACGGCGAGCCCCTCGCCATCGACAGTGCCAGCTTCGTCAAGGAATACTACCCCCGCCCCGAGCACTACCACTCCCTCCACGAGGTTGACAACTACTCATGGTTCAAGGGGGGTAGAAATCTCTTCGAGAACACACCCATCAATGCTGGAGCCTCACACTCATACGTGCTGTCCAGTCCGGGAGGAGAGGGTCCGGGCGAGGTGGCCGTGGCTGTCACCGCCGGTGTGTCCACCTCCGTGGAGGTGAGCATCAACGACTCCGTCGTGGGAACAATCACCATGAGACCAGGCAGTTACGAGCGCGGAAAAGAGGTGTTCCAGGTGTATGACATGCCGGCACTCAAGGCCACCGACACCATCACCATCACCACCACCTCGGGTGGGCCGGCACGGCTCGACTACATCGACATCCACACCGCCAAGCCGCGCAACATGACCGCGCTCACCTACAGCGGCATACCCACGCCGGAGGTGGTGTACGCCATCACCAACCAGAACCACCACGCCGACGGCCCCGCCGACATGGTCATCATCATCCCCACCTCTCAGAAACTGCTGCCCCAGGCCAGGCGTCTGGCCGAATACCACGAGCAGCACGACTCGCTCAGGGTGCGCATCGTGCCGGCTGACGAGTTGTACAACGAGTTTGCCAGCGGGACGCCCGACATCAACGCTTACCGGAGATACCTCAAGATGCTCTACGACAGGGCGGAGACGGAGGCCGACATGCCCAAGTACGTGCTGCTCTTCGGAGACGGCGTGTGGGACAACCGCATGCTCACCTCCGACACACGCAACTTCTCCCCCGACGACTTCCTCCTGTGCCACGAGAGCGAGGAGTCTTTCTCCGAGATATACTGTCTCGTGGATGACGGCTTCATCGCACTGCTCGACGACGGGGAGGGCCTCAACCCGCAAAGTTCCGACAAACTCGACCTCGCCGTGGGGCGCTTCCCCGTGCACACCGCGGCAGACGCGAAAACCGTCACCGACAAGTCCATCAACTACATGGAGAACGCCGATGCTGGAGCCTGGGAGAACCTCGTCGTCGTCCTTGGCGACGATGGCAACAACAACTCGCACTTGGTGGATGCCAACAACGCTGCCAACCTTGTCAACTCGCTCTATCCCGGCTTCCAAGTGAAGAAGGTGATGTGGGACGCATACACCAGGGTCACCACCTCCACCGGCAACACCTACCCCGACTGCACCAAGGACATCAAGAAGACACAGGCCGCAGGAGCACTCGTCATCGACTATTCCGGCCACGGTGCGGCCAACAGCATCTCGCACGAGAAGGTGCTCATGCTGCAGGACTTCAAGGACTTCTCCAACACGCACATGCCGCTGTGGATTACCGCCTCGTGCGACATCGCCCCCTTCGACATGGCCGAGGAGTGCATCGGCGTGGAATGCCTGCTCAACAAGAAGGGCGGCTGCATGGCCTTCTTCGGCACCACCCGAACGGTGTATCAGAGCTACAACGCCTACCTCAACCGCACCTACCTCAAGCACGTGCTGAGCGTCGTCGATGGGAAGCGCGTGTCGTTGGGAGAGGCGCAGCGGTTGGCCAAAAACGAGATGATCACCTCCGGACAGGACAAAACCTCCAACAAATTGCGCTATTCGCTCTTGGGCGACCCGGCGCTGTGCCTCAACGTGCCAACGCTGCAAACCGTGGTGGACAGCATCAATGGAAAGGCGGTGGGGGAGGAGTCCGACATCGTCGTCTCGGCGGGTGCGGTCGTCACCGTTTCCGGCCACATCGAGCGCAACGGCCAAATCGACGACACTTTCAACGGTTCGGTGACAGCCGTGGTGAGAGACTCCGAGGAGCTTGTCACCTGTCGTGGACAAGCGGAGGACAGCGACGAGCCATTCACCTACTACGACCGTCCCAACGTGCTCTTCAACGGTTTCGACTATGTGGAAAACGGAAAGTTCAACTTCTCTTTCGCCGTTCCGATGGACATCAACTACTCCAACGGAAAGGGCCTGATGAATCTCTACGCCGTCAACAACCAGCACACGCTCGAGGCACACGGAGCCTGCGACAAATTCACCGTGGGTGGGACGCAGGCGGCTGAAAACGACTCCATCGGCCCGTCCATCTTCTGCTACCTCAACAAACCGTCGTTCAACAATGGCGATGATGTCAACAGCACACCCTGTTTCGTGGCGAAAGTGACCGACAAGGACGGCATCAACGCCGCCGGAACGGGCATCGGGCATGACCTGCAACTCATCATCGACGACGACATGGGGAAGACCTTCGTGCTCAACGACAACTTCACTTTCGACTTCGGAAGCTACACCAGCGGTTCCACCTACTATAACATCCCCCAACTCACCCCCGGAAGGCATCACCTCAAGTTCAGGGCTTGGGACATCCTCAACAACTCGTCCACGGCAGAACTGACATTCAACGTCGTCGCGGGCATGCAGCCCAACCTGCTGACACTCAGCTGCACCAACAACCCCGCCACCACCAACACCACGTTCATTGTCAGCCACGACAGGGCGGGGAGCGAAATCGACGTGGTGCTCGACATCTTCGATGTCAGCGGAAGGCTGCTGTGGAGCCATTCCGAGACACGCGCCAACGCCGAGAGCGCCATCGCCATCGACTGGGACCTCACCGTGGATGGGGGGCAGAAATTGCAGACAGGGGTCTATCTTTACAGGGTGCGCATCGCATCCGACGGCAGTTCCATGGCCTCCAAAGCCAAGAAACTCATCATCATAGACAATAATTGAGGCATCCACGCGTTTTTAATACGACAGCAAGGGCTACAGCCCGGACTTCATCAGCAGAAAAAACAGGAAAAATGAATATCAGAGGAATCACCATCTTCGCACTCTTGTTATTGTCGCTCACGACAATGGCACAGAAGGAAGACATGTTCAACCCCGTCAACACATCCGTCACATCGCAAACCATCGCCCCCGACGCCAGGGCTGCCGGCATGGGTGACGTGGGAGCAGCCACCGACCCCGATGTGGTGTCGCAATACTGGAACCCTGCCAAATATCCTTTCACCATCTCCAGGGCAGGTGTGGCACTCAACTACACCCCTTGGCTCCGTCAGTTGGTCAGCGACATGGACTTGGCATGGCTCGTGGGCTACTACCGCATAGGAGACTACAGCGCCGTCTCCGGCTCACTGAGATATTTCTCGCTCGGCGAGGTGATGACCAGCAGTTCGCTCGACGACACCAACGACATGACCATCAACCCCTACGAGATGTCGCTTGACGTGGCTTACTCGTTGATGCTCAGCGAACAGTTCTCCATCGGAGCGGCCGTGAGATGGATATACTCCGACCTCACCTACGACTTCACAGAGGATACCAGCCCCGGTTCGGCTTTTGCCGCCGACGTCTCGTGCTACTACCAGAACTACCTCAATTTGGGTGCGAGGGAGTGCCAGCTCGGCTTGGGCCTCAATGTGAGCAACATAGGTAGTAAAATCTCCTTCGGAGGCGACGACCACAGCGAGTTCATCCCCACCAACCTGAGGCTGGGTGCCTCGCTGATGATTCCCGTGGACGAGTACAACCGCTTCACCATCGCCGCCGACGCCAACAAGCTCCTTGTGCCCACCTATCCCAAGCAGAAGGAGGAGGAGACCTCCCAGGAATACCAGGACCGTTTGGAGAAGGAGTATTTCGATGTCTCCAGCATCAGCGGAATGTTCAAGAGTTTCAACGACGCCCCCAACGGCTTCAAGGAGGAACTTCAGGAAATCCAGTGGAGCGTAGGTGCCGAATACAACTACCACGACCAGTTTGCCATCCGTGCAGGATACCACTTTGAGCACGAGAACAAGGGAAACAGGAAATATTTCACGGTGGGAGCGGGCTTCAGGATGAACGTCTTCTCCCTCGACGCAGGATATGTCATCGCCACGGCGAAGAGCAACCCGCTCGACCAGACGCTGCGCTTCACGCTGACCTTCGACATGGACGGCATCAAGGACCTCTTCAACAGGAGATGACATGAAGACAAGAGTAGGATTCGGGTTCGACGTGCACCAATTGGTTGAGGGGCGCGAATTGTGGTTGGGAGGCATCCTGTTGGAGCACCATCACGGTCTTTTGGGTCACAGCGACGCCGACGTGCTTGTGCATGCCATCTGCGACGCCCTGCTTGGGGCGGCTGCCTTGCGCGACATCGGCTATCATTTTCCCGACACCTCCGACGAAACACTCGGCATGGACAGCAAGGTGATTCTCAAGGAGGTGGTGGCACTCCTCGCTGCAAAGGGCTACCGCGTGGGAAACATCGACGCCACTGTCTGCGCGGAGCAGCCCAAGCTCAACCCCCACATACCCGCCATGCAGCAATGCCTCGCCCAGGTCATGGGCATCGAGGCCGACGACGTGTCCATCAAGGCAACCACCACGGAGAAGCTCGGCTTCACAGGGAGGCAGGAGGGCATCAGCGCCTACGCCGTGGCACTCATCGAAAAGGAGGATTGACCGAAGGAACTGATCCATCATTTTTGATTGACCATAAAAAAGTGCGCCGCAACTCATCGCTGAGCCGCGGCGCACGAGCCTATGTTTAACTAAAAATCCTTTTCAAAACCAAAGGGAACCTCACGGCCGCCTTTGTTGTCCAATTAAACAATCTACTTAATACCTTAAACCTAATAACTAAAAACCTAAATCTATTACTACTAACCTAAACAATCTATTAACCTTTATGATTGATAACTCAATCATTGACACTGCAAAGGTAATACTAAATATGTATGCGGGCAAGGCTTTTTTGCATATTCTACATAAAAATGCCCTTTTCTTGATGTAAATCAACTGTTGTGTGCGTAAACAACATTATTTTTTTCTTTTTTTATGCATATAGTCGAATTTTTTCATTACTTTTGCCATTCCTATGAGAGTACTCATCATCAACACCAGCGAACGCTCCGGTGGAGCCGCACTGGCAGCATCCCGCCTCATGGATGCACTCAACAACAACGGGGTGAAGGCAAAGATGCTCGTGAGAGACAAGGAGACCGACTCCATCACCGTCGTGGGACTTGGCGACCGTCTTTTGTCGCAGCGTCATTTCCTGCGTGAGAGGCTCGCCATCCTGGCGAAATTGCATTTCTCGAGAAAGCATCTCTTCGATATCGACATCGCCAACGCCGGTTTCGACATCACGCGCACCAGGGAGTTCCGTGAGGCCGATGTCATCCACTTGCACTGGGTCAACCAGGGCATGCTCTCACTTGCCGGACTGAGGAAGGTGCTGGAGAGCGGAAAGCCCGTGGTGTGGACCATGCACGACGCTTGGCCGTCCACCGCCATCTGCCACCTCACGATGGGTTGCAAGCGCTATAAGACCAAGTGTCACAAGTGCATGTATCTTCCGGGAGGAGGGGGTGACAACGACTTGGCGGCAAGGGTGTGGAGGCGCAAGAAGTCCATCATGGAGCACCATGACATCTTCTTCGTGGCTTGCAGCCGATGGTTGGAGGGCGAGGCACGGCAGAGTGCCCTCCTCACAGGGCACAATGTGTCAAGCATCCCCAACCCCATCGACACAAGGGTCTTCAGGGTCAAGGACAAGTGCGATGCGCGGAAGGCCTTGGGGCTGCCTCTCGACAAAAAGCTCATTCTCTTCGTCTCGCAGCGTGTCACCAACGCCTACAAAGGAATGGACTATCTCGTCCAAGCCTGTCGGCTGCTCGTGGAGGAGCACCCGGAGATGCGCGACAACTGCGCCGTGGTGGTGCTTGGAGGGCACGCCGAGGAGGTGGAGGGGCTGTTGCCCTTGAAAGCCTATCCCTTGGGTTACGTCGGCGAGGAGCGCAAGGTGGTGGATGTTTACAACGCCTCCGATGTCTTCGTGCTGCCGTCGCTCTCGGAAAACCTGCCCAACACCATCATGGAGGCCATGGCGTGCGGCGTGCCGTGCGTGGGCTTCAAGGTGGGCGGCATCCCGGAGGAGATCGACCACCTGAAGACGGGATATGTGGCGGAATACCGCAACGCCAAGAGCCTCATGGATGGCATCCATTGGGTGTTGTGCCAGGCCGACCATCATTCCTTGTCCACAGCCGCCGTGCGCAAGGTGGCGGCCAATTTCTCACAGGACAGCGTGGCCCTGCGATACATCGAGGTCTATAACCACGCCATGGCCTTCAAACATTACGGGATATGACACGCATCACCCTCATTACCATTACATTCCAAGCGGCCGAGGTGCTGCAGCCTACGCTTGACAGCGTGGCGGCACAGCACCACCCATGGGTGGAGCACGTCATCGTGGACGGAGCCTCCACCGACGGCACCGTGAGGATGGCGGAAGCGTACCGCACGCGAGCATTGCAGGAGGGGAGGCACGAGGTGAGGGTGCTCTCGGAGCCAGACAAGGGGCTTTACGACGCGATGAACAAAGGATTGCGGATGGCCACGGGCGACTATGTGTGCTTCCTCAACGCCGGAGACCGCCTTGCCGACGAGGGCACCCTCGCCAGGGTGGCCGAGGTGGTGGAGACGCGTGCCGACGGCGTCAGGCCTGCCGTGGTGTATGGCGACACCGACATCATCGACAGCCAAGGGAATTTCCTGCAACACCGCAGGCTCCGACCTCCTAAAAACCTCTCCTGGCGCTCCTTCCGGCAAGGCATGCTCGTGTGCCACCAGGCTTTCTATGCAAGGACGGACATTGCAAAGGAAATGCCCTACGACACAAGTTACCGCTTCTCTGCCGATGTGGACTGGTGCATCCGCATCATGAAGCGGGCGCAGGAATTGCATGCACCGCTGTGCAACGCCGACAAGGTGCTGGCGCTTTACCTGAAAGAGGGGCAGACCACACGCAACCACCGGGCTTCATTGCGCGAGCGTTTCCAAGTGATGCAGCACCACTACGGACTGGTTGTCACCGTCGCCATGCACCTTTGGTTTGGCATCAGGGCTTTGGGGAAAACTCGCTTTTTTAGGTGAGTTTTGCCCATCTCGTTTTTCAAGCTGATTTGCAGTGCCGTGTCACTTTGTTCATTTTCCCCATCCATTCCGCGCAAAGTGTAAACTTCCGCCATTGGTTTATCTCGGTATGGGCCGTTTCCAACTTACACTTTGTCATCATCATCAAATTGGAAAGTGTTTTTAAAAAACAGATAAAACTCACATAAATATTCAATTTTTCTACATTTTGTAAAAAAACAAAAAGATTGAACAAAAAGGCTAAAAAAAAGAGCGGAAAACTTGTGGAAAAGATGAAAAAATCATACCTTTGCATATCCTTAATGAGAATGTTCTTCATCTGAATTTCTGACTTACAAATATATGCAATAATCGAAAGATATGCATAGACAATTTACATTCATAACAACAACGCGACTCCATGCTCGTCCTTTTTCTTGTTTGATAGAACTTGGTGCTACGTGTCAGTTATTAGGCGACGCTTTCTGCACAGTCAAAGGAAATGACGACGTAAGGTCAAGACGTGCAAAACAGTCGGATTTCAACGAAGGAAAACACCACCACTACTCAATCACCCATCATCTGGGGAATGAGTCCCTCTCGCATCATAGCAGTCCTTAAAGTCCTTAAAGTCCTTAAAGCCCTTAAAGTCCGCGAAATACCTTTTACACCTTATTATAAATTCAGTCATTTAGTAAAAAATCAACTTGATATGAAACATTCATTACATTGTTTTGGGGCACTCTTGGTAGCCCTATTGCTATTTGCCACCGACTTGCCGGTGATGGCCGGGACAGATCGAGATTGTGGCCCATATCCCTTCTATGGTGACGGTTGGAGCGCTTCATTCGAAGTCAAGTTTGACGAGGATAAAAACCTCTCCTACACTTACTCATGGTGGACGGGTGAAGGCGCAAGAGATATGGCCTTCCGCCTTAAACATGTGGATATCGCACGAAATGCCACCTGCACCGGTGAATTTCCTGGTTTCGACGTGAAACTCGGAGTGAGTGCTGTGCAGAAAAAGGGTATGGAATACAGAAACACTGAGTTTGATTACTACTTGGTCAAAGACAACGGATACGAGCTCTTGGTGGGGCACGGTTATTTTAACACAGGTGACACTGAAAATTTCCAGTTGGATAATAAATCTGGTGCTGGATTGATCCAACTGTCCCATCCTGTTCTCTATCGCACGGGGTCGAAAGACACGGAATACGAACACAAGATCAACACCCGTGTCTCCTTGTCGCAAGATGCTTACAACCAAGGCTACAAACACCTGAGGGTGAAAGGCCGTAGCAAATACTACAAGGATCCGACGTGGCATACCGATGTCATCATCTATGTGTGGTTCAATTATTACATCGAACTGAAGGAACCCGCTTATGAGACGTTTCCTGAGCCAGAATACGCTTGGAAAAGTCCTACAGAGCTAACAATTACCCTCCGTGGCGACAAACTGCCGAAAGTCAACAGCTCTCAGATGGAGGACACCAATGGTAGCACCCGCTTGGGCATGCGTAACAATGGTGTGACGCAGTCCTCTGTCAAGTCTAATTTAACCGTTGAGTTGTGGGATGAGGCTGAAACTAACCTTCTCAATAAGCATGCTTTTGATGTTGATGGATACGAATCAAGATCTTTTACCTTCAATGTGCCGAAAAACCAATCTTATAAGGTGAAGGTTACCAGCAAATCCGACTACAAGGTGACCGTGAAAAGTGCCTATTACCGAAGTAGAGAATGGTCTGAGGGCAAACGAACGCTAACCAATTCGTCCAAAGAGAAAAGTTATGTCAAGTCGTTCAACAACCAGGGCGTGAGTTTGCAGTTCACTTTCAACCAGGTGAAGGGCAATACGACCCTTTCGTGGCCGAGGGATTTGAATTTGCCCAAGGACGCTACGATGTACATCTATCGAACAATCCTCAACGAAGACGGCTCATACGCTGGCAACCGCGAGGAATTGGGTTACACGACGAAAAACACGTTCCAGGACAATGCCGACCGCGGCATGGAATTGGGCAAGAAATACCGTTATGAGATTGTCGCTCTGTCGAAGGAATGGATAGACAATGGTTTCAAAGTGCCTGCAGACCCGGAGAGCCTTCCCGATTGCAATTCCGCTGAGTGTTTCGTCAACACCAGTCCCATCCTCCCCATCCATCTCACTCAAGATATGAATGAAGTGGAGAAAATCAAGATTGGATGGGATTTCCAGGGCATCCCTGAGAAAGAAACCGACCTCAATTTCCGCATTCATCGCCTCGGCTCCGATGGAACAGAAGAGATGAATTACGGCTCCGTGACCGCTCGTAGAAAGGACGGACATGCCGATTTCATTGATGACAAGCCGGCGAGCAACTGCGAAGTCTATAAATATTACGTGCAGTTAGACCTCATCGACAACAAATTGCATTATTTCAGCGACACCCTCACCGCACGCATCACCGCAAGCACCTCCATCACCCATGTGGAGGTCTCCAAGGGTACTGCCTCCGATGGCATACACCTCACATGGAATGCCAACCAAGTGGGTGCCAACCCCACCACTTATTTGGTGAAGCGCCGCTTCGTCGGCTCCAAGGAATGGAGTACCATTTACACCACGAAAGGCACGGCGGATGAATACACCTTCCTCGACGTTGAAAGCGAGCCAGGAAGATACTACGAGTACTGCGTGGAGGCCTACGGTGCCAACTGTGAAGGCAGCGATGAGTTGTTGCTCACCGACAGCCGCATAGAGCCTGGCTTCGGACAAGCATCAGGCACCATCACCGGCCGTGTCTCCTTCGACACCGGCACCGCTGTGGACAACGTGAAGGTGAACCTGCTGAGAAGTGACGACGAGGCCAATGGCAACGTCCAATTCTACTCCAGGCAAATCCTCCAAGATGGCGGTGGTGTCGCTTGGAAAACCACTGCCGACAAAGTGAAGGAGGTCATTGGAGCGCAAAACGACTGGTCGTTGCAGATGTGGGTCAAGCCCGACGACATCCAAACCACCGACATGATACTCCTCGCCGACGTGGCGGACATCCTGAAACTGGGTCTGCAAAAAGGCAATGACACAGATGCTGACTACAGCTTAGTGTGGCATGACAGCAACCAAGGAGCCGCCTTGACCATTTGCGACAGCATACCCGCCGACGAATACAGTCAGGTCACCTTTATTCACAACAGTGACACGCTCCTCGCATACGTCAACGGAAAACTGAGGGGCACCACCATCCTGCAAGCTAAGGAAAACGTTTATGAGAGCCTGTCAGGCGACGTGAGCGTGAATTTCTGCGGTGACAACTTCACCGGCTTCGTGGACGAGGTCCGCCTCTGGAACAAGGCACTCTCCGAGAAGGAGGTGGGCAGCACCTGGGGCCGCATCATCAGTGGTCGCGAGGACGGACTGAAACTCTATTGGCCTTTTGACGAGGGTTTGGACGAGTACGCCTTCGACTTTTCACGCACGGGCGGTGTGGCCAACAGCAACCATCCCAGCGTGGGCTTCTCGCAACTCAGCAATGTCATACCCACCTCCACGCAGCTGGGGCTTTACGGTGTGACCAACGAGAGCGGCGAGTATGTCATCCGCGGCATCCCCTTCACCGGCAGCGGAACGGGCTACACCGTACAGCCCGAACTGGGTGTCCATGAGTTCTCGCCTCAGACGCGCAACGGCTTCATCAGCGCCAGTTCCATGTCGCTCAACCACTACGACTTCACCGACGTCTCCAGTTTCAAGGTGAGCGGCGTCGTCTATTATGCCGGCACCGACGTGCCAGTGGACAGCGTGATGTTCGCTGTGGACGGCACGACTTGCATGGCAGAAGGGAAAATTATCTATACCAATGCCAACGGCGAATATACCATCAGCGTTCCCATCGGCTTCCACCGCATCAACGCCTCCCGTGGCGGCCACACTTTTGCGAACGAAGGACGCTATCCGTCAGCACCGGGCACCACTTACGAGTTCCGCAAGGAAGAGACCATCAATTTCACCGACAACACCTTGGCGCATTTTGGCGGGCGCATCACCGGCAGCTCCATCGAGGGCATCAAGCCCCTGGGATACGGTGTGAGCAAGAACACCATCGGACAGGCCACCCTGCAGCTCGAGGCCATCGATTACCCGCAGTGCCGCCTCAATGTGGTGACGCGTAACAACGGGCTGGTGACGGAGATTGTCAACAACCCGGAGAACGTCCCCGTGGAGAGCTTCACTGAATTTGTGGAAAGCGAGTCGTGGCGCGCCGGTGGCGACGCCAACGCGATGCGATACATCTATGTCAAGACCGACCCGAAGACGGGCGAGTTCAGCGCCATGTTGCCTCCCCTTCGCTATCGGGTGAGCAGCGTGACCTTCGAGCACAACCCGTCCCTCAACGAGGAAGGCATATTCCATGACTTGAGCGTCGTTGACCTCTCCGACGTCCAGAAGACCGAGACATGCGACACCCTTTGGAATGCCGGGCACATGAGCTATCAGGAGCCGCTCTTCAAATGCCATGGCGAGCTGATACTCACCTACCGCTCCCCGGTGGAGTTCGACGTCCATCAAATCGGAGCCGACAACTACTTCGGTGCGGAAACCGTCACCGTGTCGGTCATGGGAGAGAAAGACGTGCAAGTGCCTGTCATTGAAACAGCCATGGACGGGCAGGTGAAATACCTCTACGGCTACCCCTTCTTCGAGCAGAATGAGAAGTACGACTTCAAGGTTCGCGTCTTTGAGCCATACATGAACTACGACGACGATGAGGAAGGCCGTCTTTACGAGGCAGCCCTGAAGGACTCCATCGTCACCTTCAGCAACGAGATGGGCGACCAGGTATATGTCGCCGCGGAGGATGTCGACTCCTTGTCGGTAAAGATGGGCGATGTCGTGAAATTGGAGGTCAACCAACTTCGTCTCGACTCCTTGGGCACCGCTGTTTACAAGTGGAAAGCCGGCTTCCCCAACCTCACCGCCCCCTACACCCGTACGATGAACGTCTCCACCTGCATTGACGGACGCATCTATGCGTGGCGGTCTGAGCCGTTAGAGGGCGTTGTCTGCGGAGCCATCACCACCGGCAGCAATTTCGTCACCGCCGGTCCGACCCAGCTGCTCATGGTGCTGCGCGACCCACCGGGTGCCAACTCCTCCACTTCTTGGGAACGTGACACCATCAAAGTGACATCAAACGATCGTCCATGGGTGGTAGGAGGCAACCAGAAACTTGCGTGGAATTTTGGTTCAAGGATGAAAAAATCCATTTATGAAGGATTGGGTATCATTACAAGAGTTGGTGCAGTCAAAAAAACATGGGAAATGGAGGTAGGCGAGGAGTCATCTCACTATGGCTTGCTTGGTGATGGAGAAAGTGTCACACTCACCGCCTCTGATAAGGTTTCCACCAATGGTTCTCCTTATTTTGTAGGCTCCCAGGGCGATGTTTACATTGGATACGCCCAAAATTACCTTTTCGGAGGAGCCAAGATTGTGGGTCTTCACAAGCAGGAGGACGGCACATACGCCCTCGGCCTGGAAGAGGGCTTGAGCGTGGGTGAAGATTTCCTCACAGGCTTCCGCTACACGCAGAAGTACATCGAAGACAACCTCATTCCCAACCTGAAGAAGTTGCGCAACCAGTTGCTCACCCACGTGGACGATGTCTCGCAGATACCTGAGAAAGTGGACAAACTCTCCTTCTACACCACGTTGAAACCTGATGACCCCAAATACGGGTCGGCCAACTCCGACGCCAGTGTGTGGGGAGCACAGGCTGCTGACAAATATCAAACGGCAGCAGGCCCCAGTTACTATATCCGCGTACCAGATAAATTTGAGGGTGTGGACTCCGTCGGCTTCTACAACAACTCTATTGCCGGTTGGATTGAGTGCATGAGGCTAAACGAGGAGGACAAAGTCGTTGCTTTCCAGAATGATAAACCCACCAATTACTCCTGGGACCGGGGTACCACACTCAACCGCTCTTTTGGTCAAACCGACAAGGAGTGGGAGTATAACGGATATGACCAGACTGTCAATGTATTTGCAAATTTGAAATATGGAGCTGCAGCAGGGGCAGCAGGTGCTTCCGGATTCGTTTTTCAGAAGACGAGTTTTGGCTTCCACTCCCATAAGACATGGAAGGAAACACATACCGACCAGTATAATGAGTCTTTCAGCTACACGCTTAATGACAATGGCCGTAACACGGCGATGTCGGTGGATGTGTATAAGTCTCCACGTAACTGGGGACCCATCTTCCGCACCCGTGGCGGGCAGACCTATTGCCCTTACGAGGGAGAGGAAAAGACGAAGTATTACAAGCCCGTCACCACCCTCAACAATGCGACGATGAGCCTCTTCAATCCGAAAGTCAGGATTCCGAACAACGTCATCAAGGGTGTTCCCGCTGGTCGGGTTGCCACCGTTGACATTGAGTTCTCCAACGAGGCTGACGTTCCCGGCCTTGTCGTACTTCCAGGTTTCAACCGCACCAACTCCGCCGTCACCGGTGACGGCTTGATCATCGCCATCAATGGCACGCCCCTCGGCTCGTCGGGTGTCACACTGCCCATCTTCCCTGTAGGAGAGAACGATCCTGTCAAGATGAAACTCACCTGCCTGCAGGCCGACCCGAACATCCTCAACTACGAAGTCTCCGTGGGTGTCATGTCGGAGTGCGTGATAGGCACCGTCCTCGACCAGGCCAGCTTCACGCTCCAGTTCGACCCCGCAGCCCCGGAGGCGGATGTCGTTGTCAACAAGACGGTAATCAATCAAAGCGACATTGAAGGCAACGAGGATAAATACCTCACGGTCACCGCGAGGGACATCGACCGCCGGTTCAACGGCTTCAAGAGCGTCCGTGTGAAATACCGCTTCATCGGCGACAACATCTGGACCACGGCCCACGAGTTCTTCACCGACATAAAGCATGTGGAAGGTGGACAACTGCAGAGCGACCAATCGGTAATGGATCCCGAAGCCTCGAGCGTGTCCCATTCCTTCGCACTGCCACTCATCGACGGACACT
>CADBBP010000047.1 GCA_902792855.1 uncultured Prevotellaceae bacterium
ACTGCCACATACAGCATCGACGGACGCCGGATGAACCAGCCCACCCACGGCATCACCATCATCCGCATGAGCGACGGCACCGTGAAAAAAGCAATCAAGAAATAAGGAGGATAGGAGGAGATAGGATATTATAGGATGTCCTAGGAAGTCCTAGGGAGTCCTAGGAAATCCTAGAGAGTCCTATAAAATCCCAGGTTCTCCCAGCATCGGCTCCCCTTGGCATCGCCAAGGGGAGCCTTTTAGTTGCGAAAAAGTTCTAAAAAATCTGCAATTATTTTGCTCTTTTGATGAAATGAGGTATCTTTGTGGCCATGAGCAACCGTATGCCCTCTCATTTCCGCCCCCATGCCCGGCAGTGGTTATACACAGCTATGCTGCTGTGCCTTCCGCTGCTGACATGCAGTTGTGACCGTGCTCTGTTCCGTCGCATCATCAACAAGCTTGGGAAAAAGTCGGAAGAAAAGCCTGCGGTCTATCACGAATATGAGGGTTACAGCCCTGGCGCACTGCGGAGCAAGTCATTGGAAGACTTCAGCCGTTACCACTACTACATCGCTCCCGACCATGAAGAACTGGTCAACTCCGACCCGCAACCCTATTACAGCCCGGAATACGAAGTAATCGAAGCACCTGCCGATTTCGATGAAGAGCAGTACTGGCGTGAGCATCCTCTCCCCATATACGAAGAAGAACCCAATACCCCCTGAAGCCATGCGACATCTCCAAACCCTTCTTGCCCTTTTGTTTTTTGTATTACTAAGCACCCATCTTGCAGCTGGGAGTGCCGAGCCTCGTCCACGTGTTGGCCTCGTCCTTGGTGGTGGCGGTGCGAAAGGTGCTGCAGAGGTAGGAGCCCTGAAAGTGCTTGAAGAACTCGACATCCCAGTGGATTATATCGCCGGCACGAGCATCGGTGCCATTGTTGGCGGTCTTTATGCTTGCGGCTACAAGTCCGAAGACTTGGAGCGCCTCTTCTTAAGCCAGCAGTGGTTGACACTCTTCGCCAACCGCAACACGAGCATTGGCGACAACATCATTGGCGAGCATGATGGAACACTCTACGTCCTCGGCTTTCCCATCCTGCACAAAAAAGACAGGGCAAAAAGAGACAGCACCGGCGTGGAGACAGAGGGGCCGGGCTTTTTCAGTGGAAGGCAGATTACGCAGTTGCTCGACAGTCTGACGAAGACCTATGATGGCATAGAGAGTTTCGACCATCTACCCATCCCCTTTCGCTGTGTGGCAGTGGACTTGAAGAGTCAGGAAGAAGTGGTGATGGACAGTTGCGAATTGGAGTTGGCGATGCGAGCAAGCATGGCTATCCCCGGAGCCTTCAAGCCGGTGAGGTGGAAGGGTCGCATGCTTGTTGACGGCGGCATGCAAAACAACCTTCCCGTCGATGTGGTTCGGGCCATGGGTGCCGACGTGGTGATAGCCATCGATTTGGAGCAGGCCGTCCATGAGAATCGCGACTTCTCCTTGAAGGAAACGCTTGGCATCGGCGGCTTGCTCGACTGGGCCGTCTCTCGTCCAGACTGGAAAAAGAACAAGGCCAACCGTGAGGATGCTGATGTGTGCATCATGCCCGACTTATTAGAGTTTGACGTGTCAAGTTTCAGTAAGGAGAGCATTTCCAGGATGATAGAACGCGGCGAAATGGCCACCCGTGCCAAGTCCAAGGAAATCAAGTCTCTGCTTAAGAAGAAAAAACAAGACAAAAAATAACCTCCCCCATTTCCACCTATTTGGAGGAAGCGGGGGAGGCTGAATGATGTTGTCGTCACGCTTTGTTATTCTCCTCGAAAACAGCCATGCGCTGTTCGAGGAGTTCGTATTGGTTGTCTCGTATGAAAGACGTGCAAACCCTGAGCCCTTCCTGATGACTTCCTGTGGTGACGAGGCAGATGGCACTCACACCATAATACATCAGTTCGCGAGCCAGTTGTCCACTTGTCATTCCGGGATAGCCGATGGTGAAATAAAAGCCGTCGGCGATGGGTTTCCCCATGTCCTGGTCATATACGATGTAGAAGCCGTGCCTTGTGAAGATGTCCTTCAGTTTCTTCGCCCTTTCGCCATAGACCTTCACCTCGTCGCGGAAGGAGTAGGTTCCGTCGCAAGCCGCCTTCATGATGGCAGCAAGTGCAAACTGTGCACTGTGGCTGGTGCCAGAGGAGAGTGCGTATAGAATACGTGTGGAAAAGACCATTCCAAATGGCAACCCCTCGTATCTGTCGGCCAATGCCTTGAATTTCGTGTGGAACAGTTTGTCGCTGATACACGCCACAGCGATACGTTCACCGGCATAGCTGAATGCTTTTGAGCCGCTGATGAGCAGGATGTAGTTGTCGGTGTAACGAGCCACCGTGGGTTGGTATGGCGGTTGGAAAGGCTTGCTGAGGTCATTCCTGAAGTCCATGGCAAAATATGCGAGGTCTTCGAGTACGACAGCACCGTACTTGTCGGCCAAGGCACCCACGTCCTGGAGTTCCTGCTCGGTGAGGCATACCCACGACGGATTGTTGGGATTGCTGTAAAGGATGGCGCAGATGTTTCCTTTTTGGAGGTACTCTTCCACTTTTGGTGCAAGTTTGTCGCCCCTGTATTCGTAGATGTCAAACGAAGCGAGTTTCACACCCATCACCTGCAGTTGCATCTTCTGAACGGGAAAGCCCGGGTCGATGAAGAGTACGGTATCCTTTTTCGGGTCCATTTGCGAGCAAAGCAGCATGGATGCATAAGTGCCCTGCATGGAACCCACGGTGGGCACGCATCCCTCTGGCGCAATGTCCACTCCGATGAAAGCCTTAACAAACCTGCTTGCCTGCTTCTTGAGTTCAGGGTAGCCCTGAATGTCGGGATAGCTGTTTGCAATGCCTTCCTGAAGTGCTTTTACTTGAGCCTCCACGCCCACCTTTGCGGCGGGAAGGCCAGGTATTCCCATCTCCATCTTGATGAACTCCACTCCGGACTCCTTCTCTGCGTAGGCGGCGATGGCTTTCACTTCCCTGATGGTGGCTTTTGCGAAGTCCTGAATGCCGTAGTCTTTGATGGCGTTGTCCACCAACGCCTTGGGTATGGGTGTAGGTTTCATCTCTGCGCTTCCTTTCCTATTGCAAGGGCCTTGATGTTGGCCTCCACGATTGCCTCACCCTTCCTTGCAAAGACCCTTCTGATGGCATCCTCGATTTTCTCGTAGTCTATGCCGAGAGCCTTCTGTGCCGCTCCGAGCAGGATGACGTTGGCCGAGCGTGGCACGCCGTTGTCCTTTGCGAGTTGCTCAATGTCGATGAGAATGACGTTTCCCAACTTTTTTAAGTCCTCCTTGATTTTCTCCACGTCGGGGTAGTTGGGAATGTTGACGAATGGCGTTGATGACGTGATGACCCATCCGTCCTTTCCGAGAAATGGCAGGTATCTGAGTGCCTCCATGGGCTCCATGGAAATGATGACATCTGCTTGGCCTTTAGGTATGAGGTCGCTTGCTATGGGATTGGAAGCGATGCGCAAGTTGCTCTGCACATCTCCTCCCCTTTGCGACATGCCGTGCACTTCGGCTTGCTTGATGTATAGGTTTTCCTTCATGGCAGCCTCTCCGATGATGGTGGCGATGGACAGAATGCCCTGTCCACCCACTCCACAAAGTATGATGTCGGTTTTCATTGTTTCACCTCCTTGTTTTTCTTTTGTTTGAGATGCCTTTGGTATGTTTGCATGCATTCCCTCCTTGGTATGATGACGCTGACGCCCTTGTATTCGATTTCCTCCTTGATGGCGGCCTTGATTTCGGGCATGTTCTTCGGCAGTGGCACGACGACACGGAGGTGTTCGTCGGAAACGCCAAGTCCCCTGCAAATGGCCTCAAACTTGTTGGTGCCTGCAGAGTCCTGCCCACCCGTCATGGCCGTGGTGAGGTTGTCGCTGATGATGACGGTGATGTTGGCGTTCTCATTCACGGCGTCGAGCAGTCCGGTCATGCCGGAATGTGTGAAGGTGGAGTCGCCAATGACAGCAACGGCTGGCCATTGTCCGGCATCGGCTGCGCCCTTTGCCATGGTGATGCTTGCCCCCATGTCGACGCAGGAGTGTATGGCATGGAATGGTGGCAGGAAGCCGAGCGTGTAGCACCCGATGTCGCCGAAGACACGAGCGTTTGGATAATCAAGAAGCACCTCGTTGAGAGCAGCATACACGTCCCGGTGCCCGCATCCTTTGCAGAGTGCCGGTGGCCGTCCCACGACATCTTCACAGGGTTGGTGTGCCTCTTGTTGCGGCAGTCCAAGAGCTTTTCTCACGCAGTCGGGATTGAGTTCGCCGGTTCTCGGCAGGTCTCCCGTGAGCCTTCCCTTGATGACGGCATTTCCCGGCATGACCCCATTGATTTGCTCCTCGACAACAGGTTGCCCCTCCTCCACGACAAGTACGTTGTCGCACATCTCAGTCATCTTTCTGACAAGTTGCTTGGGAAGTGGGTATCTTGTCACCTTCAGGATGGGATACGGACAATCCTCCGGGTAGCACTCCCTGACATAATTGTAAGCAATTCCGCATGCGATGATGCCAAGGGAGTGGTCTTCTCCGTCAAACCATTGTGTGGTTTTTGCCTGCGTTGCATCATCTTCGAGATGTTGCTGTTGCGAGGTGACAAAGTCGTTTCTTCTTCTGGCATTGACGGGCAGCAACACCCAGTTTGCCGCCACGGAGTCGTAGTTGAGCGGATTTTGCTCACGCGGCTCCTCCCTCACTTCCACGACGGCCCTGGAGTGTGCCATCCTGGTGGTGACGCGCATGAGCACTGGCAGTTTCTCTTTCTCGGAATAGTCGAAAGCCTCGATGATCATGTCGTAGGCCTCCTGCTGCGAACTTGGTTCGAAGACGGGCAGCATGGCGAATTTTCCGTAGAAGCGACTATCCTGCTCGTCCTGTGAGGAGTGCATGGATGGGTCGTCGGCTGCCACGACGACAATTCCCCCGTTGGTGCCCGTCATGGCGGCGTTGACGAAGGGGTCTGCACAAACGTTGAGACCTACATGCTTCATGCATACAAGTGCCCTTTTGCCCATGTATGACATGCCGAGAGCGGCTTCCATGGCCGTCTTCTCGTTGGTGCACCATTTCCTGTGTACGTTTCTTTGGCTGGCGATGGGTGCGCTCTGTATGAACTCGGTGATTTCGGTAGAGGGTGTGCCTGGATAGGCATACACTCCGCTAAGTCCGGCATCGAGTGCGCCTTGCGCGATGGCCTCGTCGCCCAAAAGGAGTTTTTTCATTTTGCTTGATATATGTTGGTTTTATTTGATGACTGCTTCGAGCGGGCTGTGCAGGGCGTCGAGAAAATTGTTGATGCGAAGGATCCACTCGTCGAAGTTTCTCACGTCGTTCTTGCTCCAAGCCGAACCGAAATAATATGTGAATCGCTGTTGATTGGTGTAGTCCTTGAGGATGCCGACGGCATGACCGGCGATGCCGTTCTGCGGTGTGTCGAGCATCAGTTGCTTTGTCTCAGAGATGCCGTTGGGATAGAGTGCGGCAACGTAGATTTGGAAGTTTTGCGCCTCTGGATTGTCGGTGGGGTCTGCATAAGCCACATAGTCCCTTCCACATTTCACCGACTGTGTGTCCTCCTGGTGCATGACGACACCTGAAGCGACATCGATGGGCTTGGTGAGACCCTCATACCACACGGTCATCTTGTTGAAATTGGAACCTTTGTCGAGGCTGAGAATTCTGTGTTCGACGATGTTTTTCTGTCCTGCAGCCGTTGTCGGGTTGTAGGTGAGTTCGACGGTGAACCGCAGTGGCCCATTGTCAAGGATTTTGTAGTCTTTGTAGCAGTAGGGCATGACGAGGTAGCCATTTTCCATAAGAGCCGGTGTGCCGCATCCGAGCGACGGTCCCACTTTGTAACAGTCAAGACCATACCCGTGGTCAAAATGATAGGTGGTCTCTATCTCCAACTGCTTAGCCTCGTCTTTCTTTCCCTCCTTGATAAGTTGCTGAATGCGTGCATGGTTGGAGAGCTCCACCTTGTATCTTTGTTCCACCTCGAGGTCGGGGGTGTTTTTCACCCATACGTCGATGCCGAAGGCTCTCTCTCCTGAACGTTGCAGGGCGGGACCATAGAGACGGTATGCCGTGCGGTCGTTTTCCCAAGCAATGTCATCCACCCTTTCAGGATACATTTTGCCCGTGACGAAAGTTTTCATTTTCTGCGGTGTCCCGGTAGTGACTGTGTAAGTGGCAGTACCGCAAGGTCTTACTGCTGCATCGATGAGGAGCAGTCCGTCGTATGTGAGTTGGTAGGGTACTTCTTGTCCGAGTGCGTTCTTGACAACGAGCGAAGCGCCCTGTGCCACCCCAAGTTGTTGGTACAGTTTTTGTGCGCTTACCTCCACGAGTTCTTGTCTCTGCACTCGCTCGTTGTTGGTCACGATGATGTTGACGTCCTTGGCAGCCGCAGGCATGATGCTCGCCGCGATGGCCATTGCTGTGATGATTTTTTTGATAGTCATGTGGATGGTTTTTTAAATGTTGTTTGTCGTTGGGTGTTATTTGAGGTGCTCTTGGAAGAAGTTGGCTATTTGCCTGAGAAGGTGATTCCTGGTGTTTCCTCCATAGATGCTGTGATTCCGGTTGGTGTAAATTTGCTCCTTGAAGTCCTTGTCGGCTTGCACGAGTGCTTCGGTGTATTCGAAAGTGTTCTGCGGGTGAACATTGTCATCGGCCAGTCCGTGGCAGATGAGCAATGCTCCATGGAGTTTCTCTGCCCTGACAGTTGGGTTGGTGTCATAGCCATCGGGGTTCTCCTGCGGGGTGCGCATGAAACGCTCGGTGTAGATGGTGTCATAGAATTTCCAGCACGTAGGTGGTGCGACGGCCACTCCGGCCTTGAAGACTTCCCTGCCCTCGCTCATGCTCATGAGTGTGCAGAATCCTCCATAGCTCCATCCCCAGATGCCGATATTGTCGGGGTCTGCGTATGGTTGTTTGGCAAGCCATAGGGCTGTCTCCACTTGGTCTCGTGCCTCAAGTTCCCCAAGTTGCAGGTAGGTGCATTTCTCAAATTCAGCACCTCGTCCACCCGTGCCCCTGCCATCGGTGCATGCAACGATGAAGCCCTGTTGTGCAAGATAGATGTCAAACATCCCTCCCTGACCCATGGAGCCAAAACTCCACGCGTTGACCACTTGTTGGCTACCTGGCCCACTGTATTGGAACATGATGACGGGATGCTTTTTCGTAGGGTCGAAATGTGGTGGCTTCATCATCCATCCATTGAGTGTCACTCCTTCGGAAGTGGTGAAGGAGAAGAACTCTTTTGTTGGCATTTCGATATCCTGCAGTTTCCGAATGAGTGTCTCGTTGTCCACCACGGAGCGCATCTTTTTTCCCTTGATGTCGAAGACGTCACATTGGTAGGGGGTGTGCATGTCGCTCCAGGTGAGGATGTAGTATTTATAGTCTGAAGAGAAGAGGGCACGATTCCACCCCTTTCTTTTGGTGAGGCATGTAACATTTTCCTTGTTGTCAACCACATAAACCTCTCTCTCCATAGGTGAGACGCCGGCGGCCTGATAGTAAAGCTTGCGTGCTTTCTCGTCGTAGCCATAGATGGCTGTGACGCCGTAAGCCGCACTGGTGAGTTTTCTCATGGAGCGGAAATCCTGTGTGTAGAGATAGGCTTGCAAGGCTCCGTCGCGGTCGCTAAGCAGGAGCATCCCTCCCTTGATGAAAAGGAGGTTGGCCAAAACATCCTCCTTGATATATTTTGGCACGGTCTCTGTGACGAGGCGCCTGCATTCTCCCGTGGCGGCGTTGGCGGTATAAACGGCAAGTGTATCTTGGTGCCGGTTCATGGTACAGAGCACAACATCGCCCTCCGCGGTGCCGGGGAGTATGCGGGGTATATAGCCCTCATGTGGCAATGGCAGGTTGATGGGGGTTGTCTGCTTCTTGTCGATGTCGTGGCTCCACGCGTTGACGAGTGCGTTGTCCTGACCTGCTTTAGGGTATTTGAAGGAGTATTCCCCGGGGTAGTCGGCATATTCGTCATTCTCGGGCTTGAGGCCTTTGAACATTTGCAAGGCGTAGGTTTTCACACGTGTCTCGTCGTATCGTATCCAACAAATGTGTCGGCTGTCAGCAGTGAAAACCATGGCGGTGGAGAAGCCAAACTCCTCTTCGTTGACCCAGTCGGGAATGCCGTTGATGACCTCGTTGCGTCGTCCGTCAGTCGTCACTTGTTGCTCCTCGCCACTGACGATGTCTGCCACGAAGATGTTGTTGTCCCTGACAAAGGCCACCTTGCGGCTGTCAGGCGCCCATACGGGGGCTTGCTGTCTTCCATTCTTGGAGAGCGGGGTGAGTTGGCATGTCTTCACATCATACACATAAAACTCCGCCGTGTAGGAATGACGATAGATGCGCTTGGTGTCGGTGCAGATAAGCAACTTGCTGCCATCGGGACTTGCCTTGTAGTCATCTATGGAAACGATGGTGGCGCCTTTTGCATCTGCAATGTTGAAGATGACGCCGGTCTGCTCTCCTGTGGCGAAAGCATATTGTAGGATTTTGTCACGGTCGGAATTGATTTGTGCAAAATGTGAGCCTCCAGCAAGCGGTGCAATTGAACGGAGGTTCTCAGCGGCATACTTTCCGGTTGTGATGTCGCTTATGGTGATGTTGTCGCCGGCCATCAGCGATACTGCCGAGGCAAGGGTGAGCGTGGCGAGTAATAAGGCTTTTCTCATGGTGACAATGTTGAAAATAGTGCTGGCAAGATAGGCCATGGGCTGCCTCGCCAGCTATTAAAGTGCAAAAATAATGCTTTTCCTCATTATGACCAAACTTTTGTGAAAACAAATTAAAAAATACCACGATACGTTCACCTTAAAACTTATGAAAGATTATTTGGCACTTCGAAAAAAAGTCGTACCTTTGAGGAATGATTTTTCATCATTCATAAAACTGAAGGCACCATGGTACCAACCCAATCCTACATAAAGCAGAAATTCAACGAGTTCAACCGACAGATGTTCGGGGGCAAGCTTCCCCCGATACCCATCGAGATGTCTGATGCGAAGACCTTTTTGGGCAAATGTGTCTTCAAACAGCGCAGAAATAGCAGCGGCAAACTAGAATATTATGATTTCAAGCTGCGCATCAACACCCGGGCAGACTTGCCCGAACAAGAGGTGGAAGACACGCTCATCCATGAGATGATACATTATTACATCGGTTATTACCATCTGGAGGACGTGTCAACGCATGGGCCAATCTTCATCAAAATAATGAACGCCATCAACAAGCAATTCGGGCGACACATCACCGTCTCCTTCAAAGGCTCGGCAGAGCAGCGTGAGCAACTCATGGACAAAAGACAACACTATCACGTGGTGGCTGTAGTAAAATTCCACGATGGGAAAAGCGGCATCAAAGTGCTGCCTCGCATCCTCCAAAGGATATTGCACTACTACAATGCCATTTCTTCCGTTAGGGAAGTCGCCTCCGTCAACCTTTTCATGAGCAACAACATCTTCTTCAACCGCTTCCCCAATTCGTCGGCATTGAAGGTGCATTTCCTGGATGAAGAAGTGATTGTTGCCAATCTCAAAGACGCCGAGCCGCTGCCTTGTGATGGGAAAACCATCCAAAGGACGAGGTGACAAGCCACGGGCAACCCATACAGGGTAATCAAATGTGTCAACGAGCCCAAGGTCACCCCCTGAGCTCTGCAATGGAAAGGTTGGGCTGCCAGAGGACGACCTTGCCGGTATAGAGTGATTTTTGGACATCTATGAGCCGCTGGTTGGAGGAGCCTCGAAACAACAAGTCGGGGTCTTGCAACTGTTGAATAAACGGGCCGTCAACCAACACATCAAGTTGCTCCAACAGCTCGCGCTGGTCTTCTTGAATGAGGCTCTCATATACGAAGCCGGTGTAGCACCAGATGTCCTTGTTGGTGTGCGCGTGGATGGCACGGGCCAACTCTGCGAAACCCGGTGCCTGACACATCGGGTCGCCGCCGGAGAAAGTGACATTGGCAAAAGGGTCCGCCATGATGATTTTCATCAATGAGGCGGTGGTCATCTCCCGCCCTCCATCGAAAGCCCATGACTGGGGATTATGACATCCGGGGCAGCGATGGTTGCATCCGGCGCAATAGATGGAGGTCCGGAACCCCGGACCGTCCACCATGGTGTCCTCAATGATGTCGAGCACGCGGATCATTCGTCAAACAAGTCTTTCGGGCCGTGGTCGATATGGGTCACACGGTCGTTGAGCTCGGCAAGCTTGCCACTATTCCATCGGTCGGTCGTTCCGACGAGATAGCCAGTGATGCGCTGCAACTTGTCTATGTTGCTCGATCCGCATTTCGGGCAGGTTTCCAGATGGTCTGCCGCATTCTCATAACCGCAGTCCATGCAACGGTTGCGGTTGTGGTTCACAGAGCCATAGCCCATGTCATATTGGTCCATCATGTCAACCACGCTCATGATGACTTGCGGGTTGTGGGTGGCATCGCCATCAATCTCCACATAGAAAATATGGCCACCTCTGGTCAGGTTGTGGTAGGGAGCCTCCACCTCTGCCTTGTGACGGGCGGAGCATTTGTAATAGACCGGCACATGGTTGGAGTTGGTGTAGTAGTCGCGGTCGGTGACACCGGGGATGACGCCAAACTGCTTGCGGTCTCTTTTGGTGAACCTTCCAGCCAGTCCTTCTGCGGGTGTGGCAAGGACGGAGTAGTTGTGGTGGTAGCGCTCCGAGAACTCGTTCACCCTGTCACGCATGTAGGTGATGATTTTCAATCCCAGTTCCTGCGATTCCTTGCTCTCGCCATGGTGCTTGCCGGTGAGTGCCACGAGACACTCCGCCAAGCCGATGAAACCGATGCCGAGGGTGCCTTGGTTGATGACGCTCTTGACGGTGTCGTTGGGACCCAGCTTGTCTGCCCCTATCCAGAGGCTTTTCATCACTAATGGGAACTGCTTGGCATACGCCGTCTGCTGGAATTGGAAACGGTCGTCAAGCTGTTTGGCGGTAAGTTCGAGCATCCTGTCAAGTTTTGCAAAAAACATACCGATGCGCTTTTGCTCGTCTTTCTCTTCCATACACTCGATGGCGAGTTTCACGATGTTGATGGTGGAGAAGGAAAGATTGCCACGCCCGATGGAGGTCTTCGGGCCGAAACGGTTCTCAAAGACACGGGTTCGGCAACCCATGGTAGCCACCTCATGGAGGTATCTTTCGGGGTCGTCATCCTTCCACTCGTCGGTCTGGTTGAAAGAGGCGTCGAGGTTGAGGAAGTTGGGGAAGAACCTTCGGGCTGTCACCTTGCAGGCCAGCTGGTAGAGGTCGAAGTTGCGGTCGCCGGGCAGATAGTTGACCCCACGCTTCTTTTTCCATATCTGAATGGGGAAGATGGCCGTCTCGCCGTTTCCCACGCCCTCGTAAGTGGAGAGCAGGATTTCACGCATGACGCAGCGCCCTTCGGCAGAGGTGTCCGTACCGTAGTTGATGGATGAGAAGACCACCTGGTTGCCACCCCTTGAGTGTATGGTGTTCATGTTGTGGATGAACGCCTCCATGGCCTGGTGCACACGCCCCACGGTCTTGTTGATGGCATGCTGCTGGGCGCGCTCCCTCCCGGTGAGTCCGTCGAGGGGTTTCTTGATGTAGTCGATGAGCGGCTCTTCGTAAAGTTCCTTGTAGCTCTCTCCATTGAGTTCCTCAAGACTCTTCAGTTCCTCTATGTATGTCATGCGCACGTAAGGTGCCAGGTAGAAGTCGAAGGCTGGAATGGCCTGTCCTCCATGCATTTCATTTTGTGCACACTCCATTGAGATGCAAGCCAGGACGGAGGCTGTCTCGATGCGGCGTGCAGGGCGCGACGCACCATGACCGGCGATGAAGCCGCAGTTGAGAATATGGTCGAGGGGATGTTGCACGCACGTGAGCGACTTGGTGGGGTAATAGTCCTTGTCGTGGATATGCAAATAGTTGTGCTCCACAGCGTCGCGACTCTCTTCTGAGAGCAGGTAGTCATCGACGAAAGGCTTCGTTGTCTCCGAGGCAAATTTCATCATCATTCCCGCCGGCGTGTCGGCATTCATGTTGGCATTCTCACGGGTGACGTCATTGTTCTTCACATTCACGATGTCGAGGAAGACATCGCGCGTCTTTGCCTTGCGGGCTATCGAGCGTTGGTTGCGGTAGGCAATGTATTTTTGCGCCACATCCTTTCGGCTCGACTTCATCAACTCCATCTCCACGGCATCCTGGATTTGCTCCACCGTCATCTGGCTTTCGCCCTTTTGGGCGACATGGTCGGTGATTTTGTAAACGAGACGCTCGTCCTCGCCCTTGTCGGTATGGATCATGGCCTTTCGAATGGCTGCCATGATTTTCTGTTCGTTGAAGCCAACGATGCGTCCGTCGCGCTTCACTACGGTCTGAATCATCTTGTATCTAAGGTATTTAGTTATTCTTATGCACAAATAATCTCTGCTTGTTAGCAAATTTGTATGCAAAGATATGGAATAATGCCGACATACGAAAGCTTTTGGGGATGATAAATTTTGAAATGAAGTAGTATATTTTTGAGATTATCCCCTTTTTGCCCGTCATCATGTAAAAAAAGTAATTGAGAAATGGGGAGTTACGGTAACTTTTAAATATTTACGTTCATTTCATTAAAAATTCATGTCTAATTCGTGGAAATTCGTGTTGAGAAATACTCGCAGAATGGCTACCATGGAGTGCCTCAACCCCTAAAGAATGTTAATTGGTCGATAATTATTGAAAAAAATTGTGATTTTGCTAAAAAATTGCTAAATTTGCCGATGTAATCATCAAAACCGACTATCTTATGGCAAACACACCCACTCCCCACATAGGGGCACAATTTGGCGAAATAGCCGAAACCGTCATCATGGCTGGCGACCCGCTCAGGGCCAAGTTCATGGCAGAGAATTTTCTCGACAACCCTGTTCAATTCAACAACGTTCGTGGCATGCTCGGCTTCACTGGTACGCATAAAGGCAAGCGTGTCAGCGTGATGGGTCATGGTATGGGCATACCATCCATCGGCATCTATAGTTATGAATTGTTTAATTTCTACGGCGTGAAAACCATCATTCGCGTGGGGTCCGCCGGCTCTATTTGCGAGGATTTGAACTTAGGAGACTTGGTGATAGCCATGGGCTCCTGCACCAATTCCAACTATGCCATGCAATATGAACTTCCCGGCACATTCGCTCCCATCGCCGATTTCAGCCTGTGTCGTGGTGCCGCCGAGGCATGCGAGCGATTAGGCTATAAATATAAGGTGGGGAACGTGTTCTCCTCCGACACGTTCTACACGGAGAACGCCCACAATGACAAATGGATGAACATGGGTGTGCTGGCAGTGGAGATGGAAGCCACCGCACTTTATATGAATGCCGCACGTTCAGGCAACCGCGCACTCACCATCTGCACCATTTCCGACCACATCCTCAAGGGTGTTGCCACCACCGCCGAGGAGCGACAGACTTCCTTCACACACATGATGGAGGTGGCGTTCTCTCTTCTTTAATTTGAAACCATCAGCAAAAAGGCGACAACCCTTTGTCAACCAGTTTATTAAAAGACAACCCACATCCTTGCTTAAACAATCAAAAACCAATAACTTATGTCAGCACTAATTTCGGTCATTCCAATTGTCTTGCTCATCGTATTGATGATGGGCTTCAAAGTATCGGGCTACAAGAGTGCCATCGTGACACTCATTGTTACCATCATTCTGGCATTGTTTGCCGCACCCGCCTTGGGGATTATACCTGAAAAATATGCCGGTATCTCCATCTACGGCATAGCCTTTTGGTCCATCATCGAGGGACTTCTCAAGGCTTGCTTCCCCATCATCCTCATCATCATCTGTGCCATCTACAGTTACAACATCCTTTGCGAGACAAAGGAGATTGAAACCATCAAGACGCAGTTCATACAAATGACCTCGGACAAAGGGCTCCTTGTGCTGCTCTTGACATGGGGCCTTGGTGGCGTGCTTGAAGGTATGGCTGGTTTCGGTACAGCAGTGGCCATCCCGGCAGCCATCCTCATCGGCCTGGGTTTCAAGCCGATGTTCTCTGCCGTCATCTGTTTGATAGCCAACACTGTGGCTGTGGGCTTCGGTGCCGTAGGTCTTCCCGCCACCACCCTGGCCAACCAGGTGGCCGCCGACGGCGTGGCTACTCCTGAGATGCTCTGCGAGGTGGCCACATTCATTATTGTACAGCTGTCGCTGATGTTCTACATCACTCCTTTCCTCATTTTGATGATGACCGACCGCACGAAGATTTTGAAGAATATCACTTTGGCTTTGTTCGTAGGTACCTTCTCCATCATCGTGCAGTTCTGCTGTGCTCATTTTATCGGCCCGGAGACCCCTGCCATCCTTGGTTCCGTGGCTGCCATCATCGCCATGCTGATATACAACAAGTTGTTTATTCGTAAAGAGGACCCGTCCGACGAGGTGAAGGTGGAGAAGAAATATTTTGGTACCACCAAGACTTTGAAGGCATGGAGCGTCTATGGCCTCATCATTTTCTTCATCCTCATCTCCAGCAAGATTGTGCCACCCATCAACCAACTGTTGAACGAGACCTTGGTGACCAAGTTCGACCTGCCTTGCACGAACAATGCTTTCAAGTTCGGATGGCTTTCCAATGCAGGCCTGATGATTTTCCTCGGCGCCACCATCGGTGGATTGATACAGGGCATGAGTTTCGGCAGTTTGATGAAGCTGCTCGGCAAGACCACCATCAATCTTCAGAAGACCGCCGTCACCATCTGCTGCCTCGTCGCCATGGCCATGCTGATGAACAATGCGGGTATGACCAACGACATCGCCAAGGGGCTCGTCACCCTTACTGGCAGCATCTTCCCGTTCTTTGCTCCGCTCATCGGCTCCATTGGCACGTTTGTCACTGGCAGCGCCACCAATGCCAACATTCTCTTCGGCAAGCTGCAAGCCACTGCCGCCAGCGACCTTGGCCTTGTCAACAACTCCACCTTCTTCGGAGTACCTGGCAACGAGACCAACTGGCTCGCCGCAGCCAACTGTGCCGGTTCGGAGGGTGGCAAGTTGCTGTCACCACAGAGCATCGCCATCGCCACTGCGGCTTGCGACATGGAGGGTCAAGACGGCGACATCATGCGCAAGACGATGCCTTTCGCCATCTTCTGGATACTCATGAACGGCCTCATGGTCTATCTCGGACTTACGCTGTAAGACAAGCATTTTGACCTACAAATCTTAGGATGTTTTCACATCCATCAACCCCGTCCCTCTCGAGCAGCAACCCATGTTGCAAGAGTAGGGACGGGTTTTCGTTTCCCTTCCTCTTGCTAACAACAAGCAATCCAAGAGGCCATCATTGCTGTAGGGGTGGACTTTATGTCCATCCGCTCGCCCGTCAGGGCGAATGTTTGTGAATGTCATATAAAAAAGAATTTGTACGATGCGATAGTTTCTACTGCAAACTGAACGTTAATCCGACCGAGAAACCCAATTTGCGACCATTATACGGATAGTCGAAATCCTTGGAATGTACCACGTCAAACAACCCTTTTTGTATGCGAGCATACACACCCCATCGCTCACTGAAATTATACCTCATTCCCCCGGTAATCCATCCGCTTTGCCAACTCAATTGGAAGCCTGTGTGGATGTCGAGTTTAGAAGTGAGTTTTAGCAATTCATCCCAATGGAAATAGATTGCAGAGCCGATGTCCGCCCATCCCATATTTTTCTTTTCCACGTCATTGCCCAATAACACCCTTGCAAAGAACCCGTATGAGAGGTAGTCATTAGCTCCCTCCACACACTCCATTTCCACGCCGGAATGACCATCCACGTTTAGATATCCCGCATGGATTTTCTCGTCCATGTCTCCGTCGAAAGCTTGTGAAAAGGTCTTGTTGGGAATCAAGAACGCCAGGGCCAAAAAGGCGGTAAACATAAAAAAACGTGTTGATGTTTTCATTCTATCGAGTATTTGTTGATGAATATTACTTTTCTGCGCTCGCCTGTCGCATTGTTCTTTACCACTTGTATTCCATGAACCAGGAAATTGTCACCATACCAATATGCCGTTTCGGTGTCCTTAGCCTTCTTCACGTCCTCATTCTCGTCGCCGGTATCCATCACTTCTTTCTGCTTGTCCTGCACCACCTCGCCATCCGTGTCGCGGAACAGCTTCGATACGAGCAACCGCTTGTCGGGATAGAGGGCGTTGACGTTTTTCCCGTCGAATCCCGCCGCCACAAAATGGATCACCCTCTTGGGTTTGAACGATGGATCCATTGGAAAGCAGTTGTCCCACAAGAGGTTCCCATCGGCGTCGAACTTCGCCAGGACGGCATGGGTGTACTTGTATCCGTCGAACACCGTGGTGGTGGAGAAGCCGGTGGTGATGACAACATAGGTGGGGAAGTAGGCCTCGCCGACATAGTAGTATGCGCCACCATGTTCAATCAATCCGTGAGAGGTGACCAAGCTGTTCATCTGAATCGTCTTCCCCTTTCTCTCGGCCCTTTCCTTCTTGCGCTCCACCTTCCTCTGCCCCCTTCCGCTCATGTACTCGGTGAAGTGCTGCAGGTCGAGGAAGTTGTAGAAACGGATGAAGGCGAGCTTGTCGCCATCGATTCGGGCGAAGTAGATGCCTTGGTCGTAATTTTTCTTCTTGTGGTTGGTGAATGTGCCGGTGACTAAGAGGCTGCCGCCCTTTTCCGTGATGGATGCCGTCAACAGCCTTTGCACAAGGTCCTGCGTAAGGTTGAAGCACGACTTTTGCCCACCCCGTCTGTCGAACCTCACGAGATGGGTGCCTTTCTTTGTGCGAACGAGGGAGAGCACTTCGTCATTCACCACCATGGTCCTCAGGACGCTGCATTCCTTACTCCTGCCACCACTGATGCCGGGGTCGAGTATTTGTCCGTCGCCGGTGGAGAGGTCCACCATTCCGATGTAGTCAAAGTACCGCTTTTTCGTGGTGAAGGCCATGATGCCGTCGCCCGCCGCCAAGATGCCAATGCTGGCGTTCTCGGGGTATTTCCCGTTCACCACGCCCATCTCTCGGGTGGAGGGTATGTAGGTTACAATGGCGACGTCGTCTCCGATGACCTTCCGTGGCCCCAACAGCACACGCCCCATCTCCCGAAGGACAACGAGGCAGCGGCCATCGTCGTACAGGTATTCATCAAAGTCCATGCTTCGGTCCAACTGTGTGGAATCGCTCTTCACCAGCTGAAGATCAGTGTCGTAATGGGTTAGCTTCAACATTCGCATACCATCCGACGATTTCACTGAAAGCGTGGCAATCAGCACTCCTTTCTCTTTCATAGGGATGATGCGATAATCGCGTATTTCTTCTTTGTAAGGTAATTCTATACGTGCTTTCACTTGTGCATGGATAGACAAGATTGCTTGAAAGGCAAGAGCTATCATCAATGTTAGTCTTTTCATATTTTTTGTGTTTGTTTTTTAACTGACATATAAGGATTTATTGAAGTATTGAGAAGTAATCATATTGTCCCCATATTTTCTTGTTTATAATTTGGGGTCTATTCACATTTGTTGCTCAGAGCCTCGTATGGCACTCCGAGTTGTGCGTAATAAGAGGCGATGGAATCCTCCTCCGTCTGACGAATTGCGGCATAATTCACGGAAGCCACCTGACCGTTCCCCGCCGAATGGTTGTCAGGGGTGTGCAGGGCGGCGAAATCCCCGAGCGTTCCCGTCCTCGACGCGATGCGCTCCGATCCGATGTAGTAGTGCTTCGTCCAGCGGTTGCCGGTGATGGAGATGTATGGACTGGGGTAGATGGAGTATTCCATGCTGTCGGTTTTCACCCCAGCCTTGGTGCCGTTCACCCATACCGCCTCGCCGCCGAGATGCTCCTTCACCGTGCGGTTGCCGTCGGCGTCGTACCAGTAGAGCGACACGTAGCCGTCCTCCGAGATGCCCCTTATGCGGTTCTGCCCATCCCACAGCAGTTTACGCCTCGAAATGTTGTTGGTCGTGCTGTTGCCAAGGCGATCCCTCGCCACAAATTCGCTCTTCAAGTTGCCGTTGGGGTCGTAGTAGAACGAATGTGTGTTAGAGATGCTATCCCCTGCTGCTTCACCGCCCTCCTTTCGGTAGTAGTTTTCCGTCACCCTGCTAAGTTGGAAATGCTTTCCAGGTGCATTGCCGTATGTGTAGCCCAAGTCGTAGCTCGTACTCAGCGTGCCCGGGAACATCAGTTCCTGAGGTATATCAATGATGACAAGGTAAGCCTCATTCTTGCAGGGTGTTTTCATACTTTTTAAACGAGCAAAGCCTACAAATATTGTATAAATCCAGAATTATTATGACCTTCTGACTGGGCAGAGGGCGACAACGATCAGGATGAATGAAAGCAACCTCATCATAATAGTAAGATTATAGGCAGCACTTGATGGAGAACAGTTTTTTGGCACCATAGTTTTAATCCTTTCATATTATTAACGATTTGGGGTGAATGAAATCGGTGCAAATATAGGAATAATAATCTATTGAAAAAAGGATTTTGACGCTTTTTTGTTTTCCCAACGTTTCGCGAGAATTTGATTTTAAATCATTGACAACAAGCACGTTGAAAAATTCATTTAAGTTTTATTAACACAAACAACAACGCTTATCACAAGTCGAAAATTTTCTGATGACGAAAAAATTTCATATTTTTGCATGTCCAACGCTATTGCTATGAGAAAAAGACTATTAT
>CADBBP010000048.1 GCA_902792855.1 uncultured Prevotellaceae bacterium
CATATTTGTAGGATTTAGTGTTTACAATGTTGCAAAAGTAGCAAAAATTTTTCGTTGTTGGTTTCTTTTGGTGCATATTTTCACTTTTTTTGTGCTTTTCTCCATTTCTTGCAAAGCATCCCTCGGCACCTAATGCAGGAGGATGTCGCGCAAGGTCGTGCCGTTGTCGAATTTGTCCAAGTCCACATGGCCGGATATTCCGGGCACTCGCCCTTTCTCGGTGAACTGCCAGATGTTGTGCTTCCCCGGACCGTGGAGATTGGGCGTGGACTTGCCGTAGCGGGCGATGAAGATGAAGTATTTGTTGAACTCGGGTGCCAGCATCTTGTTGTAGAAACCGTATTGGCTGTAGAGCAGGGGATACTTGCCGTATTCCTGTTTCACCAACTGCATGAACTCGTTGAGACGCTGCTGAAGGTCGCTGCGACTGAGGCCCCGCACGCCCGACTCCTCCACATCGACCATGGGCAGGAGGTCTTGCTCGCTTTTCTTCACATGGCGTCGGAAATGCTCAAACTGTTCCTTGGCAGAGCGTCGGGCATTGAAGAAATGGTAGCTTCCCACGCGGAGGCCTGCCTTGCGTGCGCCCCGGATGTTGCGCTTGTAGTTGCGGTCCACAAGGGAGGCACCCTCCGTTGCCTTGATATACACAAATTGTATGTTCCGGTTTTGGCTCACCTTCTTCCAGTTGATGTTGCCTTGGTATTTGGAAACGTCGATGCCGTCGTAGGGGTTGCCGGAGGGGGCGGGCGAGTAGGAGGGGAACAGAGAGCGTGGAAAACCAGGGAAGAGGGCGTGAATGATGGCAGCCACCACAACAATCAGGACGAGCCACTTCACCAAGCGGCCCGAAAAGAGTTCGAGAGACTTCCTCCATCCCTTGGCGGAGGTGGAGGAGGTGCGCTTCTTGCGTTTCTTGTGTGGTTGGCGGCTTGTCATTCGTTAGAAGATTCCAAGGAGTCCAAGGCACTCTTCAAGGCGTCCATGAAGCGGATGTACTCATGCGTGGAGAGGTCCACCTTGTCCTTGCACCGCTTCTCGGGATGCTGGTGCATGAAATTGTCGCGAACCATCTTGTGGGTCACGATGTTCTCAAGGGGGATGTGATGGGCTGTGATGATGGGGAGCAGAAACTCCACACCGCTCGCAATTTGCGCGGGTGTGAGGGGTTGCTGGGCGGTGTTGCCCTGAAACTCCAAACCGATGCAGAACTTGTTGCAGCGCTCACGGCCGTTGAGCATCGACAGGCCGGCGTGGAACGTCACCGCCTCCAAGGGGGCGAGGATGTAGCGCGTCCCGTCGGTATCGACAACGGTGTGTGAACTCACGCCGCGAGGGCGTGTCAACTCACGAAGGGCGTCCTCTACGGTGGGAAGGGCGGTGTGGTGAAGGACCACGCCAAGTATCTCGTTCACTGAGTCGGGAGCAACGTTGGGAGTGGGGTAGTCCACCTCGACAAAGCGAGTGACTTCCTCGTCCTGGACTTCAGGCTCATCGTTGCACGACAGCCATAACAGGCACGAGAGGAGTGCCAAAAAAGGCAACAATTTCTTCTTCTTTTCCATTTTCGCCGCAAATTTACGAAAAGTAGAGGTATTTTGTTGGGTTTCACATGCAAAAAATCAAATTATGCTTGCAAAATTCAGCTCTTGTTCGTATCTTTGTCCATTCAAAGATTATTGGAAGCGGAAAGAATGATTTCACCTTAAACATACCCAATCAATGAAAAAACTCATCATTTCATTCGCGGCATGCTTTGTTGCCGCCTTCCTCCTCATTTCTTGCGGAGGGGAGAACAAGGAAAACAATGTGAACAACTTCCGCATCAAGCGCGGAACAAATCTCAGCCACTGGCTCTCGCAGTCGGAGGAGCGCGGAGAGGGGCGAAAGGCGCACATCCAGGAGGATGACTTCGAGCGTCTCGAGCAACTCGGCTTCGACTTCGTGCGCATCCCCATCGACGAGGTGCAGTTCTGGGACGAGGAAGGCAACAAACTCGACGAGGCATGGGAACTGCTCGACAATGCACTGAAACTGGCGAGAAAGCACAACCTCAGGGCCATCATCGACCTGCATATCATCCGCTCGCATTACTTCAACGCTGCCAACGAGGGCGGGGCTGACGCCAACACCCTCTTCACCTCGGAGGAGGCACAGCAAGGGCTCATCAACCTGTGGTACCAACTCTCCGACGCTTTCAAGGAGTATGACAACGACTGGGTGGCATACGAGTTCATGAACGAACCCGTGGCCGAGGAGCACGAGCAGTGGAACCAACTGGTGGCCAAGGTGCACAAGGCCCTGCGCGAGCGGGAACCGCAAAGGACGCTCGTCGTGGGCTCCAACAGATGGCAGGGGTATGAGACGATGAAATACCTCAAGGTGCCCGAGGGGGACAAGAACATCATCCTCTCCTTCCACTACTACAACCCCATGCTCCTGACGCACTACGGCGCACCATGGACACCCGTTGGACAATACAAGGGAAAGGTCAGCTACCCCGGTAAGCTCATCACCCAGGAAGACTATGACGCGGCTCCCGACAGCGTGAAACCACACATTGAGCAGTATCTCACGCAGGAATGGAACATCGACAAGATTAGGGCCGACTTCAAGGATGCCATTGACGTGGCTGCCAAATACGGCTTGCAACTCTTCTGCGGCGAGTGGGGCGTTTACGAGCCGGTGGACCGTGAACTGGCATACAAATGGACGAAGGACATGCTTGCCGTCTTCGATGAGTTCAACATCGCATGGACCACATGGTGCTACGATGCCGACTTCGGCTTCTGGGACCAGGCCAAGAACGACTACAAGGACAAGCCTCTTGTGGACATCCTGATGTCCGGCAAGAAATTGGGCGACGAATAACCCCAAAGAAACAGCCGTAGCCCCTTATTTATTGAAGTTTCCCACCTTTTTAAATTACGTAAAAGTATTATTTTATCACGAATTTAAGAATTTGAGAATTCATATACAGATGAAGAGAATTTTGAAGAATTATCGTCGCAAGCGACGTGAAACTTACACGATAGAGTTAGGAAATGACTTGTCATTTCATCTCAAATTCTCGTAAATTCCATTATGATGGAAAATTCTTTAATTCTCTAATTCGTGATAAAATAAGGTGGGAAACTTTAGTTATTTATTCACTTCTTAATACCCAAAACAACATGAAGAAAATCTTGTCAATATGCTTTTGCCTCGCCTTTTGCTCCGGCATGATGGCGCAAGGAACGGTGCAACTGCCGCAGCCCGATGTCAGCAAACTTTCCATGCCCCTTGGTGAGACACTGAAAACCCGCAGGTCTTCCATGCCCCTTGGTGAAGCACTGAAAACCCGCAGGTCTTATCGAGAATACAGCAACAAGGAAATCGACATGGCCACCCTCTCCACCCTGCTCTGGGCCGCCACCGGCATCAGCGACCAGGCAACAGGGAAAATCACAGCACCGTCGGCCGTCAACATGCAGGATGTAAAGGTCTATGTTTGCACGGTGAAGGGCGTGTGCCGCTATGACCAGAAAGCCAACACACTTGTTCCCGTCTCCGACAAGAACATCATCGACGCGCTCGTCGCCGGACAGCAGTTCGTCAAGGATGCCCCCATGACACTCCTCCTCGTCAGCGACCAAAGCAATGCGCGAAGGAAAAACGCCCATTATGGTGACATCGACACGGGATACGTCTCACAAAACATCTACTTGGCATGCACCGCTCTCGGCCTCAAAACCGTCGCAAGGGCCATGATGGACCAAGACGCCATTCGTACAGCCCTCAATTTCAGCGAGGACATCATCATCGAACTCAATCACCCCATCGGATATTAACCCATCCAACCCTTCACTCCACAAGCGAGGTGCGACTTCATTGCCACACCTCGCTTGTTCCGTTTCTGGCTGTATCACAGCAACCATGTTATAAAAAATCTTCAAAAATCTTGTCGGAATGAAATAAAAACGCTATTTTTGCACACGCAATGGGTACTGTGCAAAAAAGTGCCCCAAAACTGAGCATCATGTCTATTTCAAAAACACGTCAGACGCTTGTCGATGTGGCAAGGAAGCTCTTCGCCAAGCAGGGGTTGGAGAATACCACCATGAATGATATCGCCGTTGCCTCCGGCAAGGGGAGAAGGACGCTTTATACCTATTTTAAAAGCAAGGAGGATATCTACTCCGCCGTCATCGAGTCGGAGTTGGAGCGCCTCTCCGACAAGCTCGACGAGGTGGCTGCGAAGAAAATACAGCCGCAAGACAAGATCATCGAACTCATCTACACCCACCTCAACATGATCAAGGAGACCGTGGTGAGAAACGGAAACCTGCGCGCTGAGTTCTTCCGGAACATCTGGACGGTGGAGAAGATACGCAAGCATTTCGACGAGGACGAGATACAACTCTTCAGAAAGGTCTATGCAGAGGGAAAGGCCGACGGGGAGTTTGACATCGAGAACGTGGAACTTGTGGCCGACATCACTCACTATTGCATCAAGGGCCTCGAGGTGCCCTACATCTACGGGCGATTAGGAAGGGGGCTCACCGAGGAGACCAGCAAGCCGCTCGTGGCAAAGGTGGTGTATGGCGCCTTGGGCAAAAGCATCAACAAATGACAATTCTATAACTTCTTTTTTACTTATGGATTTACTGAAAGGCAAGACCGCACTCATCACTGGGGCGGCACGCGGTATCGGAAAGGCTATCGCATTGAAATTCGCACAAGAGGGTGCAAACATCGCATTCACTGACCTCGTCATCGACGAGAACGGAAAGGCTACCGAAGCGGAAATAGCCGCCCTCGGGGTCAAGGCCAAGGGCTACGCCAGCAACGCCGCCAACTTCGCTGAGACGGAGGAGGTGGTCAAGCAGATACACGCTGACTTCGGCAGGATTGACATCCTCGTCAACAACGCCGGCATCACCAAGGACGGCCTCATGCTCCGCATGACAGAGCAACAGTGGGATGCCGTCATCACCGTCAACCTCAAGTCGGCATTCAACTTCATACATGCCTGCACACCCATCATGATGAGGCAGCGCGGTGGTTCCATCATCAACATGTCGTCGGTCGTCGGCGTGCATGGCAACGCAGGACAGTGCAACTACGCAGCCTCGAAAGCCGGCCTCATCGCTCTGGCAAAGAGCATCGGCCAGGAGATGGGCAGCCGCGGGGTGAGGGCCAACGCCATCGCACCGGGCTTCATCGAGACAGCCATGACGGCCCAGTTGCCCGAAGACGTGCGCAAGGAATGGGTGGCCAAGATACCTCTCCGCAGGGGCGGCACCGTGGACGACATCGCCAACGTGGCAACCTTCCTCGCCAGCGACATGTCCTCGTATGTCACCGGACAGGTCATCCAGGTTGACGGCGGCATGAACATGTGACGAACAGCGACGGCATGAAGGTACTCTACGAAGACAACCACCTCATCGTCGTACACAAGGAGAGTGGGGAAATCGTCCAGGGAGACAAGACGGGCGACACACCGCTCTCGGAAAGTGTGAAGGACTACCTCAAGGCGGAGCACGACAAGCCGGGGAACGTTTTCCTCGGTGTCGCGCACCGCCTTGACAGGCCCGTCGCCGGTGTTGTCGTTTTCGCCAAGACCTCAAAGGCCCTCGCCCGTCTCAACGACATGTTCCGGCAGGGAAAGGTGGACAAGACCTATTGGGCTGTCACGCAGGGCGCACCGGAGGAAAGCCAGGCCGTCCTGGAAGGGTGGCTCACCCGCAACGAGAAGCAGAACAAGAGTTACGTGCACGACAGGGAGAAGCCCGGTGCCAAGAAGGCCGTCCTCACCTACAAAGTGCTTGCCAAGACCCCGCGCTATGCACTGCTCGAGGTGAAACTCCTCACCGGCAGGCACCACCAAATCAGGTGCCAGTTGGCTGCCTTGGGCCATCCCATCAAGGGCGACCTCAAATATGGCGCCAAGCGGTCCAACCCCGACGGGAGCATCTCATTGCTCGCGCGAAAGGTGGAGTTCGAACACCCCGTGTCACACCTCAAGGTCTCCGTCACAGCTCCCGTGCCCGACGACAACCTGTGGCACGACCTTGAAAGGGAAGTGGATGCAGCAGCCCTTGCGCAACACGCCACAGAGGAGTGAACGACCCCCAAAACATCACTCCGCTGCCACGAAAAACGCCAAAAAAAACGGAAAACACTTGCACGAAGAAAAAATAATCTTTAACTTTGCATTGACGTAGAAACACCTCGGGAAAAGCTTGGAACATGACACTCATCATCGTCGCCATATTGCTCGTGAGCTTCGTGCTCATCGCCACTGAACAGTTGACCAACATCAACAAGGCTGCCGTGGCCATGTTCGCTGGAACACTCGGATGGGTGCTCTATATTTGCTATGGGACGGACTTTGTCATGCGGGAGCACCAGGGAGACTACGTCGATTTCCTCAACGGAGCAGTCGCCACAAGCACTGCCGTGAAGCATTACATCGCGCAGAACATCTTCCTGAAATATGTCGGGACGGCTGCCGAACTTGTGCTGTTCCTGCTCGCCACCATGACCATTGTCGAGATTCTCAACAACAACGGGTGTTTCGACTTCCTCACGCCCATGGTGAGGACACGCAAGAGCAGGAGGATGCTCTGGTCCGTGTCGGCCCTCACATTCTTTATCTCCGCCAATCTTGACAACCTCACCACGACGGCGCTCATGCTCGTCGTCGTGCACAACTTGCTCTCTGGCAGGAGGCTGCGCATCATCTACGGAAGTGCCGTGGTGGTGGCGGCAAACGCCGGGGGAGCACTCACCGTCATCGGAGACCCCACGGGCGTCTTCCTGTGGAACACGGGGGCGGTCACGGCATCCAACTTCTCCATGACACTGCTCATCCCGTGCATCTTGGCATGGGCAATCCCCACATGGCTCCTCGGCAGGTCGCTGCCCGAAAGGGTGGACATCGCGTGGAAACCGCTGCCGTATCGGGGCGACGACACCAACCTCAACGTGTGGCAGAGGATGTTGATGCTGTTCGTGGGAATAGGTGGACTGTGGTTCATTCCCACCTTCCATAACATCACCAAACTAAGTCCCTTCCTCGGGGCGTTGTGCGTGCTATCCGTATTGTGGATAGTCAATGAAATCTTCAACCACCGCCTCTTCAACGTGGAGAAGATGATTGAGCGCAGGATACCAAGGGTCTTGCAATATGGTGTGCTGCAGATGATGCTCTTTGTCATGGGACTCATGCTTGCCGTGGGTGTCGTAGAGGAGACGGGGGCCGTCAGGTGGCTCGCGCGCCAATGTGACATGTATGTGCACAACGTATGGGTGATGGGTGTGATTGCAGGGGGCGTCAGCAGCGTCCTCGACAATTTCGCGACAGCTCTCTCCTTCTGCTCTTTGTACCACGTCGCCGACGATGGCATGGTGGGGCAGGGGGCATACGCCGCGGCCTTTACCACCAACGGCATCTATTGGAAGGTGATGGCATACTGCTCGGCCATTGCAGGAAACGTCCTCGCCGTGGGCTCCATGAGCGGGGTGGCGCTGCTCAAGATGGAGAGGATTCCCGTGATGTGGTATGTGCGCAACGTGGCTCCAAAGGCCTTGCTCGGGGCTTTCGTAGGTCTCGCTGCACTGGCCGTCGTGGCCTTCTTCACCGCATGAGAAAGCCTTCAGCACCGCTTGAGAAAGACGGTGCCGCCGAGTAGGGAAACATCTGCCAAGGGCACCATGATGCTTGGCAAACTTGTCTTTTTTACATATTTTATTATTTAATTGGGAGGTACATGGGAAATTTGTAGGGCGTTTACTTGCAAGTTGGCAAAAAAATCACTATTTTTGCGCCGACTTAATAAGGAACTAATCACAAGGGATACTTAAGAACTTAAACCGAAAATTTTAATATTAAACACTATAAGCTTATGTCACAACTCAACGGACGCATCTCTCAAATCATCGGGCCCGTCATTGATGTCTATTACGACACAAAGGGGCTCGACCCGGAGAAGGTGCTACCCAAAATTCACGACGCACTTAAAATCATCAGGCCCGACAAAAGGGAGCTTATCGTAGAGGTGCAGCAGCACATCGGAGAGGACACCGTCAGATGTGTCGCCATGGACAACACCGACGGACTGCAGAGAGGGCTTGAGGCCATCTCAACGGGATTCCCCATCCTCATGCCTGCAGGAGACCAAATCAAGGGTAGAATGCTCAACGTCATCGGACAACCCATCGATGGCATGAAGGAACTCGACATGCGGGGGGCGTACCCCATCCACCGCGAGGCCCCGAAGTTTGAGGAACTCTCTACACAGAAGGAGATGCTCTCCACCGGTATCAAGGTCATCGACCTCCTCGAACCCTATATGAAGGGAGGAAAAATCGGACTGTTCGGCGGTGCCGGTGTGGGTAAGACCGTGCTCATCATGGAGCTCATCAACAACATCGCCAAGGGCCACAACGGCTACTCCGTTTTCGCCGGCGTGGGAGAGCGCACTCGTGAGGGCAACGACCTCATTCGCGAGATGATTGAGAGCGGCGTCGTCAGGTATGGAGAGAAATTCAAGAAGGCCATGGACGAGGGGAAATGGGACCTCTCACTCGTGGACCCGGAGGAACTCAAGAAGAGCCAGGCCACGCTCGTTTACGGACAGATGAACGAGCCGCCGGGGGCACGTGCTTCCGTGGCACTGTCGGGCCTCACCGTGGCCGAGGAGTTCCGCGACAATGGTGGAAAGGACGGAGAAGCTGCCGACATCCTCTTCTTCATCGACAACATCTTCCGTTTCACACAGGCTGGTTCCGAGGTGTCGGCCCTGCTTGGTCGTATGCCTTCGGCTGTGGGTTACCAACCAACCCTCGCTTCGGAGATGGGTACCATGCAGGAGCGAATCACTTCCACCAAGAAGGGCTCCATCACATCCGTGCAGGCTGTGTATGTGCCGGCCGACGACCTCACCGACCCTGCACCCGCCACCACCTTCACACACCTCGACGCCACCACGGAGCTGAGCCGTAAGATCACCGAGCTCGGCATCTATCCCGCCGTGGACCCATTGGGCAGCACCTCGCGCATCCTCGACCCGCTCATTGTGGGCAAGGAGCATTACGACTGCGCACAGAGGGTGAAGCAGATACTACAGAGATACAAGGAGTTGCAGGACATCATCGCCATCCTCGGCATGGACGAGCTTTCCGACGAGGACAAGCTCACCGTGAACAGGGCAAGGCGCGTGCAGCGTTTCCTCTCACAGCCATTCTCCGTCGCAGAGCAGTTCACCGGCGTCAAGGGTGTCATGGTTTCCATCGAGGACACCATCAAGGGCTTCAACATGATACTCGACGGTGAGGTGGACGACCTGCCAGAGCAGGCTTTCCTCAACGTGGGAACCATAGAGGATGCCATCGCCAAGGGCAAGAAACTCCTCGAACAAGCCAAAGGATAAAGGACCATGCTCAAGCTCAGAATCGTTTCACCGGAAAGCGTGGCTTACAACGGGGAGGCCGAAAGCGTCAAGGTGCCGGGAATTCTCGGAAACTTCGAGATTCTCAACAACCACGCACCCATCATCTCTGCATTGCAGAAGGGTGTGGTGGAATACCGAAACGCTGAGGGCGTCCACCAGCTCGACATCAACGGGGGCTTCGTGGAGGTGCAGAAAAACACGGTCAGCCTGTGCGTGGAGGTGATATGAGCGGAAAGGGCAAGCAGGCGCTTCACAAGGCATACTGGAAGGGCGCACTGTGGCTCACCGCCGGCATCACGCTCGTGGCGCTCGTAGGCATCAACACCTACATCATCAGCGCGAAGGTGGAGCACCTCGCCGTTGGAGTGGCTTTCTCACTGCTCTCAAGCGCGTGCTTCACAGGGCTGCTCAAGAGAGAGACTGCCAGAGGCAGCATCACGCTTGCACCGTTCCTCACATACGCCACGGCAAGGCTTCTTGCGGCATTGGCCGTCATAGGGGCGTTCATGGCCCTCTCGGGGCTGAGGGGCAGGGAGCTGCTGCCGTTCGTCATCGTCTTCTCCATCTATTTCATCTTGACCGACGCGCTCGATGCGCTGTTCATGGTGAAGGCGGTGAGAGGCGCCAACAAGGAGGCATGAGCACCGCTGTCATCTTCGCCACCGTGCTGCTCTACACGCTGCTCACCATGGCTTACATCGGAGGGCTCAGGATGGTGCAGAGGCATTCGCCCGACAACATGGTGGTCTTCCACTTCATCATGGTGGCTGTCAGGTTCACACTCACAGTCGCTGCCGTGGGGCTCTTCATGCTCTTCTCGCACGACAAGGTGCAGACCATGCACTTCGCGGCGATGGTGATAGCACTCTACTTGGCCATGGTGGTCGTAACGCTTATCTTTAAAATATTGAAATGAAATGAAATATATCAAAAAACTGCTCTGTTTCGCACTGCTGCTATGGTTGGCGGCGCCGGCCATGGCTGCCGAGAAGGAGGGGGAAAGCCTCGACATCTCGCACATCGTCCTCGAGCACATCAAGGACTCCTACGAGTGGCATATCACTGACGTGGGCGACAAGCCGGTGGTCATCCACCTGCCGGTCATCGTGAACAGCTCCACAGGGTGGCACGTCTTCTGTAGTTCCAAGTTCGAGCACCATGCCGACGGCAATGGTTATCGGATGGGGCCCTACAACCTCGCCATCCCCACCAAGGGCGACAACGAGGGGAAGATTGTGGAACTCACCGGCGAGGGAGAGAAGAGACCTTTCGACATCTCCATCACCAAGACCGTGGCGACGATGTTCATCAGCGTCATCGTCTTGCTCCTGTGCATCCTCATTCCTGCAAGGTGGTATCGCAAGCACAAGGCGAGCGACAAGGCACCGGGGGGCTTCACGGGCTTCATCGAGATGCTTGTCATGTATGTCGTGGATGAAATCATCAAGCCGGGAGTGGGCAAGGGCTATGAGAAATACTGCCCCTATCTCCTCACCTGCTTCTTCTTCATCTTCACTTGCAACATCATGGGACTTATCCCGTTCCCACCGGGAGGAGGAAACATCACCGGCAACATCGCCATCACGTTCTTCCTCGCTTTCTGCACCTTCGTCATCGTGCAGTTCAGTGGAAACAAGCACTATTGGAAGGACATCTTCTGGCCCGACGTGCCACTCGCACTAAAGGCTTTCCCGCTCATACCGGCCATCGAGTTCGTGGGAATCTTCACCAAGCCCTTCGCGCTCATGATTCGTCTCTTCGCCAACATCATGGCAGGGCACGCCATCGCCATCTCGCTCGTCTGCATCATCTTCCTCGTAGCCGCCAAGCCCATGGGGGTCTTCCTTGGAATGAGCACCGTGAGCGTCATCATGAGCGTATTCATGTCCACCCTCGAGGTGTTGGTCTGCTTCATCCAGGCCATGGTCTTCACCATGCTCAGCGCCATCTTCATCGGGCTGGCCCGCCACGTCCCAGAGGAGGAGCACGCATAGGCCATGCCCCTATAGCATCTATAGCCCCCTATAGTATCTATAGCCTCCTATGGCATCCTATAGACTCCTATAGCATCCTATAACCCCTTAGATTATCAATCACAAACAATATCAACAATTTAAAAATTACAAATTATGATCTCAACATTATTAGCAGTAGAAGGCATTGCAAAGTTCGGCGCCGCAGTAGGTGCAGGTCTCGCAGCAATTGGAGCCGGTATCGGCATCGGTAGGATTGGCGGTCAGGCCATGGACGCCATGGCAAGGCAGCCGGAAGTGATGAACAAACTCTTCACCAACATGATTGTGGCGGCAGCACTCATCGAGGGTGTCGCACTCTTCGCTGCCGTGATCGCATTCCTCTGCGTGGGATAAGCGCGGACATAACGTTTTCTTTTGACTATCTCATTTTAGTTCAAACCTATGGATTTATTGATTCCGAGTAGTGGCTTGCTCTTCTGGATGACCATCACGTTTTTCGTCGTACTGTTCATCTTGTGGAAGTGGGGCTTTCCTGCCATCACCAACATGGTCAGGGAGCGCAAGGCTTTCATCGACGACAGTCTCAGAAAGGCGCACGAGGCCAACGACAAGCTTGCCAACATACAACAAGAAGGTGAATCCATCCTGCAGGAGGCTCGCACGGAGCAGGCACGCATCTTGAAGGATGCCGCCGACACGCGCGACGCCATCGTGGGCAAGGCTCAGGACAAGGCGAAGGCCGAAGGAGCTCGCATCATTCAAGAGGCGAAAGCGGAGGCCGAGAGCGAGAGGCAGAGCGCCATCAGCGACATCAGGGCGCAGGTGGCTCAGCTGTCCGTGAAAATTGCCGAGAAAGTGCTGAGAGAAAAGCTATCGACCGACAAAGCGCAGATGGATTTCATTGACCGACTGCTCGACGAGGTGGCTTTGGACAACGCTAAGAAGTGAGCGACATGGAAACAGGTGTCATTGCAGTAAGGTATGCCAGGGCGCTGCTCAAAAGCGCTACCGAGGCAAAAATCGAAAAGGTGGTTTACCAGGAGATGAGCACACTCGTGCAAAGCTTCATCAAGGTGCCACAACTCCGATTCACCATCGACAACCCCATGCTCGAAAAGGAAAAGAAGAGCAGCCTGCTCCAAACCGCATCAGGGGGAGGGGTGACGCCGCTCACCAAGAGGTTCATTGACCTCGTCCTTGAAGAGGACAGGGAGAGTGCCATTCATTTCATGGCCGCATCCTACACCACGCTCTACAGAAAGCAGAACAACATCACCATGGGCAGGCTCATCACCGCTGTGCCAGTCACACCCAACATTGAAAGGAAGATGAGGCAGAAGGTGGAGAGCAGAACTAACGGTACTGTGGAGTTTCAGACCGAGGTGAACCCCGAAATCATCGGGGGCTACATCCTCGAGTATGACACGTACAGGCTCGACGCAAGCATACAAAACCAGCTACGCGCCATCCTGGCACAGTTATCAAAGTAATCACCTTAAACAACGTAAACCGAATAACGAAAAATGTCTGACAAAATAAAACCAAGCGAAGTGTCAGAGGTGCTGATGCAGCAACTGAGAGGCATCAGCAACAATGAGAAATTCGACGAGGTGGGGACGGTGCTCGAGGTGAGCGACGGAGTGGCCCGCATCTACGGACTTAGAAACGCGGAGGCCAACGAACTCCTCGAATTCGAGAACGGGACCATGGCCATCGTTATGAACCTCGAGGAGGACAACGTGGGATGCGTGCTGCTCGGCACCACCTCCGGCATCAAGGAGGGCATGGTGGCCAAGCGTACAAGGCGCATCGCTTCCATTCGCGTCAATGACAACATGCTCGGGCGCGTCATCAACCCGCTCGGACAGGCCATCGACGGAAAGGGAGACATCGACCTCTCCAACGCATACGAGATGCCTCTCGACAGGAAGGCGCCGGGCGTCATCTACAGGCAGCCCGTCAAGGAGCCGCTGCAGACCGGACTGAAGGCCGTGGACTCCATGATCCCCATCGGAAGGGGACAGAGAGAGCTCATCATCGGCGACCGACAGACGGGAAAGACGGCCATCGCTGTCGATACCATCATCAACCAGAAGAGTTTCTACGAGGCAGGAAAACCTGTCTATTGCATCTATGTGGCCATCGGACAGAAGGCCTCCACCGTGGCGGCGCTCGTGCAGAACCTCAAGGAGCACGGAGCCATGCCCTACACCATCATCGTCTCCGCTACGGCTGCCGACCCGGCTGCCATGCAGTACTATGCTCCCTTCGCAGGGGCTGCCATCGGCGAGTACTTCAGGGACAGGGGCGAGTCGGCCCTCGTCGTCTATGACGACCTCTCCAAGCAGGCCGTGGCTTACCGCGAGGTGTCGCTTATCCTGCGCAGGCCGTCCGGCCGCGAGGCTTACCCGGGCGACGTCTTCTACCTCCACAGCCGCTTGCTCGAAAGAGCGGCGCGCATCAACGACCAGCAGGAGGTGGCGGAGCAGATGAACGACCTGCCGGCGTGCATGAAGGGGCATGTCAAGGGTGGTGGCTCGCTCACCGCACTGCCCATCATCGAGACCCAGGCGGGCGACGTGTCGGCCTACATTCCCACCAACGTCATCTCCATCACCGACGGACAGATTTATCTTGAGAGCGACCTCTTCAACCAAGGCTTCCGACCCGCCATCAACGTGGGTATCTCGGTGAGCCGTGTGGGTGGTTCGGCCCAAATCAAGAGTATGAAGAAGGTGGCTGGTACGCTGAAAATCGACATGGCACAGTACAGGGAGCTCGAGGCCTTCTCGAAGTTCTCAAGCGACATGGACGCCGTGACGGCCATGACGCTCGACAGGGGTAGGAAGAACAACCAGCTCCTCATACAGCCGCAGTACAGCCCCATGCCCGTGGGAGAGCAAATCGCCATCCTCTATTGCGGCACACGCGGACTGATGCACGACGTGCCGGTGACGGAGGTGAGAAGGTGCCAGGACCTCTTCCTCGAGAAGATGAGGTCAAGCCAGCAAGAGGCCATCGACAAACTCGGAAGTGGGGTCATCGACGACGACACGGCAAAGGTCATCGAGAGCACCATGGCCGACATCGCAGCACAATTCAAGCAGTAACAGCCTATGCCATCGCTCAAAGAGATAAAAAACCGCATCGCATCTGTCAACAGCACGCGAAAGATTACAAGTGCCATGAAGATGGTGGCTTCATCGAAACTGCACCACGCACAGGTGCAGATAGAGAAGATGCTGCCATACGAGAGCATGCTCGAGCACATCCTCAAAACCTTCCTCGCTTCTGACGCTGAAGCCAATACCATCTATGAGATGCCAAGGGAGGTGAAGAAGGTGGCGCTCGTCGTCTTCGCGTCCAACAGCAGCTTGTGCGGAGGATTCAACTCCAATGTCATCAAGCTCATGCAGCAGGCCATTGCGGAATACGAACATCTCGGAAAGGATAACATTCTCATTTATCCTATCGGAAGAAAGGTGGCTGAAAAGGTGAACAAACTCGGACTCAAGTCGGCGGGGGACTTCACGGCTCTTGCCGACAAGCCCAACTCCTTGGATTGCATCAACATCGCAACCGAACTGGGGGCCAAGTTCAGAATGGGGGAACTCGACAAAGTGGAACTCATCTACCACCACTTCAAGAGCGCAGGTTCGCAAATCCTCACAAGAAAGACCTTCCTACCCATCGACGTGGAGACGGAACTGGAGCAGGACCACGAGAGGGACCTCACGACGAACATCATCACCAAAAAGGCGCAGGACTACCTCAAGAAGCATCACAAGGATGACGAAGAGAGGGAAAAGGAAAACGTCAAACCGCTCAACGACAACTTCCTCGTAGAGCCGGACATGGACACCGTCCTCGGCGTGCTGATACCCAAATTGGCACACCTCGCCCTCTACACCGCTCTCCTCGACAGCAACGCCTCGGAGCACGCCGCAAGAATGGTGGCCATGCAGACGGCCACCGACAACGCCGACGAACTGCTCCGCGAGCTCAACCTCCAGTACAACAAGAGCCGACAGCAGGCCATCACCAACGAACTGCTCGACATCGTGGGAGGCTCCGTCAACAACTGACATCCCCCTCACGCATCTACAACATGCCGGGCGGGCTCTCACCAGAGAGCCCGCCCGGTTGCTTCTCCGCTCATCCATCAGCCCCTTCCATCGCTTGTCCGTCTCCTATGCTGCAACATTGTTGCAGCCCTCCCATCTCTCAAAAATCCCCCTTTTTTGATTATTTAACTTGCTTGCACCTATTATTTATGTAAAAAAGCCTTAATTTTGCATCTTTGGAAATAAACAACATGCGTAGATAAATGAAAATCAGACGAATCATTAGTGTCGCACCCTTATGGGTGGCTGCGACATTGGCCTTGACACTCGTAGGTTGTGTGGACAAGGACTACGACCTTGGAGAGGTGGACATGACGATTGGGACAGGAGGCAACCTCTCTCTGCCATCAAACAACAGCACGGAGAACATCTGCCTCGACGACGTGCTCGACCTCGGCAACAACAACTTCCTCAAAGTGAGCCAGGACGGCATGTACAACATCGACGTGCTCGACGACGAGACCTTCACCGCACACATGTGGGTGGACGAGTTCTACATCCCGAAGAAAACCTACAACGGCTCATACACCATCAACCTCGGCGACTTCCGGTTGCCGCCCATGCAGCGTAGGCTGAGCAAGGCCGACGACGAAATCGTCTTCAACGCCCCCATGGTGGACCTCGACTTCACCTATGCCTACAACACCACACAGATTACACGCCTCGACTACCTCGGTGTGAGAAACGGACTGCTCACCACCACGCTGACCTTCGCCAACGACCTGCAGAAAGCCCTTTCCAACATCGCCGTCATAACGTTCGCCCTGCCAAGGTGCGTGAAGTGCGGCAAGGCGGCATACAAGGGCGACTCCATCTCGCTCAGCGAGGACAATGTGCTTGAATTGCACAATGTGAAACCCTCCGAGGGCCTCACCTTCACCGTCAATATCAAGGGCATCGACCTCACCGGCACCAAGGGCGACGGCAGCTTCATGACCTACACCAAGGGCGAGGGCTTCCGCTTCCACGGCGCTGTCAACATGGGCGTCGTCGTCAAGGAATCCGCCATCGACTTCGACCAGGTGTCATCCACCAAGGACCTCACCGTACACGGACAGGCCGTGCTCAACCGCATGAGGGGTGACACCGCCACCGGCATCTTCACGCCGACGAGGTCGTTTGGAAGAGTGGGCGGTGTGGCCCTGAGAAACATCCCGTCCTTCCTCTCCGACGACGAAACCAACCTCGACCTCTATGACCCGCAGCTCAACATCAACATCTACAGCAACGTGCCTTTCGCCAACAAGATGACGGGTGCCATCGTGGCCAAGGACATCAAGGGCAACGTGCTCAAGAGAATACAGGTGCCGGAGTTCAGCTACAAAGCCAATGGCGAGAGCGTCATCAGCGTGAGGAGAAGACCCTCCAACAGCACCGACACCACCATCGTTGTCGTGCCGGACATCTGCGACGTCATCAAGATGCTCCCCGACAGCATCGCACTCATCGACCTCGTGGGAAGGGGTGACGAGACACAGGTGTCGGACATCACACTCGACACCGACTACCGCGGCACCATACGCCTCTCCGTCGCATCGGGCATTGCCCTCGGGAGCGATGCACGCATCGTCTATTCGGATGAATACACCGGATGGAACGACCATGTGAAGGACATCAGCTTCGTGGAGAAGGATGTGGACGGCGCCAAGACCATCGATGGATACCTGAAGGTGACGGCAAACGTGGAAAGCACCATTCCGGCATACCTCAAACTGTCGGCTTACGGCCTCGACGCCGCCGGCAAGGCCATCGACAGCAGCCTGCTCGCCGTGGATGTGGAAAACATCATCAAGGCTTCTCCCGACGGCAAGACACCACAGACCTCCGAGGTCGTCATCTATGTCAGGCCAAAGGACAACAGCGTCTTCAAGAAACTCGACGGACTGGCATTCAGGGTGCTCATGTCGCCGAAGGGAGGAAGCAAGGACAGCACCGTGGCAGGTGTGATGCTCAATGCTTACAACCAAACCGTCAAGGTGACCAGCCTCAAGGTGATGAAAGTGGGGAAAGTGGCCATCGACTGCAACTGATGACACGACAACCGCAGGTGATAACATAACAAAGGAATAAAATGACACACTTCAAATATTTCGCCATCGCAGCTTTTGCCGCCGTCAGCACCGGCGTGGCCGCACAAGACCTGAGAACAGGCTATTTCTCCGACAACTTCATGTACCGGCACAACCTCAACCCGGCATTCGACAATGAGGAGGAGTATTTCTCCATCCCCTTCATCGGAAACCTCAACATCAACATGGCCGGCAATTTCGGATACGAGGAACTGGTGCACAAGAACCCGCTTTATCCCGACAGGAGCGACAAGAAGATGACCTCGTTCATGAACCCGTATCTCTCCAATCCCCTGAAAGGCTTCGCTTCCGGAGACAACAAAGTCAACGCCACACTCAAGGAGAACATCTTCTCCATGGGATTCAAGAAATGGGGTGGATACAACACCGTGGAACTCAACGTCAGGGCGCAGGCCAACGTCACCGCCCCGTACCAGCTCTTTGAGTTCGCTGCATACCCCGAGAACGCCTTCTACGACATCGGGGACATCAGCCTCAGTGCCCAGGCTTTCGCAGAACTTAGCGTGGGACATTCCAGGAGGGTGAACGACAAGATTCGTGTGGGTGCGAAGGCCAAGCTCCTCGTGGGCATGGGCGACGCCCAGGTGAAGATGGAGGATGTCACCGTCAACCTCTCCGACGCCAACCAATGGGTGGTGAAGGCGAAAGCCCAGGCCGACGTGAGCATGAGCGGCTTCAAGTACCTCAGCAAGACAAAGGAGTATGAGTCGAAGGGCGGCTCATGCGACCATGTCAATGATGTGGACCTCAAGGTGGGAGGACCGTCAGGCTTCGGACTCGCCGTGGATGCCGGACTGACCTACCAACTCAACGACGACATCTCCTTTAGCGCATCCATCCTCGACCTGGGTGCCATCATGTGGACGAAGGACTACCGTGCGGAGAACGACCAGCAGGAGTTCGTCTTCGATGGCTTCCACGATGTAGGTGTGGGTGGCGACAACCCCAACGTGCTCGACAATCAGGCTGACAAATATACCGACCAGATGCTCGACTTCGCCAACCTGCGCGACAAGGGCGACAAAGGCGCCAGAATCACCGGCATAGGCACCACAATCAACCTCGGCGCGGAATATGTGCTGCCTACGTTCAGGATGCTCAAACTCGGTCTGCTGACAACGGCGAAAATCAACGGGCCGTATTCATGGATGGAAGGAAGGCTCAGTGGAAACATCTCGCCTGTCGATTGGTTTGATGGCACTCTTGCCATCGCCGTCAACAACTACCAGTCCAACCTCGGTTTCTTGGCAAACTTCCATTCCAAGAAACTCGGCTTCTTCATCGGCATGGACTGCCCCTTGGGCAAGGTGAGCAAGGAACTCATACCCCTCAACTCCAACGGAGGGGTGTCGTTCGGCCTTAACGTGAAAATGTAAGGTCAGTCCAAATCGACCACGGTGATGCCGGCGCCGCCAAACTGCACGTGCTCGTCGCGGTAATGCGTCACGCCGGGCACCGTGGAGAGGTATTGGCGCACCAACTGACGGAGGATGCCGCTGCCCGTGCCGTGGAGGATGCGCACACGGCTCATGCCCAACAGCAGGGCGTCGTCGATGAAATAGGTCACGGCATTGATGGCCTCGTCGCCACGCATCCCGCGAATGTCGATGTCTTGCTTGAAATTCAACTTGCGCTCGTCGATGGCCGCTCGTGTCTCACGCCCAACGGAGGCGTAGGACACGGGCGGCTCTTTTTGTGGCGCCTCGGCATGCTCCAAGCGGTCGAGGCGCATGCGTGTGCGCATGCCGCCAAACACCACTGTGGCCATCTTGCCATCGACGCTCTCCACACGACCTACTGACGTGAGGCCCTTGATGCGCACCGTGTCGCCAGGGGTGATGACGGCGACGGCCGGGGCGGGGGAGGGGGTGGCATTGGTGGGGGTGGCGGCCTGCTTGGCTTTCTCGCGGCGACGCTTCTCCTTGCGCTCGCGACGCTCCTGAATCTGGCGCATCTTCTTGGACACCAACTCGTCGGTGGCCTCTGCGTCAAGGCCGGAGACCTCTTGCTTGAAGTCGTCCAACTGCTCGCGAAGACGGCGTGTGGACTCCTTCTCGGCCTGGCTCTCGCGTATCTCGCGGATGGTGTTCTCTATCCGGCGGTTGCTCTCGCGAAGCAGCTCCTCGGCCTCCTCGCGGGCCTTGGCGAGGATGGTCTTGCGGTTTTCACGCAACTGGCGGACTTCTTCCTCGTAGCGTGCCAGGGTCTGCTCCATCTCCTTCTCCCGCTGGTGGATGGTCTGGCGCTTGCCCTCCCAGTACCGTTTGTCGCGGACGATGTCCTGCAGGTATTTGTCGCTTTGTATGTACTCGCTGCCCACCAGTTCGGTGGCGTCGGCTATCACTTCCTCCGGGATGCCTGTCTTTCGGGCTATCTCGATGGCGAACGAACTGCCGGGGCGGCCGATTTCCAACTGGAAGAGGGGGCGCATCTCATGGCGGTCGTAGAGCATCGCACCGTTGGCCACGCCCTCGTGGTTGTCGGCGAAATGCTTCAGGTTCTGATAGTGGGTGGTGATGACGCCCCACGCCCGGCGCTTCCAGAACTGGCGCAGCACGGCCTCGGCGATGGCTCCGCCAATCTGCGGCTCCGTGCCGGTGCCGAACTCGTCGATGAGCAGCAACGTGGAGGCGTCGCTCTGACGCATCATCTGCTTCATGTTGAGGAGGTGGCTCGAATAGGTGCTGAGGTCGTTCTCGATGCTCTGCTCGTCGCCGATGTCGATCATGATGCGGTGGAAGAGGCCGCAACGGGAGCGCTCGCCAACAGGGATGGGCAACCCGCACTGGAGCATGTATTGCAGCAGACCCACCGTCTTCAGGCACACTGACTTGCCGCCGGCGTTGGGGCCGGAGATGATGAGGATGTGCTTCTCGCGGGTGAGCATGATGTCGAGTGGCACCACCTTCTTGCCTTGGCGCGACAGCGAGAGCAGCAACAGGGGGTGCACCGCTCTTATCCAGTCGATGTGGGGACGGTCTTCCACCAACGGCTCGAGGGCGCCGGTGAGACGGGCCAGCTCGGCCTTGGCACGGATGAGGTCGATGGCGGCGAGCAGTTCGTAGGACAGCAGCATGCCATCCACGTGGGGGCGAAGTTCCTTGGACAGTTCCGTGAGGATGCGAATGATCTCGCGGCGCTCCTCCGACTCCAACTCGCGGATGCGGTTGTTGGCCTCCACAACTTCCGCCGGCTCGATGAACACCGTCTTTCCCGTCGCGCTCTCGTCGTGGACGATGCCGCGAATCTTGCGCTTCATGGCTGGGGCGACGGGGAGCACCAGGCGACCGTCGCGGAGCGTGGGCGCGGCGTCCTTGTCAACCAAGCCCTCGCTCTGGGCGGTGCGGAGGATGCTGTAGAGGGTGCGCGAGATGCTCCCTTCCATGCGGGAGAGTTCCTGACGGATGGTGAAGAGGCGGGGACTGGCGTTGTCGCGTATCTTGCCGTACTCGTCTATCACGTGGTCGATGTCGCGAATGTGGGTGGGGTAGGTGGGTGTGCCGACCGATAGTTCGTGCAGGGTGGGGTAGGCGTATTCCACGGGGGCGTCGCCGTCGGATGTCTCGCCGCCGCGTGTGCGGTTGAGGAATTTCACGATGTTGAGGATGGTCTCCAGGGAGCGGCGCAAGTCGAACAACTCTCGCTCCTCCAAGTGGGTGCCCTCCAAGCGAAGGCGAGACAAACTCTGCCTCACGTCGAAGAAATATTGCAGGGGGAAGTCGTCGGCCTCCTCCTGGATGCGGCGGAACTCGCTCACCTCGCGCAAGAGGCGGTTGACCAAGGAGGCATCGGTGCTGGGGCGCAGCGCCGCCACCTTGTCCTTGCCAAGGGGCGACAGGCACCGCTCGGTGAGCAACTGCCTAATCTCCGTGAAGCCCGTCTTGCTCTCGAAATTGTCAGGATATGTCATCGCGTTTCAGTCTGATTGATGGATGGGATGCAAAAGTACGAAAAACAATCCATCCAAGCAAAAACCAAGCAAAAAAACACCCGAAAACTTGCATGGGAAAAAAATAATCACTAATTTTGCAGCCGCTTACAACCCTTCTACATCAAGGAGAGATGGCAGAGTGGTCTAATGCATCGGTCTTGAAAACCGACGTACGGCAACGTACCGGGGGTTCGAATCCCTCTCTCTCCGCAATATCACCTGATTATCAGTGATTTACGAGATTTACACCCAATTTTACACCCAAAAATGTAAGATTGGGTGTTTTCTTTTTAATAGTCTTTTTAATAGGCCAGAAGGTAGCATAAATCCGCTGACCTGTCATTAGCCACCACAGGGACGCAAGAATGGCTGAGGTGCGAAAGAGGAATACAAAAAGTGAAACACGGGATGAGGTGTGCATTGGATATTGTCATAACAATTTAATACGCTTTATTCCGACATCTTAGAAAAAAGCGGTAACTTTGCGCCCAAAATAATTATCTGTATCATTCACAACTATAGAGCATTTATGAAAATACTTGTTGTAGATGACGAACTAGACATCTGCGAGATACTCCAATATAATCTTGAGACGGAGGGATACGAGGTGGCTGCCGTCAACTCTGCTGAGGAGGCACT
>CADBBP010000049.1 GCA_902792855.1 uncultured Prevotellaceae bacterium
TTGATGTCTCATTTCTCCATACCCACTTGCGCATTCGTATTCGACATATGGGCACACTTGTGAAAACGCCCTGAAATGGCCTTTTTAGGTGTTTTTCCAAATTCTATGTTTGTGTAACCTGAAACGTGACACACTAATTTGCTATTTTCTGCTCCTGTCCTTGCCATCAGAAATAAAAATCCCGCAAATGTGGTTGATATTCCATTATTTCTAACTACCTTTGCATGTAGTTCATCTTTGCTTTATTGGGATTGCACCACCAAAGCAAGTGAAGTGTATTTTTTTTCAATAGAAATTGCTCCTTTGAGAAAATGTTCATAACTCGTGTAAACTATTTGGATATGAAAAAAAGTCTTTTTACATTAGGTTTGTTTTTGATATTCATAAGCGCCCAAGCACAAAACTACACTTATGATGTCAATAACGACGGTGTTGTCAGCGTCACTGACGTGACATTCTTGGTAAACAACATCTTGGGCATTCCAAATCAAGGAAACGAAAACTACATTTATGATGTAAATGACGATGATTTGGTCAACGTCACGGACGTGACATGTTTGGTGAATCATATCTTGGGTATCGCCAACCCTGGGGAGGATGAGACTTCGCATCTGCCTTGTCGCGACGGCAACCATCCCCATTTCATAAACCTTGGCCTGCCTTCGGGCACGTTGTGGGCTTGCTGCAACGTGGGGGCCGACAAACCGACGGACTATGGATGCTATTATGCTTGGGGGGAGACAAAGGAGAAGGATTATTATTTATGGGACACCTACACCCTTTGCGGTGGGGATGAGTTCTCTTGCCAAAACCTCGGAGATGACATTGCAGCTTCGGAGTACGACGTGGCGCATGTGACATGGGGCGAACCATGGCGCATGCCGTCAGGGAGCCAAGTCAAGGAGTTGATGGATTACTGCGATTACGAATGGACGACAATCAACGGTGTCGAAGGGATGCAATTCACAGCCGAGAACGGAGGTGTCATCTTCCTGCCTGCGGCGGGTTTTTTTAGGAAATCAGATGTCTCCGCTGATGGAAACGGTGGGTATTATTGGGCATCCTCGTTGGGCATCATGGGCTTGGACTACGCTTCCTGCCTCTATTTCTCCAAGGATATGCCTTATTGGAGTGAAGAAACCCGCGACTGTGGCAGAAGTGTGCGACCCGTGTCCTATTCCATTCCCAACCTCCAACTCTCCACGACAGAACTCTTCGTTCCCATCGGAGGCCAGAGGACGGTGGACATCACTTCGGGTAGCGGCAACTACACTGTGACGAGCAATGATGAGACTGTGGTTTCGGCATCTGTCTCAAACCATACGGTCAAGGTGAGAGCCAGGGCCAATGATATTCAGGAGGCCACCATCACGGTGACTGACGTGGAGAGTGGTCAGACTGCCACCATAACAGTGAGGGTCGTTGAAAACCTTGAACTCTCCACGACAAACCTGAACATCTTCGGAATTGGCTTACAGGAGATGGTGGTAATCATTGCTGGTTGTGGCAACTATGCCGTAGAGAGCAGCAACGACGAGGTGGCCTCGGCAGTGATTGAGAATAATTTGGTCAAGGTAAAGGCTAATGATTATGGGCAGGCTACCATCACGGTGACAGACGTGAAGTGCGGAGAGACTGCAACAATCCAGGTTGTCGTTGCTTTGTATGACATCAGCAATGCCATCATTTACATCCCACAGCGCTTCCTCGATTATTCTGGAGATGGCGACCGCCACTACGACTACTACTCATCAATTGAATATGGAACCGAAGTGTATGCTTCGGATATCAACGGGAAGCGGTGTAAACTGACTCTCGATGAGGATTTCATCATCTACATCAAGGACAGTGATGGAAATGTGGTGGATGAGGCATGGAAAAAAGGTGATTACACACTCGTGGTGAAGGGTATTGGCGATTATGGAGGAGAGGCCTCCAAGTCTTTCTACATCGTCGAGGGTGGCAGTTGGATGAATCACAAGGCGGCGGAGTTCTCCAAAATCGACTACGAACACAGTGTCATCACCATCACGAGCGAGGAGGAACTGGCGTTGCTTTCTTCTATCTTCAACAGTACAGTGGATGACCAAGTGCCTTTTGCATGGTGGACCATCCGCTTGGAAAGAGACTTGGACCTCTCACCCTATGATTGGACGCCCATAGGTTGTGGCAGACCGGGAGACGATGTGGGGTTCCTTGCATATTTCGATGCACAGGGGCACACCATCAAGGGCGTTCATTTCGACCATAGCAATAAACCTTCTTTTTATTATCCACAGGGTCTTTTTGGAGGGATGACTCATGATGGAGCCATCAACGACCTCACCCTTACCGAGTCGCAAATTATTTGCTCATACGGCAACAGCGTGGGGGGCATCGTGGGCTATATAGGTATGAATACCACGGTGACCAACTGCCACGTGACATCGAGCGTGGATGTGATTTGCTCTCGTGGCGGCTCTTCTGAAGAGAATCATACTTGCAACTATGGAGGCATCGTCGGCGAAAGCGATGGAGTGCTTGGTGGATGCACAAGCGCGGCAAACGTCTTCAAGGTGTGGAATGCCGGGTTGTGCACATCATTTGGAGGCATTGTTGGGTGCAGTGAAAATTCTATTATTGATGATAAGCAAATCATCAATTGCTTGTACTATGGCGACCACGTGTTTTGCGACTCCTATGAGGGAGCCATCGCGGGAGAAATAGCCAATAATGCATACAGCAAAATCTACCATTGCTTCTACACCTCTGATATGTCCAAGTGCTGCAATGGCATCGATGTGGAATATGCCCAGAAAGTGGAGGCTTTCGAGATGGACAACATCTATTCAGTGGACTATGGCGGTGATATGACGACCTCATACAGCTACGATGGGATGGAGGTCTATCCAAATGCCATGGTTTACAAGGGCGTGTGCTATGCTCAGCCACAATATGTCCAGACAATCTCTGACCTCGCCATGGCTCTTCTGAAACTAAAGGACTGGCTCGACCTCATACCTGACGACGAGCAGCAAGAGGACGAAACAGAGGGACTTTCCCACGAGGAACTCATGCGCTTGGCCTCCGAACTGTGGGAGTGAATACTGGTAAGATACAAATAATATGTGATGATTCCTTGACAAGTCCAAAAATTGTACTACCTTTGCAGTCTCAATAAGTAATTATGTTGATGAGGCAAATATTCCGAATGGGATTGGCCGCCCTTTTCATGGTGATGCTTGCTGTCCCGAAACTCACCGCACAAAAACCCGGAACGGACATCCACGAGCAGGATGAGAAGGCTGAGACCGTGGAAAAAAATATGTGGCAGGCCAAGAATGGAGACGCGCAGGCGCAGTTCATACTGGGCCGATGCTATGCCAACGGTGAAGGTGGCGTGGCGTGCGATTCGTTGGAAGCTTTCAGATGGTTTCTCATGGCTGCGGAGAACGGACATGGGGAGGCCGCTTGGGAAGTGGCGCAACATTATCGTGGCGGCATGGCCCCCATGGCACCGGTCTTGGCGGCGGAATGGGTGGAAAAGGCTGCCGAAAAAGGAAGGGCGGAGGCGCAGTACGTCATGGGTGAAAGTTTGGCGATGACTGATTCTCCACGGATGGAGGAGGCTGCTGCATGGTATCTGAAAGCGGCGGAGCAAAACCTTCCCGAAGCGCAATACCAGTTGGCTTTGCTCCTGCTGGAAGGCTCTGGAGTGGAGCGCAACGACACATTGGCGGTGGCTTGGCTCAACAAGGCCGCTCAGGCTGGGATGGCTGATGCCTTCTATCGCTTGGGAGAATGCCATACGGATGGAAGGGGAGTGAGGCGCAACCTCAAAGAGGCGGCCAAGTGCTTCCGCCAAGCGGCCGAAAAGGGGCACGCTGAGGCGCAACTGGAACTTGCCACTTGCTATCTCCATGGGAAAGGCGTGAAAACCAACTGCAACGAGGCGAAGAAATGGGCTCGCGAGGCAGCGAGAAAGGGGAATGCCGAGGCGCAGAACTTCCTCGGCGTGTGCTACACCTCCGGTGGTTGTGGCCGTGCCAATATGAAGGAGGCGCAGAAATGGTTTGCATTGGCTGCCGAACAGAAACACCCCAAGGGGATGTACAACGAGGCGACATGCCTCCTGTCGGGACTTGGCGTGAAAACCAATGTGAAAAAGGCCATGGCACTTTTCGAGGGCGCGGCGCAACAAGGAAACGTGGAGGCTCAAAACAAACTCGCCGCATGCTACCTTCTCGGAGAGGGGGTGGAGCGCGACTACGACGAGGCGGTGAAATGGGCGAGGCTGTCTGCCGACCAGGGAGACCCCGACGGCCTGTACATGCTCGCCAGCTGCTACCTCGGAGGGTATGGCGTGAAAAAGGGGGTCCTCAATGCGATCCAACTCTTCAAAGAGGCTGCGGAGAAAGGGCACCTCGGCGCCAAGGAAGCACTTAAGGAATTGGAACAATAAACCATGGCAGGGGGGGCGCTCCGAGTGGGCTACCTCAATGCTTGTACTTTGCTAATCAAAAAACTACCAATATGAGACGATTTCTTTTCATTGTTGCACTCTTGAGCGCCACCTTGGGATGCCTGGCGCAGTACAACAACAGCAACTCGTTCATGCGACGGGTGATTTTCGGATATGAGATGCATGACGACGGCTTCTACTACAAAATCAGCGACGTCCTCGTGGACGAGCTCGACCATGTGGAGGCGGCGTACGCCTACGACAAGAAGGCGCAAAACCTCTACGTACGCACGGCAACATGCAACTGCGTGGTGACGCTCAACAAGGAATATGCCAATGTGGTGAAGGAAAACAAGCACATCCCGCAGCTCAAGAACGGGGAAATCGACATGCGCATCATGGCTGAGAACAAAACCCTCGAGGACAAGTTCACGCGTCTCAACGAGCAGCGACAGGCTCACCTCAACGACTCCATCGCCAAGGCAAGGGCGGATTCCATAGAGCGCGTCAGGCAGGACTCCCTCCGCAAGGTGCGGGAGGCGCAGGAGAGGGCCGTCTATGCCTCCACCCATGACTGGCAGCGCATGCCTTTGGGCGGGCGAAGTCTCTCATGCATGCTGTGCCAGCAGAGCTTGCTCGTGGGCGACACCGTGACATGCATGGCCATGAGGGACAGCGTCTTCTATTACAGCGAGGAACAGAAGGGCGACTTGGGCCTTTCTTTCCCTGCCTACCACGCCACGAAGGTGGGCGACGAACTGCTGTCCGACAAACGTTTCGTGCTGCACACCACGGCTTTCAAGGACAGCCTTGAAGCGGTGGAAGGCTTGACTACCGACATGGTGGAGACGATGAACAGCATGGCTTATATGACTTATGTGGAAAACCTTTGCGCTGCTGCCCCCAACGGATATGTGGCGGCTTTCGAATGGCAAAAGAGCGACTCCACAAAGGTGGCATTCAAACTGAAATATTTCAACACCAACGAAAAGGCGGTAAAAGCCCTTGATGTCTATTTCCAAATTGTTGACGCACAAGGGCTTCCTCTGAAGAGCGGACACAGCAAGGCCGACTGCCCCATTGAATACATGCAACAGGGAGAAATGGAGGCTGAATTGGCCGTCCAACTGCCTGATGCAGAAGGGGTGGAGGTAAAGGTCACCCGCGTGCTCGTCACCTTTGCCGATGGTTCCAAGGCTGGAGGAAGGGTGAACTGACAACCGACGACGGCCAAAACGATGATGCCCATGAGGTGGCCTGGCGCTTGCCGGCTCTCATGGGCATCGTGTCTTCTGTCGCAGAGTCTTGTCCCTCAGCCTTCTTTTCTCTTCTGTTTGAAAAAGGATTGCATCAACTCGCGGCATTCTGCTTCCAGAACGCCGGTGGTGACAGTGGTCTTGGGATGGAGCGCATGGGGGGCGAAGCGGCGGTAGCCGCGCTTCTCGTCGGAGGCACCATATACCAGCCGGCCGAGTTGTGACCAGCCGATGGCTCCGGCGCACATCACGCAGGGTTCCACCGTGACATATAGGGTGCAGTCGGAGAGGTATTTGCCTTGCAGCTCGTTGGCCGCGGCGGTGATGGCCTGCATCTCGGCATGGGCGGTCACGTCGTGCAGCAGTTCCGTGAGGTTGTGTGCACGGGCGATGATGCGCCCGCCGCATGCCACAACAGCACCCACCGGCACCTCGCCTCGAGCTCCGGCCATGGAGGCCTGAGCAAGGGCCTGGCGCATCATCCGCTCGTCTTCAGCAGTTGATGGCATCGCCTCACTTGTGTACGTAGGTGCCGATGTTCTCGCCAAGAACCACCTTCATCAGGTTGCCGACGACGTCCATGTTGAACACGTAGATGGGGAGGTTGTTGTCGTTGCACATCACAACGGCGGAGAGGTCCATCACCTTCAGGCCGCGGGCGAGAATCTCGTCGTAGGTGATGTCGTCGAACTTCACTGCGTCGGGGTCCTTCTCCGGGTCGGCGGTGTAGATGCCGTCCACGCGTGTGCCCTTCAACATCACGTCGGCCTCTATCTCCACACCGCGAAGGGAGGAACCGGTGTCGGTGGTGAAATAGGGGGAGCCGGTGCCGGCGGAGAAGATGCACACCTTTCCTGCCTCCATTGCTTCGATGGCCTTCCATTTGGAGTAGAATTCGCCAATGGGTTCCATTCGGATGGCGGTGAGCACCTTGTGGGGAACGCCCTCTGCGCCAAGGGCGGAGGAGAGGGCCAGTGAGTTGATCACCGTGGCGAGCATGCCCATCTGGTCGCCCTTCACACGGTCGAATCCTTTGGTGGCGCCGCTCAGGCCGCGGAAAATGTTGCCACCGCCTATCACGATGCCTATCTGAACACCCAGTTCGTGCACCTCCTTGATTTGGCGTGCGTACTCGGCCAACCGCTCCGGGTCGATGCCATAACCTTGCTTGCCCATCAGGCTCTCGCCGCTGAGCTTCAACAGTATTCTCTTAAATCGTGCCATATATCATTGTGTTTTTATGATTAGAGTCTCATCCCAAGGGGTGGAAGAAAGGCATCCTCCACGTGGTCCACGTGGTAATGCTCGCTGTCGCCCACGACGGTGATGATGTCGAAACGCACGCCGCAGTCCAATTGATGCCGTTGGACGTAGGTGTGGGCGGCGATGCACAGGTTGCGAATCTTGCGTGGGTCAACAGCGTCTTCAGGGTGCATCACCTCCTCGTTGCCACGGGTCTTCACCTCCACCACCACGAGGGGCTCGCCACCGTCGGCCAAGGCCACGATGTCCAAGTCGCGACGCCCGCAACGCCAGTTGCGATGGCAGATGCTGTAACCTTTTTTCACAAGGTATTCTGCTGCCACCAGCTCGCCCCATTTGCCTTTGTCATTATGGCTTGCCATCTTCTGCGCTTACGTGACATGATCAATATTGCAAAGGTAGTGTTTTGTTTTCAAAACACCAAAAAATAGCACCTTTTTTACCGCTTATTTGGTGAAACGTATGACATGGTTGTCGCCATTTTCATCGAAGAATGAGTAATAAAAGTATTCTGGCTCCAGATGTACTGAGGTGGAGAGGTTGGTGGTGAGATATTTTTCTGCCTTGCCATTCTTCATATAGGCGATGGTCATGTGCGGAGCGAAATCATAGGAATAGAAGGTCTTGAAATCTTTGGTTATTCGCTTGTAGGTTTCCATAATCGCTTCCGAACGAACATTGGCTTTGAGCACGTCGAAGGCATCATTGTCAAACATCGAGATGTCCGTCAATTCAATTTCATAATCCGACAAGTCCCTCAGGTAGGTTTTCAGCTGTCCAAGGTCGGTGTCATTGCCCAAAGCAGGAACAAGGGTGACGTGTTGGTCAATTTCTATGCCGTACTCGTCACCTACGATGTATAGGTCGTTGGGATTGATTTTGCTTTGAAATTCCTTGATGAAGTCTGGGGTCTTGTATTTGACCATCAGGTAGGCGTAGGAACGATTGTTGTTGTTAGGCATTGGGATGGGGTTGTCTTTGTCGTTGTTGAAACTGATGAAAATGCCTGCTGATAACAATAACAGCAGGGGGATGATTGAGTGGAACCTTCCTGTAGGATTTGTTTCGCTTCTTTTCATCTTTTTGTTGTATCTTAGAGATTACCTTTTAAATTATCAAGCATGACACTGCCTTTCCTCATTTTTGCTTGCTTCTTGTAGAGCATCATGTTCTTGTAGATGTCATTGATGGTGTGGGTAAGGAATTCCTCACCATAATCATATTCAGTCAATACCACGCGTAGCCGTGCTCCTTGCAGTAGTCTATCGCGGGTTGGTAGCCCTGGTAGGTGGCCTTGCGTATCCATTTCAGACCGGCTTTCTCGTTTTTCTCCACACCGGTGCCTGTCATGAGAAACCAACCGGTGGCGAACTGCGCCTGGGCGTCGCCGCCATGGGCGGCAAGCTCATACCAAAAGACGCATTCAGTCAGGTCGCGCTCCGCCCCGTCGCCGTTCCAGTGGGCGGCGCCGCAGTTCTTCTGTGACTGCACATGGCCTTGGAAAGCTGCCTCGCGATACCAGAGGTAGGCTTTCTCGTGGCTTGCATCCACGCCTTGTCCGAGGTAGTAGGCATTGGCGATGTTTACTTGCGATTGCATGTCGCCCTGCTCTGCAGCCTTGTGATACCAGGTGAAAGCACGCGTGAAGTCCTGCTCCACACCCTCGCCCTTGTAGTAGCATTCGGCCACGTTGAAGCAGCCATAGACATCGCCAAGCTCTGCTGCGCGCATGTACCATTCGAAGGCTTGCCGGGCGTCGCGTTGCACGCCCGTTCCGCGCATGTAGCACACGCCGAGGTTGTTCATCGCCTTCGTGTCGCCCGAATATGCCGCCTGGCGGTAACTTGCCGCTTGTTCACGCTCTTTCTGCATCGCTTCATCAATTTTTTGCAAAGATAGTGATATAATCCCAGTTATGCGATGGAAACGACTTGTTTTTCCAAAAAATATGACGTTTTCAACCGCATTGGCGGAAATAAATTGTAAATTTGCACATTCAAACCAATAGGAAACGGCAAAAGATGAAAGAATTGACTACCATGGCAGTGATGCTGCTTTTCATAGCGTCAACTGTTCAGGCGCAGGAAAAAGAGAATGACGGGGAAAACGAGGTGGAGACAACGATTGCAGCCGACATCGTCAGCCAGTATGTCTGGCGCGGACAGGACTTGGGTAATGCCTCCATTCAACCCACGCTCGGCATCGCATGGAAGGGCCTCTCCTTCACGGCATGGGGGAGTGTGGGGTTGGCCAACGCTGACGACACCAAGGAACTCGACCTCACGCTTGAATACACAGTCGGAGGACTGAACGTCGGCATCACCGACTATTGGACCAACCAGGGAGCTGACCCGAAAAATCGTTATTTCAAATACGACTCGCACGGCACCAACCATGTCTTCGAGGCCAATGTCGGTTATGATTTCGGACCGGTGGCCCTGCAATGGTACACCAATTTTGCTGGTAACGACGGAGTGAACAAGAAGGAAAAGAGGGCGTACAGCAGTTATATGGAACTTACCGTACCCTTCCGGCTTGCCACGGTGGAGTGGGAGGCGGCGGCGGGAGTGGTGCCCTTCGAGACGGACTACTATGGCACCACTGGCTTTGCCGTCACCAATGTCTCACTGAAAGCCACCAAGGAGGTGACGCTGAGCGACAAGTTCTCCTTTCCCATATTCGCACAATTCGTCACCAATCCTTGCGACAGGAAAGCTTACTTGGCTTTCGGATTGACGCTGCAGCCTTGGGGGGATTGAAACTCTAAATAGCATGCTCGTGCACATCCTTCACGGCACGGCCCGAGGGCTCGTTCATGCCACGGAAGGAGGCGTCCCATTCCAAGGCGATGGCAGTGGAGCAAGCCACGCTGGCCTCGCTTGGAACGCTGAGGGCGGCGGAGGCTGAGGGGAAATGCTCGGAGAAGATGCTGCGGTAGTAGTATTCTTCCTTGTTCTTTGGAGGGTTGATGGGAAAACGCTCCGCCGCATGGGCCATCTGCTCGTCGCTGACGGCCCGGGAGGTGAATTCCTTGAGCGTGTCTATCCACGAATAGCCGACACCGTCGCTGAACTGCTCCTTCTGGCGCCACGCCACCTCTTCTGGCAGCATGTCGGCAAAGGCTTCTCTTACGATGCGTTTCTCAATGGTGGCTCCGGGGCACATCTTCGCCTCGGGGTTGGTGCGCATGGCCACATCGAGAAACTCCTTGTCAAGGAAAGGCACACGGCCTTCCACGCCCCAGGCGGAGAGGCTCTTGTTGGCGCGCAGGCAGTCGTAGAGATGGAGCTTGGAGAGCTTGCGCACGGTCTCCTCGTGGAATGCCTTGGCATTCGGTGCTTTGTGGAAATAGAGGTAGCCGCCGAAGATTTCGTCGGCGCCCTCGCCGGAAAGCACCATCTTGATACCCATCGACTTGATGACGCGTGCCAGCAGGTACATTGGCGTGGAGGCGCGCACGGTGGTCACGTCGTAGGTCTCGATGAAATAGATCACGTCGCGAAGGGCGTCGAGACCTTCCTGGATGCTGTAGTTGATTTCATGGTGCACCGTGCCGATATGCTCGGCCACCAAACGGGCCTTGGCCAAGTCGGGAGCCCCTTTCAGCCCCACGGCGAAGGAGTGCAGGCGGGGCCAGTAGGCTTTGGTGCGGGAGTTGTCCTCTATGCGCATCCCACTGTATTTCTCTGCTATGGCGGAAATGACCGACGAGTCGAGACCGCCGGAGAGCAGCACGCCGTATGGCACGTCCGACATCAGTTGGCGCTTCACGGCATCTTGCAGGGCGTCGTGGATGGCTTCGACGCTCGCTCCGTTGTCTTTCACTGCCTCGTAGTCCATCCAGTCACGCTGATAATAGCGCTGTAGGCCTGGGGTCTCGCTGCTGTAGTAATGGCCGGGAGGAAACGGTTCGTATCGCTCGCACTGCCCCTCCAAGGCTTTCAGTTCGGAGGCCACATACACGGTGCCGTCGGTGTCGTAGCCGATGTATAGTGGTATCACGCCGATGGGGTCGCGGGCGATGAGAAACGCGTCGCGCTCCTCGTCGTAAAGTACGAAGGCGAAGATGCCGCTTAGGTCCTCCAGGAAGTCCACGCCTTTCTCTCGGTACAACGCCAAAATGACCTCGCAGTCGCTGCCTGTCTGAAACTCATATTTCCCGGCGTGGAGGCGGCGTATCTCTTGGTGGTTGTATATCTCTCCGTTCACCGCCAACACTTGTTTGCGGTCGGGCGAGTACAGCGGCTGGCCACCGCTCTCCGGGTCAACGATGCTCAGACGCTCATGGGCCAGAATGGCGCTTCCTCCGCTATAGATACCGCTCCAGTCGGGACCGCGATGACGGATTTTCTGACTCATTCTCAACGCTTTCTCACGGAGCGCTTGCGTCTGCTCCTTCACATTTAATATGGCTACAATTCCACACATGTCTTTTGCTTGTTTGTTACGATTTGAAATGCGCTGCAAAGGTATGACAAAAAGTTAGAATTTGCAAGCATTTTCTTTCATTTTTATCAATATAGATGCTTTTTAGTTGCTGTCAAAATGTTCGTTTCTTTTATAAAAAGTGCTTCGATTGTTGCAAATCGTAAAAGAGGCCGTTTGCTTTCGTGTATTGTTCGTCGGCTATGCCGCAACAGTGTTGCGGCCAAAAAGAAGTGGAAACAAAAGCTGGATGGGTGGTGTGAAAGGACTGAGGATATATGTCCACTCTACAACTCACAGATGGCAGCTGTCATGGCATTGAGGCTTTGGCACATCTCACGAGTCAGTGGGATGCGCTGGTTTTGGTGTTCCCAAGGAGCGAGGATGAGAAACCGCCCTTGGGCGCAGGCCTCGTAGTATTGGTGTCCTGGCCGGGAAAAACTGTTGAAGCCCCAGGGGGTGAGGAAGATGAGTGGCAATTGGGCTTCGAGTGCCGCTCGCATCACGGCTTGCTCTCCTTTTGAAATGGCTGGTGACACAAGAATGGCACCATTGTGAGCTTTGGAGAGCATCCGTTTCACAGTGTCGTTCGTCTGCTCGTCAGTCAGGCTGCGAGAGCACTGCACTTGCACTTTTTCAGGGTGGTCGAGCAGGAAGCGGTTGCCGATGGCAGCATAGTTTTGCCCTTTGATGTTCATGCCGAAGCGCACGGTGAAATAGTCTGGGTGAGCGCGGCGTATGGCCAGGCGGCGAGGGTTGTCGGTAAGGTAAGCGTGCCAGCGTTCCAGCGCGCCTTTTCCCTCCAAGATGTGGTCGTTGTAGTTGCGGGAGAAGAGAAAGCCAGAAGGGAGGCCTCCTTCGCTTTTGCTTTCGTTTTCTTTGCCGCAACACTGTTGCGGCATAGATGAACGATATGCCTTGTTGCAACCGGTCTTGAAGCCTTTGAGGATCATCCCTAAGTGTTGGCTCATTTGGCGGGTGACGAAGAGAATGCCATGGATGTGGTCTGGCATCACTTGAAGGTTAAGAACATGCACCTCGGGATGGTAACGGGGGATGTCCAACCAGCATAGGGACACTTCTTCTCCCAGGGGCGACAGTTCCACTCTCGGTGCCAAGGGGCTGTTGTCGGGAGCGTCGGCGTTTCCCACGAGGGTGCCGAGGAGTGGTTGGCGGCCCTCCACTGTCATGGTGATAAGATAGATGCAACGGCCCTCATAGTCGTGACCTGCACGTCGGCGGAGCATTGAGGGTTTCTTTTCTCCAGCGAAGGGTTTGTGCTTTTCAAAAGCTTCCCAGTCCATAGTCTTTCCTTTTGGCGCTTTCTCGTCGGCTATGCCGCAACAGTGTTGCGGCAAAGAAGAACGAAGAAAGAGTGATGGTGCAAAGATACGAAAAAACCGTGAAAGAAACTCATCTTTTTAGTGTAAAAAGCAAATGATATCAATATATTGGAAGGCAGAGCCTCAGAGGTACGACAAGTACAGGTAGTTGGTGGCTGCGGGGTATTCTGCTGCCAGGGTGTCTATCTGGTTGATGGTGGGTGTGAGGCCAAGCTCTTTGCGCCATTTGCGAACGGTAAGACCTGCTTGCTCCATATTCATGTACGACTCAAGTCCTATGGCACGTGCTATTTGGAAGTCGGAGAAGCCATAGACCTTGGCTGCTTGCAATAGTGGGAATATTTCCGGCGATTTAAGATACTCTATGAACTCGCTGGGCTCCATAAACTCTGAAACCTCTGAAAGGTGGGCACATTCCTTCAACTGTTGGTCGATGTCAACAATATGCTTCAGTTTTTGAAGAAACCATCGGTCGATCATCGTCAGGTCGTGTATCTGCTCCACGCTATAGCCCATCTTCAGGGCTTTCGACACCACGAAGATGCGCATGTCTGTCGGCTCGTGGAGGGACTTGGAGACATCCTTTATCTTGATTTCGTGATTTTCCACGAAGCCGTGCATCCCTTGGCCTATCATCCGCAAGCCTTTCTGGATGGCTTCCTCAAAGGTGCGGCCGATGGCCATCACCTCGCCCACGCTCTTCATCGACGAACCAAGTTCGCGACTGACGCCCCGGAATTTCGTCAAGTCCCAACGCGGTATTTTCACGACCACGTAGTCGAGGGCCGGCTCGAAAAAGGCACTGGTGGTCCTCGTCACGGAGTTCTTCAGTTCGAAAAGACCATACCCCAAGGCGAGCTTGGCGGCCACGAAAGCCAAGGGATAGCCCGTTGCCTTGCTTGCCAACGCAGAGGAGCGGCTCAGGCGGGCGTTCACCTCGATGACACGGTAGTCCTCCGATTGTGGGTCGAGGGCATATTGGACGTTGCATTCGCCCACGATGCCGATATGTCGGATGATTTTGATGGCCAGCGCCCGAAGCTTGTGGTATTCGCTGTTGGTCAATGTCTGTGAGGGTGCCACCACGATCGACTCCCCCGTATGGATGCCGAGGGGGTCGAGGTTCTCCATGTTGCAGACGGTGATGCAGTTGTCATGGCGGTCGCGCACCACCTCGTATTCTATCTCTTTCCAGCCGCGCAGGCTCTTCTCCACCAGCACCTGGGGCGAGAAGGAGAAAGCCTCCTCGGCACGGACTAAAAGTTCCTCTTCATTGTCGCAGAACCCAGACCCAAGGCCGCCAAGGGCGTAGGCGGCACGGATAATCAACGGGTAACCGAGTTGGTCGGCGGCATTTTTCACCTCGTCGAGCGAGGAGCAGGCCTCGCTCTTGATGGTCTTCACGCCTATCTCGTCGAGACGGCGCACGAAAAGGTCGCGGTCCTCCGTGTCGATGATGGCTTGGATGGGGGTGCCAAGCACCTCGACCCCATGCTTTTCCAAAACACCGCGACGATGGAGTTCCACACCGCAGTTGAGTGCAGTCTGTCCGCCAAACGACAGCAGGATGCCGTCGGGACGTTCCTTTTCTATGATGCGTTCCACGAAGTCGGCTTGCACCGGCTGGAAATACACCGTGTCGGCCACGCCCTCCGATGTCTGCACCGTGGCGATGTTGGGGTTGATGAGCACCGTCTCCACGCCTTCTTCTTTCAACGCTTTCAGAGCTTGCGCCCCACTATAGTCGAACTCCCCCGCCTGTCCAATCTTCAGGGCTCCGCTGCCCAGCAGCAACACCTTCTTTATCTTCTTCATCATCTTAGCATGTTTACAAACTCGTCAAACAGGAATTCTGTGTCCACGGGCCCGCTGCAGGCCTCGGGATGAAATTGCGCCGACATCCATGGCTTCTCCTTGTGGCGGATGCCTTCGTTGGAACCATCGTTCATGTTCACAAACAGCGGCGACCACTCCTCTGGCAGCGTGTTGGCATCCACTGCGTAGCCGTGGTTCTGCGAGGTGATGAAGCATTGGGGCGTGCCCACGCGTTGCACCGGTTGGTTGTGTGACCGATGCCCGTATTTCAACTTGTAGGTCATGGCACCAGCCGCCCTGGCCAGCAGTTGGTTGCCAAGGCAAATGCCCATGCACGGCCGCACCCTCTCGTGGTGGAGAAACTGGCGGACGTGCGCCACCGTTGCCTCGCAGCGTTCCGGGTCGCCGGGACCGTTCGCAAGGAAAAGGCCGTCGAAGTCCATCTGGTTGAAGTCATAATCCCATGGCACACGCACCACCTCGACACCCCTTTGCAGCAAGCACCGGATGATGTTGGCCTTAACGCCGCAGTCCACCAGCACCAAGCGGTGACGCTTGGTTGCCATCGGCTGGTAGGTGACGACCTCCTTGCAACTTACGCGCTCCACCCAGTTCACACTGCCGTAGTCTTCTGTGCTTTCGTCCTCCTCCAGCTCTGGTGAATGGTCGAGTATGAGGCGACCCCTCATCACGCCTCGTTCCCTTAGCAGTTTCGTGAGGCGACGGGTGTCCACACCTGTCAGGCCGGGCACACCCTCCCGCTTCATCCAGGCATCCAACGACTCCTTGGCGTTCCAGTGTGAATAGGCCTCGCTGTAGTCGGCAACAATCAATGCTTTCACATGGATGCGCTCGCTCTCCATGAAAAGTGGCAGACCGCTGGCAGACATCCCTGTTGACGGCACTCCGTAGTTGCCCGCCAAGGGGTAGGTCATCACCAACAGTTGTCCGGCGTAGCTCGGGTCGGTCAGACTTTCCGGGTAGCCTGTCATGGCGGTGTTGAACACCACCTCTCCGGCCGTCCTTCGCTCTGCGCCAAACGACCAACCGCTAAATTCCGTGCCGTCCTCGAGGATTAGGCGTGCTTGTTTCTTCATCTTACAATTGCATTCTTAGTGTTTCATCTACATAACTGACAAAAGCATGGTTCACCAAGCGGAGGCCGCCGGGAGTGGGGTAATGCCCCGTGAAATACCAGTCGCCGCCATGTCCCGGGCAAGCTTTGTGAAGCCCCTCGATGCTCTGGAAGACCAGGGTGACGGGGGCTTGCATCCCGCTCGGACGAAGCATCTCCACGATTTTGCAGTTGAGTTCTTCCACAGTGAAGGGGGCGTAGAGCCTCCTTACGTGGTTGCTTGTCAACGGTTCGCTCTTGCAGGCATGGTAGATGTCGGCGATGAGTTGATGCATGCCACGCTCTATGGCCAAGGCCATGGCGGCACGGAAGGCACACAACTCCTCCAAGTGGGCCATGTCGATGCCGTAGTAGTCGGGGTAGCGTATCTGTGGCGAACTCGACACCATCACGATGTTTTTGGGATGGAGCCGGTCGAGTATCTTGAAAATGCTCTCCTTGAGGGTGGTGCCGCGCACAATGCTGTCGTCGATGATGACAAGATGATCCTCGTAGGGGACAAGCGAACCGTAGGTGATGTCATACACATGGGCGGCCAAGTCATTGCGCTCCGCTCCGTCACTGATAAACGTGCGGAGTTTGATGTCCTTCCACACCACCTTCTCCACGCGAACGTCATGGTTGAGGCGGCGGATGCCGTCGGTCATGCCGTAGAACGCCACCTCTGCGGTGTTGGGGATGTAGGAGAACACCGTGTGGGCCACATCGCCCCCAATGGCAGACATGATGGCCGGAGTGAGTTGCTCGCCCAGTTGCTTCCGCTCTTGGTAGATGGCTTGGTCGGAGCCACGACTGAAATAGATGCGCTCAAAGGAGCAGGATGAAGGCTTCGCGGCGGGGAGTATTTGCTGGAGGCGTACCTCACCGCTCTTGTGGACAATCAGTGACTGTCCGGGTTGCAACTCCACGATGGCCTCGGCGGGAAGGTCGAAGGTGGTCTGGAGCACAGGGCGCTCGCTGGCAAGCACCACCACCTCGTCGTCTTGATACCAGAATGCCGGACGGATGCCCCACGGGTCGCGCATGGCAAACATTTCGCCCGAACCCGTCAGGCCGCACATCACATATCCCCCGTCGAAGTGTGGCATGGTGCTCTTCAGCACGTTGCCCATCTCCACGTGGGTGTCTATGTGGTCGGTGATTTGGGTTCCTTCCAATCCCTTCTCTCGTGCCTCATGGTAGAGGCGTTCCACTTCGCGGTCCAGTCGATGGCCCATCAGTTCGAGTGTGATGTACGAGTCGCCGTAGATGCGTGGTGACTGTCCTTGCGCTGTTAACAGGTGGAACACCTCGTCGATGTTGGTCATGTTGAAATTTCCGCACAGGCAGAGGTTCTTTGCACGCCAGTTGTTGCGGCGCAGGAAGGGGTGGACGTATTGTAGGCCTCGCTTTCCCGTGGTGGAATAGCGCAGGTGCCCCATGTAGAGCTGTCCGGCAAACGTGTCGTCGATACGGTTGAACACTTCCGTGATGGCATCCTTGCCCTCCGCTCTCTCGCGAAACATGTATTCTTCGCCGGCTGGGGCGTCGAGGTTGACGCATGCCACGCCGGCTCCTTCCTGACCCCGGTTGTGCTGCTTTTCCATCATCAGGTAGAGCTTGTCCAACCCATGGCGCCAGGTGCCGTACTTCTGCTCGTAGTATGCCAAGGGTTTCAACAGGCGAACCATCGCCACACCGCATTCATGCTTCAGTGGTTCCATCGATGCAGGCTTTTATGAATGACATGAACAAGGGGTGCGGATGCAGCACGGTGGAGGAATATTCCGGGTGGAACTGGGTGCCGATGTACCACCGCTTGGCGGGCATCTCCACAATCTCCACAAGATTGGCGGCTGGATTGACACCTGTGCACCGCATGCCCGCAGCTTCAAACTCCGACTGGTACTGGTTGTTGAACTCATAACGATGCCGGTGGCGCTCCCTGACAAGTGTGTCGCCACCGTATGCTTCCATGGCATGGCTGCCTTCCAGCAGTTGGCAGTCGTATGCTCCCAGCCGCATCGTGCCGCCCATCTGCGTGACGGCTTTCTGCTCTTCCATCAGGTCGATGACTTGATGCGTTGTCGTGCTGTCCATCTCGCTGCTGTTGGCGTCCTTGTAACCCAGCACATTGCGTGCAAACTCAATGACCATCATCTGCATGCCCAAGCAGATGCCGAAGGTGGGCACGTCATGGGTGCGACAGTGTTCTGCGGCAAGGATTTTTCCCTCAATGCCACGCTGGCCGAAGCCCGGACAAATCAGTACGCCCTGCATCCCTTCCAACTTTTCACCAACATTCTTGGCGGTGATTTCCTCGCTGTTGATGAAGTGCAGCTTGGTCCTCACCTCATTGTATATGCCCGACAGGTTCAGGCTCTCGCGGATGCTCTTGTAGGCATCCTGCAAGTCGTACTTGCCCACCAGTCCGATGTGTACCTCCCGGCTGGCACGCCGCTGTTTCTCCAGGAATTCGTGCCAAGGCTTCATGGCGGGGCGTTCACCCACGGGAATGCCGAGCTTGCGCAGGATGGCGGCGTCAAGGCCCTGTTGTTGCATGCTCACCGGCACCTCGTAGATGCTCGGCATGTCCTCACTCTGCACCACACATTCCAGGTCAACGTTGCAGAACGAAGCCACTTTCAGGCGCATGGCATCGTCGAGGTGGCGCTCCGTACGAAGCACGAGAATGTCGGGCTGGATTCCCATGGCTTGCAATTCCTTTACAGAGTGTTGCGTGGGTTTTGTCTTCAATTCGTCGGCGGCTTTCAAATAGGGTACATACGTCAGGTGTACGCACACGGCATCGCGCCCCAACTGCCAGCGTAGCTGCCTGATGGCTTCCATGAACGGCGCACTTTCAATGTCGCCGATGGTGCCGCCTATCTCGGTGATGACGAAGTCCAACTCCTGTTTCGTGGCGTTGAGGAGTATCCTCCGCTTGATCTCGTCGGTGATGTGTGGCACCACCTGGATGGTCTTCCCCAAGTAGTCGCCGCGACGCTCGCGCTCTATCACGCTCAGATAGATGCGGCCCGTGGTGACGCTGTTGTCGCAGGTCGTCTCGATGCCCGTGAAACGCTCGTAATGGCCAAGGTCCAAGTCGGTCTCCATGCCGTCTGCCGTCACATAGCACTCGCCGTGTTCGTAAGGGTTGAGCGTGCCGGGGTCGATGTTGATGTACGGGTCGAACTTCTGGATGGTGATTCTGTAGCCACGAGCTTGCAGCAGCTTGCCTATGGATGACGAGATGATGCCCTTGCCCAAGGAAGAGACAACGCCGCCCGTGATGAATATGTACCTGGTCTCCATGGCTTATCTTTTCTTTTCCCTGAGATGCTCCTCATATTCCGCCAACTCGCGCTCGCCGATATGGGCCAAGCCGTAGTGCTCGTCGTGCTGGGAGAAGTCGAGGCCCACCTTCTCACTATAGGTGGAGACTCGCATGGGGATGAGTTTGTCGATGACCTTGTAGCCAAGCCAACTCATGGCGAACGTATAGGCGAACACGATGACGATGGCCAACAGGTGATAGAGGAATATCACCATGCCGTCCCAAGTGCCGGCGATGAGACCTTCCTGGATGAATATGCCGGTAAGTACCGTGCCGAAGATGCCGCCGGTGCCGTGGGTGGGAAATACGTCGAGCGCATCGTCGATGCTGCTGCGCGAACGCCAATAGACCGCCACGTTGCAGATGAGCGTGATGACAAAGGCGATGAAAATGCTCTGACCAACGGTGACATAGCCGGCTGAGGGGGTGATGGCCACCAAACCTACTACGCAGCCTACGGCGGCTCCCATGGCCGAGGGCTTCCGACCGCGTAGGCAGTCGAAGAATATCCATGTCATCATGGCTGTGGCTGAGGCTGTGTTGGTGTTCAGGAACGCCTTCACCGCCTGTCCGTCGGCATGGAGGGAAGAGCCGGCGTTGAAGCCGAACCAACCCAACCATAACAGGGCGGCTCCCAGCAGCACGAAGGGGATGTTGGCCGGCTCGCTCTTCTCCGTGCTGCGACGGCCGAGGAAGATGGCTCCGGCAAGGGCGGCTATGCCCGAGGAAGCGTGAACCACGATGCCGCCGGCGAAGTCCACCACGCCCCAGCGCATGAACAGCCCTTCGGGATGCCATGTCATGTGGGCCAGGGGACAATAGATGACAAAGAAGAAAAACATCATGAAGAACATGTACGCGGAAAACCTGACACGCTCTGCAAACGAACCCGTGATGAGCGAGGGCGTGATGATGGCGAACTTCATCTGGAACAGGGCGAAGAGGGCCAGTGGGATGGTCGGACCGCCTAAGATGTTGCCGGAGGGGGTGACATAGGTGGCTCCGCCAACGCCGCGAAACATCAGGAACGTCAAAGGGTTGCCTATCACACCGCCAATGTCGTCGCCAAAACACAGGGAAAAGCCGATGACCACCCATAGCACGGAAATCAAACCCATCGCTATGAATGACTGCAGCATCGTGCTGATCACATTCTTGGCTCCCACCATGCCCCCATAGAAAAACGACAGGCCGGGGGTCATCATCAACACAAAGATTGTCGCCGTTATCAACCATGCCACATCGGCAGCAGAAATCTTGTCCCAGTCGCATGCAAACGATGGCTCTGAAACCATCAACCCCGACAAGGCAATCATGGTCATTGCCACCATCAGGATAATCCAACGTCTTTTTACCTTCATAAATCCTCTTACATTTATTATATAAACATACTGTTTCAATCCGCATGCAAAGGTAGTGCATTGTGTTAGAAAAATGATTAAAACGGTTTCATTTTGTATTAAAATAATTAACGTAAATGACATTTTGTAAAAATTTGAAATAAAAATGCGTCAGTTTGGTGACATCTTGCGCAAAAAACAAGGCGAATGGTGACAAAAAGTAATTTTAAGCAATTTTTTAATTCAAAAATGAAAGAAAAATCTTTGGAATATTATCAAAATGAAATACCTTTGCACCAAAATTCAAACAATGTGATAAGTCAAAGCAAGGATAATATGACAAAATGTAAGTTACAAAACAACCAGGGAGGACTTTACCAAAGCACTTATGAACACGATTCGTGCGGGGTTGGCATGGTGGTCAACATTCATGGTGGAAAGAGCCATGAACTCGTTGACAACGCCCTGAAGGTGCTGGAAAACATGGAGCATCGAGGAGCGGAAACCAAGGACAAGACTGGTGACGGTGCTGGCATCATGGTGCAAATCCCACATGAATTCATTCTTTTGCAGGGAATACCCGTACCGGAGAAAGGCCGATATGGGACAGGTCTCGTCTTCCTGCCCCGAGGGGAGAGGCAGCAGGAAATCTTGCGAGTGATGATAGAGGAGATCGAGCGCGAGGGGTTGCAGCTGATGCACTTGAGGACGGTGCCCACTTGTCCGGAGGTCTTGGGTGCTGCCGCAAGGGAAGTGGAGCCCGACATCAGGCAAGTTTTTGTCACGGGAGTGAGCGAGGAGTTCAAGGAGAATTTTGACCGGATATTATATAAGGTAAGGAAAAAGATAGAAAACCGCATTGACGACGAGGACTTCTACATTTGCTCGCTCAACAGCAAGAACATCGTTTACAAGGGCATGCTGACCAGCGCACAACTGCGAAAATATTTCCCCGACCTGTCGAGCCCGTATTTCACCAGTGGCCTCGCCTTGGTACATTCGCGTTTCTCCACCAACACCTTCCCAAAGTGGAAACTGGCACAACCCTTCCGGTTGCTGGCACACAATGGGGAAATCAACACCATCAGGGGAAACAGAGGGTGGATGAAGGCAAGGGAGAGTGTGCTCAACAGCGAGGCGCTCGGAAACATCAAGCCGCTACGACCCATCGTGCAGGAGGGCATGAGCGACTCGGCAAGCCTCGACAACGTGTTTGAGTTTCTTATCATGAGCGGACTGTCACTGCCACAGGCGATGGCCATTCTCGTGCCGGAAAGTTTCAACGACAAAAACCCCATCAGCGACGACCTAAAGGCTTTTTATGAGTATCACTCCATCTTGATGGAGCCGTGGGACGGGCCGGCTGCTCTGCTCTTCAGCGACGGAAGGTTTGCTGGTGGCATGCTCGACAGAAACGGTCTCAGGCCAAGCAGGTACACCATCACCAAGCAAGGGATGGTGGTCGTGGCAAGCGAGGTGGGCGTTATGGACTTCGAACCCGCCGACGTGGTGAGCAAGGGAAGATTGCAGCCAGGGAAAATACTCCTCATCGACACGCAGAAGGGAAAGATTTATTACGATGGGGAAATCAAGGAGCAACTGGCCAAGGCACATCCTTACCATGAGTGGCTGTCAACAAACCGCATACAACTTGAGAAACTCAAGAGCGGAAGGCACGTGGACAACGCTGTGGGCGACCTCCAGCGAAAACTCGTCTGCTTCGGCTTCGGACAGGAGGACATCGACAAGACAATCATACCCATGGCAACGACTGCCCAGGAACCCGTGGCGGCCATGGGGAACGACACGCCGCTGGCAGTCATCAGCGACAGGCCGCAAATATTGTTCAACTATTTCAGGCAGCAGTTTGCACAAGTCACCAACCCCGCCATCGACCCCATAAGGGAGGAGTTGGTCATGTCGCTCACTGAATACATCGGAGCCGTGGGCACCAACATCCTCACGCCCGATGCTTCCAACTGCAAGATGGTGAGGCTGCCGCAACCCGTGCTCACCAACACGCAGCTCGACATCTTGTGCAACATAAGATACAAGGGGTTCAGGACACGCAAGCTCACCATGGCTTTCTCCTTCACGAAGGGCGTCGGGCAAATGGCTGGAGGCAATGATGGCGCCCAAGCGGGAGAGGATTTGAGAAAGGCCCTTGACAAACTTTGCAAGGACGCAGAGGAAGCCGTTGACGAAGGATACAACTATGTCATCCTCACCGACAAGATGGACATTCCCACCACCAATGGCAAGGGAGAGGGTGGCATGGCGTTCATACCGTCGCTCCTTGCCGTCTCTGCCGTGCATCACCACCTCATCAGCGTGGGGAAGCGTGTACAGACAGCCCTCATCGTGGAGAGCGGGGAAATACGCGAGGTGATGCATGCTGCACTGCTCTTGGGATATGGGGCAAGCGCCATCTGCCCTTACTTGACTTTCGCTGTGCTCGACGACCTCGTCAAGCAACACAAAATACAGGAGGAGTATGCCACGGCGGAGGCCAACTACATCAAGGCGGTGGACAAGGGACTGAAGAAAATCATGAGCAAGATGGGCATCTCCACCATAAGGTCATACCGGGGAGCTAAAATATTCGAGAGCATCGGACTGGACGAAAACCTGCTCAGGCAGTATTTCGGAACGGAGGTGAGCACCATCGGCGGCATAGGGCTCAAAGAGATTGCAAGGGATGCGGTACGCTTGCAGCAAATGAGCCTCCACTGCGGAGGGGAAGGAAGGGAGTTCTTGCCAAACAACGGACAGTTTGCATGGAGAAGGGACGGAATACTCCACGCTTGGAACCCGGAGGCCATTGCCAATTTGCAACTCGCCACACGCACGGGAAATTACGAGAAATACAAGCAGTGGGCAAAGGCTGTGGACCAGAAACAGAAACCAATCTTCCTGCGCGACTTCTTCGGATGGAAGAAGGCCGACAAGCCAACACCCATCAGTGAGGTCGAGCCGGTGGAAAGCATCGTGAAGCATTTCGTCACAGGAGCCATGTCGTTCGGCGCACTAAGCATTGAGGCGCACGAAGCGTTGGCACTGGCCATGAACAAACTCGGCACTCGAAGCAACACCGGTGAGGGAGGAGAGGACAACATAAGGTACCACACCGAAGTGAATGGCGTGAGCTTGAGCAGCAAGACCAAGCAAATAGCCAGCGGACGCTTCGGGGTGACAGCCGAATACCTGGTCAACGCTGAGGAGATACAAATCAAGGTGGCTCAGGGTGCAAAACCTGGCGAGGGGGGACAGTTGCCGGGCTTCAAGGTCAATGACATCATTGCCAAGACAAGAAATGCCATTCCGGGCATCTCGCTCATTTCCCCACCGCCGCACCACGACATCTACAGCATCGAGGACTTGGCACAGCTCATCTTCGACCTCAAGAACATCAACCCCGAGGCTGCCGTCAGCGTGAAACTCGTCGCTGAAAGCGGAGTGGGGACCATTGCCGCCGGAGTGGCCAAGGCAAAGGCTGACCTCATCGTCATCAGCGGGGCGGAGGGTGGAACAGGCGCATCGCCGGCCTCGTCCATGCGCTTCGCGGGCATCTCGCCGGAGATAGGACTGGCTGAGACACAGCAGACACTCGTCATCAACGGCCTCAGAAACCAGGTGAGGCTGCAGACCGACGGACAACTCAAGACGGCAAAGGATGTCGTCGTCATGGCGATGCTCGGAGCCGACGAGTTCGCTTTCGGAACACTGCCGCTCATCGTGCTCGGATGTGTGATGATGAGAAAGTGCAACACGAACACTTGCCCCATGGGAGTGGCCACCCAGAACCCGGAGTTGAGAAAGCATTTCCAAGGAAAGGCGGAATATGTGGTCAACTTCTTCAACTTCCTTGCCATGCAGGTGCGGGAGTATCTCGCAGAGATGGGCATGCACAGCCTCAAGGAAATCATCGGGCATACCGAACTCATTGAGGTAAGACTGCCCGAAGGAGCAAGCGATCCAACCGATGAACATCTTTGCGATGCGATGCAGAAATGGAAGACCATTGACTTCGCAAGGTTGTTGCACAAACCCGAAACAGACAAAAAACTCTACTGGGACAGGGGGGCGTTCACAAAGGTCGAAGGCGTGAAAGACGAGGAAATCATACGCGCTGCACAAATGGCCATCCAACAACAGCAGGAGGTCAACCTCGACTATGCCATCAGAAACACCGACAGAGCCGTCACTACGATGCTCTCGGGCGTCATCGCGAGGGAATATGGTGAGAAGGGCTTGCCGGAAGACACCATCAACATCAAGTTCAAGGGGGCTGCGGGACAGTCGTTTGGAGCCTTCGCTGTAAAGGGTCTCAACCTAAGGCTCGAGGGAGAGTGCAACGACTATTTCGGAAAGGGACTGGCTGGGGGGCGCATCAGCATCCTGCCGCCTACACGCACCGGGGATTATTTCCATGCAGAGGAGAATATCATTGCTGGAAACACGGGGCTTTACGGAGCCACGTCGGGTGAACTGTATGTCAATGGAATGGTCGGCGAACGCTTCGCAGTGCGCAACAGCGGGGCCATTGCTGTCATCGAGGGGGCTGGAGACCATTGCTGCGAGTACATGACCGGAGGAAGGGTGGTCGTACTGGGAAGGACAGGACGCAACTTCGCTGCGGGAATGTCGGGAGGACTGGCTTATGTCTATGACCCCAATCACACCTTCGACTATTTCTGCAACATGGACATGGTGGAACTCGGGCTTGTAGAGGATGGGGGATCGCGGAAGGAACTCCTGGAACTGATACGACAGCACTACCTCCACACGGGCTCCGCACTGGCAGGAAGGATGCTCGACCAATGGCAACGATACGTGGACGACTTCATTCAAGTGGTGCCTATAGAGTACAAGCGCGTCCTGCAGGAGGAACAGATGAGTAAACTGAGACAAAAGATTGCCGACATGCAACGTGACTATTAAAAAAAGAAAGATTATGGGAAATCCGAAAGCATTCTTGGAGATACACCGGCAGGAAGCCGGATACCGACCCTTGCACGACCGCATACACGACTTCGGGGAGGTGGAGCAGACGCTCAACACACGACAGAGACGAGAACAGGCCTCAAGATGCATGGACTGCGGCGTACCATTCTGCCACTGGGCATGTCCGTTGGGCAACAAAGCCCCTGAATGGAACGACGCACTCTACAAAGGCGATTGGGAACTGGCTTTCCGACTGCTGACAAGCACCAATCCGTTCCCCGAATTTACAGGACGCATCTGCCCCGCATTGTGCGAGAAGGCCTGCGTGCTCAACAGATACAACCACGAGCCGACAACCAACAGGGAGGATGAGTGCGCAATCATCGAGGCGGCATTCAGGGAGGGGTACATCAAGCCACGGGTGCCACAGCGTAATGCGAAGCGTGTGGCCGTCGTGGGAGCAGGACCGGCAGGACTTGCTTGTGCCGACGCCCTCAACCAAATGGGATGCATGGTGACCGTTTTCGAGAAGAACGAGGCGGCTGGGGGACTGCTGAGATATGGCATACCCAATTTCAAACTCAACAAGGCCATCCTTGACCGACGCATCGACTTGATGGGGAAGGAAGGCATCGTCTTCAGATATGGAGAAGATTTGAATGTGGAGGACTTGACAACGAAGCTCGCAAAGCAGTTCGATGCCGTCGTCCTCGCAACGGGTACGCCTACCGCACGCGACCTGCGCGTTCCCGGGAGGGAACTTCGGGGTGTCCACTTCGCTCTGGAACTGCTTAGCCAGCAAAACAGGGTGCTCGCAGGAATGGAGTTCACCAAGGAGGAACGCATCACCGCAAAAGGCAAGGACGTGTTGGTCATAGGAGGTGGAGACACTGGCAGCGACTGCATAGGAACGGCGCACCGGCAAGGGTGCAGGAGCGTCACGCAGATAGAAATCATGCCAAAACCCGTGGAAGGAAACGAAGACCCCAAAAACCCCTGGCCTAATTTCCCAAGAACACTCAAAACCACCAGCAGCCACGAGGAGGGATGTACGCGCAGGTGGAACATCAACACCTTGGAGTTCATAGGAGTGGATGGAAGGCTGACGGGTGTCAAGGTGCAGGAAATAGACTGGCAGCCTAACCCCAATGGAGGAAGGCCTCTCATGGTGCAGAAGGGAGAGCCGGAGATTTTGAAGGCGCAACTGGTGCTCCTGGCCATGGGCTTCCTCAAGCCGGAACACCCTGCCTATCCTGAAAACATCTTCATTTGCGGCGACGCTGCCAACGGAGCATCATTGGTGGTCAGGGCCATGGCAAGCGGGAGACAAACGGCTCTCTGTGTAAGCAAATATTTGAAAACGATATGAAAACGATACCCTTCACCAAAATGCATGGATGCGGAAACGACTACATCTATGTCAACACCATGCTGCACGACGTGCCAAACCCTTCGGAGGCCGCCGTGAGATGGAGCGACAGGCACAAAGGGGTGGGGGCGGACGGCCTCGTGCTTATTGGTGGGAGTCCCGTGCCGGAGGCTGACTTCTCTATGCGCATCTTCAACGCTGACGGATCGGAGGCCATGATGTGCGGGAACGCAAGCAGGTGCATCGCGAAATATCTATATGACCGGCAACTGACCAACAAAAAGGTAATCAGATTGCTCACAAAGTCGGGGGTGAAGACCCTGTGGCTGCATGTGGAAAACGAGACCGTGGAGAGCGTCACCGTCGATATGCTCTGTCCTGCATTTGAGGATGACAACTTGTTCATACCCTCCCTTGACCCGCACTTGGGAACTTTCGTCTCAATGGGAAATCCGCATTACGTCATCTTCACAGATGATGTGGACCAAGTGGAACGCATCGGGCAGGAGTTGGAAAGGCACCCCGCCTTCCCGCAACGATGCAACATCGAGTTTGCACGCGTAGAAAGCAACGGGGACATTCGCACACGAGTATGGGAGAGGGGGAGCGGCATCACGCTCGCATGCGGGACGGGTGCATGTGCCACGGCGGTGGCTGCTGCCATCACAGGACGCTCGGACAGGCAGTCGTTCATCGACATGGACGGAGGAAAACTCTTCATCGAGTGGCCCTCCACCGACAAGCAGCCGAGCTGCGGGGGGTGCATGGGCAAGACCACACCCAACCACGTCTATATGACGGGAACTGCCAATTTCGTCTTCGATGGCTGCATCGAGATGGAAGGCACGAAGGAAAATACAAACCAATAATAATACGCATCATGGCATTAGTAAACATACATTTCCTCAACTTGCAGAACAACTATCTCTTCGCTGACATCGCTAAGAGGGTGAATGCATTCAAGGTGACACATCCCAAGGCCGACATCGTGTCTCTCGGCATAGGGGATGTCACACAACCGCTCTGTCCGGCTGTCGTCGAGGCCATGCACAGGGCTGCTGACGAGATGGCGACGACGGCGGGATTCCATGGATACGGACCCGAACAGGGGTACGACTTCCTCAAGGAGGCCATACTCAAAAACGACTTCCTGACGAGGGGAATACACCTCGACATCGACGAAGTCTTCATCAACGACGGGGCAAAGTCCGACACCGGCAATTTTCAGGAAATACTCCACTGGGACAACTTCATTGGGGTGACAGACCCCATCTACCCCGTTTACATCGACTCCAACGTGATGATTGGAAGGTGTGGGAGCTTCGACAATGGGAGGTGGTCCAACGTGGTGTACATGCCTTGCACGGCGGAGAATGGCTTCATTCCGGAAATTCCGAAAAACCGACACATGGATGTCATTTACTTGTGTTACCCCAACAACCCCACGGGTACGGTCGTCACCAAGCAGGAACTGAGAAAGTGGGTCAACTATGCGCTCAAAAACGATGCACTCATCATGTTTGATGCTGCATACCAGGCATATATCCGCGACCCGGAAATACCACACAGCATCTATGAGATACGAGGGGCGAGAAAATGCGCCGTGGAGTTTAGAAGTTACTCAAAAACGGCGGGATTCACCGGCATCAGATGCGGATACACCATCGTGCCGAAGGACTTGACGCTGGCAAATTTCGAGGGCGAGCGCATTTCGGTCAACAAACTGTGGAACCGAAGACAGTGCACCAAGTTCAACGGGGCGAGTTACATCTCGCAAAAGGCGGCGGCGGCCACTTACACCGAAGAGGGCAAAGCACAAGTGCAGCAAACCATCGACTACTACATGCACAACGCACAAAAGATGCTGCATGTGTTGAGAAAACTGGGCTATGAGGTTTACGGAGGGGAAAACGCGCCATACATCTGGATGAAAACACCGCAGGGAGTAGGCTCGTGGCAGTTCTTCGAGCAATTGCTATACGGAGCCAATGTGGTGTGTACGCCGGGAGTAGGCTTCGGACCCTCCGGGGAGGGCTATGTGCGCTTCACCGCTTTCGGCAGCCATGAGACGACGGAAGAGGCGCTGATGAGAATTGACAATTGGACAAAACAACATTAATTAATTACGAATTATGGAAGCATTAAGATTTCAAGTTGTGGGTGAGGCTTTCAAGAAGAAGCCGCTCGACGTAAAAGCACCAAGTGGGAGACCATGCGAGTATTTCGGACGAAAGGTCTTCAACAGAGAGAAAATGTACAAGTATCTGCCCAAGGATGTCTATGAGCAGATGATTGACGTGATGGACAATGGAGCAAGGCTCGACAGGCACATGGCCGACCATGTGGCTGCCGGCATGATGCAATGGGCAAAGGAGCAGGGGGTGACACACTACACGCACTGGTTCCAACCGCTCACAGAAGGTACGGCGGAGAAGCACGACTCCTTCATCGAACACGATGGAAAAGGGGGAATGATTGAGGAATTCAGTGGAAAACTCCTCGTGCAGCAGGAGCCCGACGCATCTTCTTTCCCAAGCGGGGGAATACGCTCCACTTTTGAGGCAAGGGGGTACTCGGCATGGGACCCGACATCGCCGGTATTCATCATCGACGACACCCTCTGCATCCCAACGGTCTTCATCTCATACAGTGGAGAGGCTCTCGACTACAAGGCACCGCTGCTAAGGGCGCTGAAGGCTGTCAACGTCGCTGCTACGGAGGTGTGCCATTACTTCGACCCGGAGGTGAAGAAGGTGACTTCCAACCTCGGATGGGAACAGGAATATTTCCTCGTGGACGAAGGGCTATACGCAGCCAGGCCAGACTTGCTGCTCACAGGAAGAACGCTCATGGGGCACGACAGTGCAAAAAACCAGCAGATGGATGACCACTATTTTGGAGCAATACCAGAGAGGGTGGCTGCGTTCATGCGCGACTTGGAAATCCAAGCACTTGAACTGGGAATTCCTTGCAAGACAAGGCACAACGAGGTGGCGCCCAACCAGTTTGAACTTGCACCCGTTTTCGAGGATACCAACCTCGCCGTTGACCACAACATGAAGAAAGTGGCAAGGAAGCACGGCTTCAGGGTGCTGCTGCACGAAAAGCCTTTTGCGGGTATCAACGGTTCTGGAAAGCACAACAACTGGAGCCTGTCAACAGACAACGGAACGCTTCTCCATGCACCGGGAAAGTCGCCGGTGCAGAACCTCCGCTTCGCTACCTTCATCGTGGAGACCCTCATGGGCGTCTATAAGCACAACGGACTCCTAAAGGCAAGCATCATGTCGGCAACCAATGCGCATCGATTGGGAGCAAACGAGGCACCACCGGCCATCGTCTCCTCATTCCTCGGAAAGCAACTCACGGAAATGCTCGACCACATAGAGAAGGCGGACAAGGACGACATCTTCTCCATGGACGGCAAGCAGGGCATGAAAATGGACATACCGGAAATTCCTGAACTGCTCATCGACAACACCGACCGCAACAGGACTTCGCCTTTCGCATTCACCGGAAACCGCTTCGAGTTCAGGGCGGTGGGAAGCGAGGCCAACTGTGCATCGGCCATGATCGCACTCAACGCTGCGGTGGCAGAGGCGCTTTTCGATTTCAAGAAACGGGTGGACCAGAGAATACCCGAGTTTGCTAAAAAATACGAGGGGACGGGACACAGCGGAGTTTTCCACGCCATCATCGACGTGCTAAGGGAGGACATCAGAACTTGCAAGCCCATCAGATTTGACGGAAACGGATATTCCGACGAATGGGTGAAGGAGGCGGAAAGAAGAGGACTTGACGTGGAGAAGTCGTGCCCCGTCATCTTCGAGAGATACCTCGACCCGGAGAGCATACAGATGTTCGAAAGCCTCGGAGTGATGAACAGAAAGGAACTGGAGGCAAGAAACGAGGTGAAATGGGAGACATACACCAAGAAAATCCAAATAGAGGCAAGGGTCCTCGGCGACATCTCCATGAACCACATCATTCCCGTCGCAACAAAGTATCAGAGCCAGTTGCTCAAAAACGTTGGCAACATGGCTGCCGTCTTCCCCATGGACACGGCGGACAAACTGTCGGCACGCAACAAGAAACTCATCGAGGAAATTGCAGAGCGTACGAGTGCCATCGAGAAAATGGTGGAGGAACTTGTCGAGGCGAGGAAGAAAGCCAACGTCATTGAAGACGAGCACCAGAAGGCCATCGCATACCACGACAGCGTGGAGCCGAAATTTGATGACATCAGGTATGAAATCGACAAACTTGAACTCATTGTGGACGACGCGCTATGGCCTCTGCCGAAATATCGTGAATTACTCTTTATCAGATAATGAACATACTGTCTATTATCCATTGAATGAGGTTGGCGGCTCATTCAGGCGGGATGAGGCGACCAACTCTCAGGTTGTTTGAATGAAGCAAGGGCACGATGCTGAGACAGCATCGTGCCTGCTCTTCTTTACCATCCCTTGACTAAAAAAGCACGAAGTAGGACTTTTTTTTACTTGTTTCGTTTTTGTTTACAATGAAAGTTTTTTGTTTGAAAAAATAACGTATCTTTGCCATCATATTCATCAACAACAATTCTACAGCGAGAACGGAAAACAATGAAGGTTGTTGTGAATGGGTAATCAATTGTTTCATTTAATAAAAGGATTTAGTTATGAAGCAGTTTTTATTTATGGTGATGTTGGCAATGGTGTCTGTTTCATTGCACGCACAGAGTGAGTATCCAACGGCAAAGACCGAAAAGCATGATGTCGCCATCCTGGTGATTGACATGCAGAATGATTTCGTAGAACCTGAAGGCAAATTGTGCGTTGCCGGAGCAAAGGCAACTATTCCAGCCATCAATGAACTTATCCAATATGGTAGAAGCAAAAATTGGAAGGTGATATGGATTGTCCGTGAACACAGAACTTCCGGTGTAGACGTGGATGCGCCACGCATTCCCCTTTTCATGGATGGAAAGACTGGATATTGCGTACCTGGAACGTGGGGTGGAGCCATCGTTAATGGACTCAAGCCTGCAAAAGATGATATCATCTCACCAAAGTACAGAAACTCAGCCTTCTTCAATACCAATCTTGACCTCATACTCAGGCGGATGGGGGTGAAAACGGTTGTGCTGGCTGGTACACAATATCCAAACTGCGTGAGAGGCACTGCTTGCGATGCCATGAGTTATGATTATGAGACCGTTGTTTGTACGGACGCTTGCTCTGCAAAGACACCGGAGGTGGCGAAAGCCAATATTTTTGACATGGTGAACATGGGCATCAAGTGCATTTCATTCGACGAGGTGAAAAAGAATATTAAGTAAGGTATAAAAGCAATATTTTCCTTTTTTTCCGTTATTAGAATTAGGTGGAGGCTTTCATCCTGCCTCGCTAACAAAAACTACTGAACGATGGAAAAAAGGAAGATGTTCCTCTTTATAGGCTTGATATCCTTGTTCGCCATGGGCGGATGGGCCGCCGACGGCGACTTGACAGACCTTGTCAACCCTCGCATCGGCACCGGCGGGCACGGCCATGTGTTCTTCGGGGCAAATGTCCCGTTCGGCTTTGTGCAACTCGGTCCCACGCAGCACACAAGGGGATGGGACTGGTGCTCCGGCTACCATGATAGCGACTCCATCATCATCGGCTTCGGACACATGCACCTCAGTGGGACAGGTGTAGGGGAATTGGGAGACGTCGCATTCCTACCCGTGGGCCATACTCGGCAGCGTGAGGCACGCTTCTCTCATGACGATGAGCAGGTGGCTCCGGGGTATTACAGCCTGCGCCTGCGACAACCCCAGGTGAAGGTGGAACTTACTGCCACACAGCGTACAGGATTCCATAGATACACACCCGATAACGACCAGGCGGTGATGCTGCGCCTCGACCTCCGCCAAGGCATTGGATGGGACGGCCTTGTCGCTGCCAGCATCAAGCAGGAAAGCCCAACGGAAATCTCCGGCTTCCGACGCTCAAGGGGGTGGGCTAACGACCAGAGGGTCTTCTTCCATGCCAGGTTCTCAAAACCCGTCAAAATGGTGGAGTTGCAGGGCGATACGGTGGCACTCGTCCAGGCCGGGTCGGGGCCGCTCCTCGTCAAGTGCGCACTCTCCAATGTCAGCGTGGAGGGGGCAAAGCGCAACATGGATGCCGAACTGCCACATTGGGATTTTGAGAGGGTGAGGGACGAGGCCCGGCAAGCTTGGGAGGAACAATTGAAGAAGGTGCGCCTAATAAGGGCGGCCGACAACACTGATGACCAACTCGCGGTCTTCTACACCGCCCTCTATCACACCATGATCGCCCCATCGGTCTATTGTGATGTCGATGGCACCTACAGGGGAAGTGACGGAAAAATGCATCAGGGAGGGTATGTCAACTACACCACCTTCTCCCTTTGGGACACCTACCGCGCTGCTCATCCGCTCATGACCATCATACACCCGGAGCGGCAGGCCGACTTTGCCATGGCCATGCTCGCCATCTTTGACCAACAGGGGAAACTCCCCGTGTGGCACCTGATGGGAAACGAGACTGATTGCATGGTGGGAAACCCCGCCATACCCGTGATGGCCGACCTCGCGTTAAAGGGCTTCGTCGGCGACAAGCAGAGGGCTTTGAAAGCCATGGTGGCCTCGGCCATGCTCGAAGAACGCGGTATGGCACAACTCAAACGCTATGGTTACCTCCCCTTCGACAAGGACACCACCTACGAGACGGTGGCCAAGGGATTGGAATACGCACTCGCCGACCATTCCATAGCTCTTCTCGCCGACCATTTGGGGAAAAAGCAGGACGCACGCTATTTCTACAAGAGGGCGAAAAGCTACCGGCACTATTTCGACAAGAAGACCTGCTTCATGAGGGGAATAGACTCCAAAGGCTGCTTCAGAGAGCCTTTCAACCCCTTCAGGAGCAACCACCAGCACGATGACTATACAGAGGGGAACGCATGGCAATACACATGGCTCGTGCCGCACGACGTGCACGGCCTCGTCGCCCTTTTCCCTTCAGAGCAGCACTTCATCCACAAACTCGACTCGCTCTTCATCGTGGAGGGTGACCTGGGAGAGGAGGCTCCGCCTGATGTCTCTGGACTTATAGGACAGTACGCACACGGCAACGAACCGAGCCACCATGTGGCATACCTCTACAACTATGTGGGGCAGCCATGGAAGACGGAACGCCTTGTAAGGCGAATCATGGACGAGATGTATCGCAACGACTTGGACGGACTTTCGGGCAATGAGGATGTGGGGCAGATGTCGGCATGGTATGTGTTGTCGGCGCTCGGCCTTTACCAGGTGGAGCCGGCAGGAGGCAAGTTTGTCATCGGTTCACCGCTCTTCGCCAAGGCGGAGGTCTGCGTGGGAGAAGGGAAAATTTTCACCATCGTGGCTCACAACCAAAGCCGGAGAAACATCTATGTGCAGAAGGCAACGCTCAACGGAGTGCCCCTCACGCGTTCGTATATCTCCTTCGAGGACATCGCAAGCGGGGCAACACTCGAACTCACCATGGGGGCGGAGCCTTCCTCATGGGCAACACAAAAGAAAGACAGACCATAACTGAAAAGCATAAACCAAGGATAACATGAACGACATGGGAAGAACAATCTCTTTGTGCATCATCGCAGCAACCATGGTTGTCCATCATGCGATGGCACAGCAGAAGGTGCAGACGCAAGTGCAGCCGCAACAACAAATGCAGGCTCAAGCACAGAAAATCCTCTTCAAGGGAATACCGCTTGGAGGAGAAATCAATACGTTCAAGCAAAGGATGCTCGAAAAAGGATTCGCGCTCAATGACCGAAGAAACGACCAGGATGGCACATGCTCATTCACGGGAAAGTTCGCAGGAGATTTCGTGGATGTATGCTGTGCTTTCACACCTTCTGACCGAAGAGTGGCGAAGGTGGAGGTGCTCTTCAAAAGGCAAACCGTTGACAAGGAAGGAAAGGCCGGGGCCTCAAAGGAGCAGCAGATGGCCAAATTCAACGAGCTATACAAGGCCATCTCCAACAACTACGGAAAGCCGGCAAGAGACATAAGGGAAGCGGGAAAGGGAGTGGAGAGACTTGTGGGATGGACTGAAAAGGACGGTTCCGTATGTCTCTTGCAACAAAACCTGCAGGGAAGATACTCTGTCCTGTCACTCGTCTTTTATGATAATGAGGCCATGCAAGGGTTGAAAGAGGAGAAATTCCGCAAAAAATGATAAATTGTCACGAAAATAAGCAAAAAAGTGATAATTTATTTGTCCGTGTCCAACAAAAATGCTAATTTTGCAGCCGATTTCAATGCCAACCCCCTAAGGGAAGGCGATATTCGACGGACATGGCATACTACGGAATTATTATCGACATCCTTTGCATCCGACTGTACAGAACAGCTGGAAGTGATGAGGTGCGCACGTAGCACGATGCTTGCAAATAGATGGCAGCCTTTCTCACTTCCACAGTGTGAAAGGTTTTTTTTGTAATATAACAACAAAACTTTTACATAACAAAACATTATAAGGAAAAAGATGAACGATAGGATTTACATCTTCGACACAACGCTCAGGGACGGAGAACAAGTCCCTGGATGCCAACTCAACACAGTGGAGAAAATACAAGTGGCAAGGCAGCTCGAACTGCTCGGAGTGGATGTCATTGAGGCGGGGTTCCCCATTTCAAGCCCCGGCGACTTCAACTCTGTCATTGAAATATCAAAGGCGGTCACTTGGCCCACCATCTGCGCATTGACAAGGGCCGTGGAGAGAGACATCGATGTGGCGGCAGAGTCGCTGAAGTATGCCAAGAGAAAGAGAATACACACCGGCATCGGGACAAGCGACTTGCACATCAAGTACAAATTCAACTCCAACAGGGAGGAAATCATCGAAAGGGCGGTCAGGGCTGTCAAGTACGCCAAAAAGTACGTTGAGGATGTGGAATTCTACGCAGAGGACGCCGGGAGGACTGAGAACGAGTACCTCGCAAGAGTGGTGGAGGCGGTTATCAAGGCGGGGGCTACGGTCGTCAACATTCCCGACACCACCGGATACTGTCTGCCCGAGGAATATGGACAAAAGATAAAATATCTCGTTGAGCACGTCGATGGAATACACAAGGCTGTCATTTCCACACACTGCCACAACGACCTGGGATTGGCTACCGCAAACACTTTCTCGGGAATCGTCAACGGGGCAAGGCAGGTGGAGGTCACCATCAACGGCATCGGAGAGAGGGCGGGCAACACCTCCCTCGAGGAAATAGCCATGATACTCAAGTGTCACAAAAACCTCAACTACGAGACCAACATCAACACCACGAAAATATACCCCATCAGCAGAATGGTGTCGAGCCTCATGAACATGCCCGTGCAGCCCAACAAGGCCATCGTGGGGAGAAACGCCTTTGCTCACTCCAGCGGAATACATCAGGACGGTGTGTTGAAGAATGTATCAACATACGAAATCATCGACCCAAAGGACATCGGCCTCGACGACAACGCCATCGTCCTCACTGCTCGCTCCGGGAGGGCGGCTCTCAAATACCGGCTCCACGTTCTAGGGGTCAATATTGACGATGAGAAACGCATCGACAAGATATATGACAAGTTCCTCAAACTGGCCGACCAGAAAAAAGAGGTCGGCGACCCCGACATCCTCATGCTCGCGGGGGCGGACACGGCGGAGGCGCATGGCGTAAAGCTCGACTTCCTGCAGGTGACCACCGGCATGGGGGTCAGGAGCGTCGCAAGCATCGGACTCGACCTCTGCGGGCAGAAATTCGTGGAGGCAGCCACCGGAAACGGACCCGTGGACGCCGCCATCAACGCACTCAAGAAAATCATACAGAAGAAGATGACGCTCAAGGAATTTACCATCCAGGCCATCTCCAAAGGCTCCAACGATGTGGGAAAGGTGCACATGCAGGTGGAATATGACGGAGGGTTGTATTATGGCTTCGGGGCGAACACCGACATCGTCACCGCTTCTGTTGAGGCTTACATCGATTGTATCAACAAATTCAAACCGGAAAAACCATGAACACGCTATTCGACAAAATCTGGGATCGGCACGTTGTGCAAAACGTCAAGGACGGACCCACGCAACTTTACATCGACAGGCTGTATTGCCACGAAGTCACTTCGCCCCAGGCTTTCGACGGTATGAGGGCAAGGGGATTGAAATGCCTCAGACCACAGAAGGTGTTCTGCATGCCCGACCACAACACACCCACCCACGACCAGGACAAACCCATCGAAGACCCCGTCTCAAGGGCTCAGGTGGACGCGCTCGAAAGAAACTGCAGGGAGTTCAACCTGACTCTCTTCCCAATGATGTCGCCCGACAACGGCATCATTCATGTCGTAGGACCGGAGAAGGGGTTGTCGTTGCCGGGAATGACCATCGTGTGTGGCGACTCGCACACCTCTACGCACGGAGCCATGGGGGCTGTCGCCTTCGGCATCGGAACGTCGGAGGTGGAGATGGTGCTCGCCTCGCAGTGCATCCTGCAGCAGAAACCCAAATCCATGCGCATCAACATCAACGGGAAACTGGGAAAAGGGGTGACGCCAAAGGATGTGGCCCTTTTCCTCATGGCGAAAATCACCACGTCGGGAGCCACGGGATATTTTGTGGAATATGCCGGAGAGGTGGTGGAACACATGTCCATGGAGGGAAGGCTGACACTATGCAACCTCAGCATCGAGATGGGGGCAAGGGGAGGATTCATCGCACCCGATGACACGACTTTCCAATACCTCAAGGGGAGGGAGTACGCACCCAAGGGAGAGGAATGGGAGAAGGCGGTGGAATATTGGAGAACGCTGAAAAGCGGGGACGACGCCGTCTTTGACAGGGAACTCACATTCGACGCTGCCGACATCGAGCCGCGAATCACTTACGGAACCAACCCGGGAATGGGCATCGCCATCAACGAATGCGTTCCGATGGTGGGGGATATGCCGGATGCGGGAAAGGCGGCATTTGAAAAGTCATTGAGATACATGGGCCTCGAACAGGGGCAACCCATCATAGGACACCCGGTGGACTACGTCTTTCTCGGCGCCTGCACCAATGGAAGGATAGAGGACTTCCGTGCCTTCGCATCCATCGTCAAGGGCAGGAAAAAGGCGGAGGGCGTTACAGCGTGGCTCGTACCGGGCAGTTGGGTCGTGGACAAGCAAATCAGGAAAGAGGGCCTCGACCGCATTCTGCAAGAGGCCGGGTTTGAGATAAGGCAGCCGGGATGCTCGGCTTGCCTTGCCATGAACGACGACAAGGTGCCGCCAGGAAAATACTGCGTGGCAACAAGCAATAGAAATTTCGAGGGAAGACAGGGACCGGGGGCAAGAACGCTCCTTGCAAGTCCACTAACCGCGGCGGCGGCAGCCGTCACGGGGGTGGTGACCGACCCACGAACACTCATGGGATAATCAACATCGGCAAAAACATCATCTTTAGTTGAAACACATGAAACAGAAATTCAACATTATCAGGTCAACGTGTGTGCCCCTGCCTCTCGAGAATGTGGACACCGACCAAATCATACCGGCACGCTTTCTGAAAGCTACCAACAAGGAGGGCTTCGGGGACAACCTCTTCCGCGACTGGAGATACGACAAGGAAGGAAATCCTGTCAAAGACTTCGTGCTCAACAAACCGGAATATGGGGGCTGCATCCTCGTCGTAGGAAAAAACTTCGGTTCCGGGTCGTCAAGGGAGCACGCCGCATGGGCCATCGCTGGTTATGGGTTCAGGGTGGTTGTCAGTTCCTTCTTCGCCGACATACACAAGAACAACGAACTCAACAACTTCGTGCTGCCTGTCGTTGTGTCGGAGCAGTTCTTGCAAGAACTCTTCCAGTGTATTGACAACAACCCCAAGACGGAGGTGGAGGTGGACCTGCCAAACCAGACAATCACCAACCTCGCCAACGGAAAGAGCGAACTTTTCGACATCAATGCTTACAAGAAACACTGTCTCGTAAACGGACTCGACGACATAGATTTCCTACTCCAAAACATCGACAAGATAGAAGAATGGGAGCGAACGAACAGTTGATAGAGGGGGCATACACCCACCCGCTCATAGAAATCATGGACAGCACCCTGCGCGACGGTGAGCAGACCAGCGGGGTGTCGTTCCTGCCTCACGAGAAACTCATGATTGCAAGGATGCTCATGGAGGATATCAACGTGGACAGAATCGAAGTGGCCTCGGCAAGGGTCTCCCAAACCGACAAGGAGGCTGTCAAACTTGTGTGCAGGTATGCTGAAAGGGTGGGGATGCTCAACAAGGTGGAGGTGCTTGGGTTCGTCGATGGAAAACTCTCACTCGACTGGATTGAAAGTTGCGGATGCCGGAACATCAACCTGCTGGCGAAAGGCTCGTTGAGGCATTGCAAACAGCAACTGTACAAAACACCCGACGAGCATGTGGATGACATCATGAGGTCGCTCGATTATGCCGATAAACTCGGTATAGGGGTCAACATCTACCTCGAGGACTGGAGCAGCGGCATGAAGGACTCGCCGGAATACATCTACCATCTCATGGAACGGCTTTACAACACCAACATCAAGAGATTCATGCTCCCCGACACGCTCGGCATCACCAACCCGCTGCAAGTCATCGAGTTCTTCAGGAAAATGAGGAAGAGGTTCCCCGATGTGCATTTCGACTTCCACGCACACAACGACTATGACTTGGCGGTCTCCAATTCCCTTGCTGCCGTGCTATGTGGTGCCAAGGGCATTCATGTCACTGTCAACGGACTGGGAGAAAGATGTGGAAACGCACCCCTCGCATCCGTGCAAGTCATTCTCAAAGACCAGTTCAGGGCAAGGACCAACATCAAGGAGGACAAACTCAACGATGTCAGCAGACTCGTCGAGGAATACAGTGGGATTGCCATCGCACCCAACCAACCCATCGTGGGCGACAATGTCTTCACACAGGTGGCTGGCGTGCATGCCGATGGCGACAACAAGGACAACCTCTACTGCAACCCGCTCGTGCCGGAGAGGTTTGGAAGAAGCAGGGAATATGCGCTCGGAAAGAACAGCGGAAAGGCTAACATCGCACTCAATCTCCAAAAACTCGGTCTTGAACTTACGCCGGAGCAAATGGCAAAGGTGACGCAGAGAATCACCGAACTGGGAGAGAGAAAGGAAATCGTCACACAAGACGACTTGCCTTATATCGTCAATGACGTGCTCAAGCACACCACCCCGGAGGAGAAGGTGAAACTCATCAGCTATATGGTGACTTCCGCATACGGCCTGAAACCCATCGCAAGTCTCAAGGTGGAAATCAAGGGAAAGCAGTATGCTGCGGACTCCACCGGAGACGGACAATACGACGCCTTCGTCAAGGCTCTGAGGAAAATCTACAAGAAATATCTCGACAGGACTTTCCCCATCCTCGCCAACTATGCCGTCACCATTCCTCCGGGAGGGCGCACCGACGCCCTCGTCCAGACGGTCATCACCTGGAAAAATGGTGACAAGATGATACGCACAAGGGGCCTCGACGCCGACCAGACCGAGGCTGCCATCAAGGCCACTCTGCGCATGCTCAACATCTTCGAGGAGCAATCATCATAAGGACCCTAAAGTCCTTAAAGACCCTAAAGTTCTTAAACTCTTAAACCCCTTAAACTCTTAAACCCTTAAACTCTTAAACTCTTAAACCCTTAAACTCTTAAACTCTTAAACTCTTAAACTCTTAAACTCTTAAACCCTTTAAACCCCTCAAAATATGAAGCTTAGCATAGCCGTCCTCTCTGGCGACGGTATAGGACCAGAGATCATGCAACAAGGAGTGGCAGTCATGGATGCCATTGCAGAGAAATTCAACCACCAAGTGACCTACAAGGAGGCCATTTGTGGCGCACATGCCATCGACCTCGTGGGAGACCCCTTCCCTGAAGAAACTTTCAACGTCTGCAAGGAGGCTGATGCCGTATTGTTCGCGGCGGTGGGAGACCCGCGCTTCGACAACGACCCCACGGCCAAGGTGAGACCTGAAACCGGACTGCTTGCCATGAGGAAGAAATTGGGATTGTATGCCAATATCAGGCCAATCCAGACTTTCGACTGCCTGCTCCACAAAAGTCCGCTGAAGACGGAATTGGTGAAGGGGGCTGACTTCGTATGCATTCGTGAACTCACAGGAGGCATGTATTTCGGTGAGAAATACCAGGACAACGACCGGGCATACGACACCAACCTCTACACACGACCAGAGGTGGAGAGAATCCTAAAGGTGGGATTTGAATTTGCCATGAAAAGAAAAAAGCACCTCACCGTGGTCGATAAGGCCAACGTCCTGGCATCCAGCAGACTGTGGAGACAGATAGCCAAGGAAATGGAACCGGCATGGCCCGAGGTCACTGTAGATTATATGTTCGTGGACAACGCTTCCATGCGCATGATTGCAGAACCTACATTCTTCGACGTCATCGTCACGGAGAACACCTTCGGAGACATCCTCACCGACGAGGGAAGTTGCATCTCAGGCTCCATGGGACTGCTTCCCTCGGCATCAACGGGCGAGTTGACACCCCTCTTCGAACCTGTCCATGGCTCATGGCCACAGGCGACAGGGAAAAACATAGCCAACCCCCTCGCACAAATATTGTCGGTGGCCATGCTCTTCGAGCATTTCAATCTCTTAGAGGAAGGAGCACTTGTAAGAAAGGCCGTTGACGCAAGTCTCGATGCAAATGTCCGAACACCGGAGATACAGGTGGAGGGAGGACCTGCCTATGGGACACGCGAGGTGGGACAATGGATTGTTGACTGGATAAAAAGGCAATGAGAAGGTTGCTCATCGTCGCCGCCACCATGATGACAATGGTGGCGGCGAATGCACAGAGTTACGAGCAGATGCGTGACTCCTTGGAGGAGGCTGCCGACATGGTGAGGAAATTCCCAGAGAACATCGACTTGAGACTACGGAAGGCTTCTTGGAACATGTTGCTGCAGCAATGGGAGTATGCGAAAAGTGAGTATGACGAGGTTTTGAAGAGGGATAGCGCCAATGTGGCGGCTCTTTACTACAGGGCATACACCCAAGAGCGAATGCACAAATATGCCTTTGCAAGGAGGGACTATGAACGGATGCTGAAAATCGTGCCGGGCAACTTCAACGGGCAACTGGGGCTGGCGCTGCTCAACCAGAAGGACATGCGTTACACGGAGGCCATGAACATGGCCAACCACCTCGTGGAGCAATACCCCGACAATGCTGTGGCTTATGCTGCAAGGGCGGGAATGGAGATGGAGAGGGGGATGCTCGACGTGGCACTCTTCGACTTCTCAAAGGCCATCACACTCGAACCTGCCAACACCGACTATCTGATTTCGCGTGCCGACCTGCTCATTCGTATGGGAAGAAAAAAGGAAGCACGGCAGGATCTTGACACTGCCGTGCGAAAAGGTATTCCAAAACCCTCGCTCATCGACCTTTACAACCGATGCCGCGAGTGAGAGTGGCGTGCTCCGTTTCTTCCAACCCCATCACCCTATGGTGATTTCATATTTCGCCATCCAAGACGCACCGGGTAGGAGGTGGTTGATGAATGGCTTTTCGGAGAACTCTCCTTTGAAACCACGCGGGTCGCCTACGCCATACCATGGCTCAATGCACACGAAAGGTGCTTCCTTGCCGAATGGACTCCAAAAGGCGATGATGGGGGAGAGAAAATCGACAGTCACTGCGGCTGTGCCGTCGGATTTGGCCAGTACGGCTTGATGAAGTTGGCTGCCTGCCACCTTGATGGAATCGTTCTGCCAAGTCTTGTCGGTGAAAGCCATGACACCTTCCTGGGCCTCCACGAAGGGCACCTCGCTCATCTCATGGGAGCCGTCGCCATAACTGTGAAGGGCTTGCATGCTGCCGGGATTGTCGAGCAGGAGGCGGCCGTGCTGGCTTTCACCCTCCCGCATGCCGGGGATGTTGAATGCTGGATGACCGCCAATCTGGAAATGCATCTCTTGGATGTCAGCATTATGCACATGCCAGATGACTGAAATCTTGTTGCCGTCGAGCACATAACTGATGCTAAGCACAAAATTGTAAGGATAGACTTTGAGCGTCTCTTCTGATGCGCTCAGTGCCAATGTCACCTTCCTGTCTGTTTGGGAGATGAGGCTGAATGTCATGTCGCGTGCAAAACCATGCCGAGGAAGATGGTATTCTTGGCCGGAAACGCGGTAGGTGTTGTCGTTCACGCTGCACACGATGGGAAAGAGGATGGGGGAGCGGCGGGGCCAGTATTTGGGGTCGCCCTGCCAGAGATACTCCAAGCCCGAAGCGTCTTTGATGCTCTGCAACTCGGCTCCCTTCTCGGATATCACAATGCTTAGTTGGTCATTTTTCAGTGTTACCATGGCTTTTTCCTTTCTTTTTTTATTTTGGGTTTTTAGGGGTTGTCGGGATATCGTTATTCCGTTATTCCGTTATGCCGTTATATCGTTATGTCGTTATGCCGTTATATCGTTATTCCGTTATTCCGGAATATCGTTATATCGTTATATCGTCATATCGTTATGACCCCCCCTCCTCTTTCCAGTGGTCGATAAGTCTCCTGGCGATGGAGAGTTTCTCTGGGATGTTGGGGAGTGCATCGGCCTTGAACCATCCGCCGCGGGAGAGCTCCGAACGCTGCAGGTGGATTTCCCCTTCTACATAGTCTGCATAGAAACCCACCATCAGGCCGCAGGGGTAGGGCCACGGCTGGCTGGCGAAATAGCGGATGTTGCGGATGCGGATGCCCGTCTCTTCCAGCACCTCGCGCTCCACTGCCTCCTCAAGTGTCTCGCCCGTCTCCACGAAGCCGGCCACCAAGCCGTAGAAGTCGCTCTTGAAGTTGCGGGCGTGTACAAGCAAGGCCTCGTCGCCGCGGCGCACCAAGCAGATGACCGCTGTGGCCAACTGTGGCCACACCTCCTTGCCGCAGCAGGTGCAGCGCTTGGAGATGTTGGTGTGCAGGCGCATGGGACCGCCGCAGACACCGCAGAATTTCGTGTTGCTGTCCCAGTAGAGGATTTCTGCGCATTTGCCTGCCTTTAGGTAGGTGTCGTAAGGCAGCAACTGGTATGACTTGCGAAGGCCAATCATCTCATAGCCCGCCATGTCCGTCACGGGTTGTTCCACACGATAGGTTTTCACGGTTTCGCTATGGAGAGGAGGGGTGATGTCGTGGACGGTTGTCCAGGGTTTCAGGGGCACAGGGGGCTCCTCCTGGAAGGGCACGTTCCACGTGCCGTCGGCTTGCCGCTCAAGCAGCAGGTCGTCTTTGCAGAATACAAACCAATAGTTCATTTTCCGAATATTATTTGGCGGTCGCGGGCGATGGCGGGAATGGTCCATTCCTCCGGCACGAAGCGCCAGTTGTGGTGTGCTTGCGGGTTCAGTCGTCCCGCCTTCTCTATCTCTTCCGTCAGGTAATAACGTTGGTCGCGCTCGCTTCTGAAGATGACGCGGTTCTTCAGTTCCTCCGGGGGGATGCCGGCACCCTTGGTGAGCAGTTCGCCGCCGCCGTTGCCCCGGTAGCTGTTCATCGCCACGTTGTACCATTTGTCGGGTTCGAAGGCTTGTCCGTTGCTCATCCGCAGGATGCGCACCTTCTCACCGTCAGGCTTCGTCACGTCCACCTCGTAGTCGATGCCACAGGCACTGTCGAAGTTGAAGGCAAGGTTTTTGAAGCGGAAGCGCTGCTTGTCGTTGCTGTCATCGTTGCTGAGTAGCATGATATGGTCGTCGGGGGAGTGCATCGTGTTCACCCATAGGTCGTAGCTCATCTCCAAGTGTTTGCGCACCTCCTCTCCTGTCATGCGCAGCACATAGAGCTGGTTTTCGTAGCGGTAGAGGTTGAACATGTCGCTCATGTGCACCGTGCCGGCTTGGATGTGGGTGTCAAACGACAGTGGGGCGTTCAGCGAGATGTCGGCTCCGGTGAAGCGCAGCTGCAAGTCGTGGATGAAGTCGCTGAAGGCGGAGTTGCCGAAATAGCAGTCGCGGGTGTATATGGTACTTTCAAACTCGCCGATGGGACGCTCCACATAGGTGCGTATGCTGTCGATGGTGGCTGCGAAATGGGTCACGTAAGCCTGGTCCACGGGAAGGTCGGCCACGCTTGTCAGGCATCCCTCCACCTTCTTGTCTTTCACGCGTCCTCGCTTGTCCATGGTGAGGGCGATGGTGGCGTCGGCCACCATCAGTGCGTTGCTCGACGGGTCGAGGCACACCACGTCGCGTCCCTCCACATTGCGCACTATGTTGTTGTACTGCCTGTGGTCGTGTCCGAATAGCACGAGGTCGAAGCCGGGCACCTCGCGGGCCACGCGCAACGAGGCGTCCTCCTCGTATTGCTCGGTGACGATGCCGCCCTCATGGCCGGAGTGGAAGAGACCCACCACCACGTCGGGATGCTCGTGCTTGCGCAGGTGGTCCATCCATTTCTTGGCGCACGACACCATCTCGTCGAAGCGCAGGCCGCTCCAGAGTTCTTCTGAGAGCCAGTTGGGGATGGCGGGGGTGAGCAGGCCGAGGATGGCCACTTTCACACCGTCGCGCTCCACAATGGTGTAGGGCTTCACGTAGGGCTTTCCGGTGTGAGTGTCCACGATGTTCGCACCGAGCATGGGGCATTTCACCTCCTTTATCCATTTGTCATACACGGCGTGTCCTGTCTCCACGTCGTGGTTGCCCATGGTCTCCGCGTCGTAACCTAAGTAGTTCACCACCTCGGCCGCCACGTTGGGAATTTCCGGCTTCACGTAGTTGCTGTAGTAACAGGTGGGCTGTCCTTGCAGGATGTCGCCGTTGTCGAGGAGGATGACGTTGGAACCGTGTTTTTGGCGCAGTTGGTTCACATAGGTTGACACGCGGGCGAGCGTGCCTTTCATGGGCTTTCTTTCGATGAAGTTGTAGGGGAAGAAGCAGCCGTGCACATCGCTTGTCTGCAAGATGCGCAGGGTCACTGTCTTGTTTTTTGCTGTAGTCGCCATGGGGGTGAGGGTTAGGATGGCCGCCAGAATACAGGTGGTTGGTTTCATTGTTTTTTGGTTTTTTCTTTCTTGCGCTTCCGGTTGTCAAGTCCCAACAGTTCGCGCCAGCCGTTGAAGTCTTTCTTCATGATCAACCCGATGCCCTGCGTGTTGAGGCTGTTCTTGATGAAGTAGCGGTCGTTGGTCTGGTTATAGACTTTCACGGCGAGGTTGCCGTTGGGGAAGAGCAGGTATTGGATGTCGAAGTCACCGATGAAGCTGGTGGTGGCGTTGGGGTTGTCACGATATCCGAACTGCCCGTTGAAGAGTAGGCGGTTGTTGAGCAGGCGACCGCTGAGCAATCCTTCGTATTCGGCGTTGTTCCAACCCTCGTTGCCGGTGGAGATGTTGGCGCCGAAATTCCAGTTGTTGCTCTTGATGACGTTGCTCAATACGCTGTTGATTTGCTGGCTGATGGTGCCGCTGAGGAGGCTCTGCATGGCCAG
>CADBBP010000050.1 GCA_902792855.1 uncultured Prevotellaceae bacterium
AAAAATTGACTTCCACTTCGTACGTCGACCGTTGGTTCTATAATTCGAAAATTCGTGATAAAAAAGGGCACACCAACATCAACATCGAAAAACACGAAATACACGAATGTTTCAGAAATTGTGATTATAGGTAATTTATGGCCTATTCGTGTAAAAAAAATTCGTGGCTAATTCGTGGTAATTCGTGTTGAAAATAATTCTTAGAGTGCTGATACACAAGAAGAAAAAAAACCGCTAAGACGCTAATAAAAAGAATAAAAGGAATAAAAAAGGGTCATCGGCGAATGATTCGAAACGCGATGCTTGATAAAACGCCTGAAGGCGGGAAAAAAAGAAATAAAAACATTCTTGTCGTTCAACCCAACCAAAACTTCAACATCGAAAAACACGAAATCCACGAATGTTTCAGAAATTGTGATTATAGATAATTTATGGCCTATTCGTGTAAAAAGAATGATATTCGCTGAGTGGTTAATGTGTGACGGAATTATTTGGCTTGCAGATAGACACCATCCAAAGCGGGTCTTCCTGGAATTTAGTCCACATATCTTGCAACTGTTGTTTGCAATCCATAATCAGTTGATGGTTTTCGTTTAGGCAGACCATGTCTTTTTGTATCGTGTCGATGTAATCCAACAGATTGAAGCAAATCGTGTACTGACCGGCCGCCAGGATTGCTTCGGGGATGCCCTTCTCCTTGTCGGTTTGAGTAAACCAAAGCGTAGTACCCATATTTGCGGCTTTGGTGCTGTTCTCTTGTATGGCCTTTGAGGGTTTGAGGAAATCAAGCAGCGTGCCATTACGGGATTTCGCCTCCCATTTCTCACCGTCTCTCAATTCATAAATGGTATTGGTAATCTTACGATTCTGCCAATCCTCATCATCATACAAAGTTGAATAGGTCATTTTGCGGATTCTTTTCATGAAGACCGATGAGCTCAACTTGAGGATGGAGGTGGCCCGATTCATCAGCATGGACTCGATGTCAGCAAAAGTCAAGTGTTGGATAAATGACGCATTCTTCCCAACAATCGTTTGTGAAACCAATTTCAAGATTTTCTTATTCATCAAATGGAGCGCAATAGTGGCCAAGGTCACCATTCCCCATACGACGAGCATTCCCCCAATTAGATAGTGGTTATTAGTGAGAAAAGCGATGATTAGCAACAGCGTGATGGCGAGTTGGCCAATCAAGGTGTTTCGCCTCAATTTGGCAAATGTCCATCTGCCTATTCCATCGGGCAACTTCTGTTTGTTTGGAGAATAACCATCCATGTATGGACTGCTAACATCAGACACAATTACAAGTTCCAAAGCCTTGTCAGTCCTTTCTTTCTCGCTCTTGCTTATTCGTTCTTCTGCCATGAGGATTGGTTCTATTCCCTGATTGTCAACGATTCCCCCATCCATAATTCCAAACCGTCCTTTCTTTGCAGCACCTTCTAATTTGTTTACCTTGAAGTCATCTGGAAACATCATTGGTTCAAATCCACTTGGGAAGCATGAGGAGCAGGCAAGTGCTTCACCCAATGTAATCTGTCGTGCTATATCTCGCTCTATCCGATGCTCATTGTTCCCGAAAATTCCAAATGCGGATCTTGAGTTATCCGTCCTACGCGTCTCTGTCACCTGAAATCTGAACGGCAGTCCATTGTCAAAGTCTGTAGCATTGGCCGAAAAATGCTTGATGGGTATTTCATCGACACAATCCATGAGGTCACCCATCACCGCACCATGAAACAACTTCTCATCATAGATGCTTGCCATAATTTTAATCAATGACGTACCATTGTTTGTACGTCCTTTTTCCATGTTTGCAAATGCATCCTCAACCAAATCCTCGTGATAGAGAAAGTTGAACAATTCTTGCATCATGTCATTTATGTTTTCCTTTTTGGCCAAGGCAAGCATGTATCTAAGTCCAGTAATAGACCCTCCTGAAACGGTTGACATTACCGAAACGCAATCCAGAAGTGTCTTCCCGTTACTGACTTGAACTTGATTGAGGAACGAGAGGGTACCCAGGTGAAATGTGGCGGCTCTATACCCGCCTCCCGACAAGGAAATGCCAATACTTAAATTTTCCATACGAAACAAGGTCTATGTGCAATTATTGTGACAAAGATATGAAACATTTTTCAAACATACAACATCTATTCCACTTTTTTATCACGGACACCTGGCATTCACCCTTTTCATGGTATCATCAACTTGCTACGATGGTGCCATGCCATGCGATGCACAGCAAAAAAGTTATGAAATTCGTGACCATACTCCCGATTTTCTTGGAAAAATTGGGAGTACACTTCCAAAATTTATAGGTTTTATGTAGAGGTGGTGACTATTCAGCGAATATTTTTTTAACACGAATTTCCACGAATTAATCAAAAATTTTTTGCAAAACACAAGCCAACCATAACAAATCTCCTTATTTTGCATATCTATGGACAACCATTAACGTTTAATTACTCAAATCTCCCCCATTTTTGTACCCTTATGAGCAACAATTCATATTTTATTATATGGTAAATCTATGTTTTATGATATTCGCTGAATAGATACTACAGGTGGACATTTTCACGACAAGAAGAAAAAACCGCAGCACGCTGATAAAAACAAAAGAAATAAAAGGGGCATCTGCAAATAATCTGATATCCATTCACACAAAAAGGGGAAAAAACAAGAAAATCCATATAAAAAATCGATTTTTTCCGAGCCTGTACCACGATTTGGTGCAGCCTGCCCATAATTTTGCAACAGAATTACAAAGTTTCACTAAAAACAAACAAGATTATGGAAGCAAGGAAGAAGTTTTTCATGGATTGCCACTTGGCTGGCCGCAAGTATCACGATGCCGACGAGGTGTGGGACAAGTTGAAGGTGGGGACGGTGCTTCACCTGGAGCATGAGCCCAACAACCCCCATGACCCTTATGCGGTGGCCGTGGGTTACTATGACGAGGAGCAGGATGAGATGTACCGCATCGGTTACATCCCCCGCGAGGACAACGAGGCCATCGCCAACATTCTCGAAATGGGATGGACGGACATATTCGAGTGCCGCATCTGCAAAATCAATCCTGACGCACACCCTGAATATCAAGTTCACCTGACCATCAAAATCGTAAGACGTAAAAAAGAAAACGATTGATAACATCACCATGCCACAACAGAAAACGAACATTCTGAACATCGGCGGTGGGAAGACCATCAGGATTCCAGTCAACCACCAACATTTCATCCTCGACTATTCCTCCAATCCGGCTATCAACTAAAAATCAATCAACTATGAGCGTTAGTGTAACAATCAGGACAAAGAAGGCCCTCCAACCAGATGACATTTTGAAGAGTCTGGCAGAGAAGGGCGAGAAAATCGTAGTGACATCCATGGATTTTCCATCGGTGAAATTTGGCACTCACCTTGAAGCCATCCGTGGCATAGAGGTGAACCAAGAAGACAATGGATATGAAGTCCGAGTGTGCTCTTTTTCTTCCACGGCGGACTATCAACTCTTCGCAAGAACCATAGCGGCCATGATGGAACTGACTGGCGGCGAAGCGTTCGAAATCGACGATGACGAAAGCAAGGTGGAAAATCCTTTGGAGCAATATGACGCCAAATGGATTCAACAACAGCATGAGACAAGTTTGTCGGTCACAAAGGCATTTGTAAAGAATTACGGCAGTCCGGTCGTTTTTTGGGGACTTTTCTGTCATTTCTGTGTGGGTCCCAAGCTGCTTGAAGGATTCAATATCAGCCTCACGGAAAAATACAAAAAAGGGAAGATGAAGCAATTGCAAAACTATCTTCGTTCCGTGCAATGGCATTTTGCAAATCTCAAAGACACCAGTACACGAATGGCCATATCCGACCCCAACAACGAGAATCATCACCTTTCCATCTCCGCTATTTACATCGAGAACGGCAAGGTGGTGGATTTCGATTACATCTCCGAAGCCTCCCTATTCTCCATTTTCGATATGGATGACAAGTCGGAGGGGCCTGTGCTGATTCCTTTCAAGGAGATGTGGAAGATTCTTCCTGAAGGTGTATTCCGCCCCATTGACGAATGGCAGTATGAGCGAATAGGTGACATAGATGTGGACATGGTTCGGAAAATGATAGCAACGGCAAGGCGATATCAGCCAGACGATATCCATTACAAACCAACATTTCCGGGTGCGGGATACGATGAAAAGCAAAACACCTTTATTCTGATGTGGAATCCCGCCATATCGAGTATGTCATTGGAACGCCATAACAGCGATGTGAAAAACATGCTGACAGAGTATTTCAATTGGAGCGTATGGGAATACGACAAGGCAAAGTGTGGAGACCGTTTCTTCCTGGTAAGAGTGGGAGAAGGGAACACCGGCGTTGTCATGAGCGGCGTGTTTGACTCCCATCCCTACGAGGCAGCAGACTGGAGCGGAAAGGGTCGCAGGACATTCTACATGGACATGGTTCCCAATCTCATCCTCAATCCCGAAACGGCTCCAATGGTAACGACAAAGGAGTTGCAAGAGGCAATACCGTCATTTGACTGGAGCGGTGGCCATTCCGGAAGGATGTTGACGGAGGATGAGGCAAGGAAAATAGAAAACCTTTGGCATCAATTTATGGAGAAGCATAAAGGCCAGATTGATGGGGTGAACATAAATGCCATTCTATCAGTCTGATATGTAAATTCTTGACACCCCAAGGTGATGCTTTTGGCCCTTCAGGGCGGTTGCAGCACATATCAGCCCATGGCGTTGCCCTGGGCTGATATCTCATTGGCCTTTTGATAAATCGCTCTCGCTCGGCATACAGAAAGCAAGCTTTCGTCTGCACTCGCTGAATCGCGAAATTCAGGCCGTTGGTTGCTCATGGCATTTTGGCATTGCCCCACATTGGGGGATGGTGCTTAGTGACACCTTTGATTATTGGGCTGCAACAATGTTGCAGCATAGCCAACGGTCACTTCGCGAAAGGTATTGAGCAACCGATTTGCCTGACGGGAACTGACATTCTTGGTATTAGGAATTATATAAAAGTAAAACCCTACGTGTGAACCAGCCTTTTGGCGGTTGACTTTTGGTGTTTGCCTTTTGGTGTTTGCCTTTTGGCGGTTGCCTTTTGGCGGTTGCCTTTTGGCGGTTGCCTTTTGGCGGTTGCCTTTTGGCGGTTGACTTTTGGCGTTTGCCTTTTGGTGTTTGCCTTTTGGCGACGAGGTGCATACGGAAAAAGGGGATAATGATAGCCTTTTTCTTGCTATTTTGAGGATTTTGCAATATCTTTGCAAAACAAAAGTGCTGTTCTTCTATCAATTTTGATGACTGTTTGGACGGTGATACATTTTTAGTTTTATGAAGGAGCAAAAAGACAATACTTCGATGGGAGGTGGAGGTAAAGGGATGAAGAGGCGTTTTGGCATGAGCCGACCGCTCCAGGCGCACCTCTCGCTGTTTTGCGCCTGCGCTTTCTGGGGACTCATGGCCCCCCTTGGCAAGGACGCCATGACCCACGGTGTCGATGGCCTGACGATGGTGACATTCCGCGTTCTCGGGGGCTGTGTCCTTTTTTGGATTACCTCCCTTTTCGTGGCGAGAGAGGAAGTGCCGCTGCGCGACATCCTCCAATTTGCCGGTGCCGCCCTCTTTGGTTTGGTGACCAACCAATGCTGCTACACATTGGGGCTTGGCATCACCTCGCCCATCAATGCGAGCATCGTCACCACCTCAATGCCCGTCTTCGCCATGGTGCTTGCCGCCCTCATCCTTCGCGAGCCCGTCACCACCAAGAAAGTCGTTGGTGTGCTGTTAGGCTGTTGCGGTGCGGTGATGCTCATCCTCAACAGCGCCGTGCATGGCTCTGCCAAGGTGGGCGACGTCAGGGGCGACCTCCTCTGCCTTGGGGCGCAATTCTCCTTCGCCCTCTACCTCTCGCTTTTCAGCAGCCTTGTCCGCCGCTACTCCGTGTTCACTGTCAACAAATGGATGTTTCTGTGGGCCACGCTCTTCATCACACCATTCACCACGGGGCATGTGCTCGGCGTACTGTCGCATCCCATTCCGGCCAGGACCTGGTGGGAGGTGGCCTATGTCGTCTTTTTCTGCACCTACGTGAGCTACATCTTCACGATGGTGGGTCAGCAGACCCTGCGCCCCACCGTGGTTTCCGTTTATAACTACGTGCAGCCCGTCGTCTCCGTCGCAGCCACCCTGCTTCTCGGTTTGGGCGTTCTCAAGCCCGCCCACGCCGTCGCCGTATGCCTTGTCTTCACGGGCGTATGGCTGGTCACCAAGTCGAAGAGCCGCAGGGATGTCGAGAAAGAGAAAAAGGCGACAATGCAGAAAGGAAAAACTCCGTGCAAGTAAACAATTTGCACGGAGTATCCTTATTTATGCTCAGCTGTGAGAGGAGCAGTGATTAAGCAAATGGGTTCTCAGTGGGATAATAATTGCCCTTTGGGAAGTTGTAGTCAATCTCATCAACAGGGATGCCCATGTACTTCAGCACCTCCCAGAGATACTTGCCAGCGTGCTCGAACATCACGGCAGCGTGGTGTGGATAGTGCTTCTCGATGAGTACGTGACGATAGAAGCGGCTCATGTTCTTGATGCCGAAGGTACCAATCGAACCGAAGGAGCGTGTGGGAACCGGCAGGATCTCACCCTGTGCGATGTAAGCACGGAGCTTGGTGTCGGCGGTGGACTGCAGGCGGTAAACGGTAGCCTTGCCCGGTTTCAAGTCGCCCTCGAGTGTACCGTTGGTCACCTCTACCGGCAGTGCGCGGGCCATGATGCGCTGGAAGCACATCTGGCAGCTGCAGACCTTTGAGGAAGCGGTGTTTCCGCAGTGGAAGCCCATGAAGATTTCCTTCTCGGTGTAGCTGTCGCACTCGAACTTCTTTCCCTTGATGCTCTCCTCGAACATATCCTTTGGTACGGAGTTGTTGATGTCGAGCAATGTGACGGCATCCTGGGTGATGCATGTGCCGATGAACTCAGACAAGGCGCCATAGATATCCACCTCGCAAGCCACGGGAATGCCACGTCCGGTCAGACGGCTGTTCACATAGCAAGGCACGAAGCCGAACATTGTCTGGAATGCCGGCCAGCACTTGTTGGCCATGGCCACGAACTGGCGTGAGCCCTTGTGAGCCTCAATCCAGTCGAGGAGTGTCAACTCATACTGAGCAAGTTTTGGCAGCACGGATGGGATTCTATTGCCAGTGCCCAATTCTGCAACCATGTCCTTCACCACGTCGTCGATGCGTGGGTCGCCCTGATGCTTCTGGAAAGCCTCGAGCAAGTCAAGCTCGGAGTTCTCCTCAATCTCGACATCGAGGTCATAGAGTGCGCGGATGGGAGCGTTGCAAGCGAGGAAGTTGTTGGGACGCGGACCGAAGCTGATGATTTTCAGGTTCTGCAGACCAACGATGGCCCTTGCGATGGGCACGAACTCGTGGATCATCTCAGCACACTCGGCAGCATCACCCACGGGCTCCTCGGGGATGTATGCGCGTGTCTTGCGGAGAGAGAGGGCCTGGCTTGCATTGAGCATGCCGCAGTATGCGTCGCCACGACCATCAATCAGGTTGTCCTGTGTCTCCTCGGCAGCAGCGCAGAACATTGTCGGGCCTTGGAACCAGTCGGCAATCATGGTTTCGGAAATCTCCGGGCCGAAGTTGCCCAGATAGACACAGAGTGCATTGCATCCAGCTTTCTTCACATCCTCAAGAGCCTGCTGAGCATGGATCTCGCTCTCGACGATGCAGATGGGGCATTCGTAGATGTCGGCTGCGCCAAATTTCTCTACATACTTGGCAATCACGGCTTTGCGACGGTTAACTGCCAATGTCTCAGGGAAACAGTCGCGGCTGACAGCGACGATTCCAATCTTGATTACGGGTACATTTTTCATAATGTGATAGTGTTTGTATAAGGTGAAAAATCGTTTCAAGGCGATAAAGTTACACCTTTATTTTGAAATAACTAACTTTTTTAATCTTTTTTCAAAAAAAATTGCAGAAATTTCATTATTTGGGGGTTAAGGGGGGCGGGAGGACGGGATAACGGAATAACGGCATAACGAAATAACGGCATAACGAAATAACGGCATAACGGAATAACGGGATGACGGGATAACGGCATAACGGGATGACGCTAATCCGGCATGGCGTGATGGGTGGTGATTATCCGCAATGGAAATAGGTGTTTACCAATTTCTGGATCATGTCCTTCGAGCCAGCCACATCCTGACGGAGTGTGCGGTCGTTGAAATCTCTCAGGCGGTGGATGATGCTGTCGATCATGGCCGCGCTGAAGACGCCGTCCTTCTCGAAGCAGGCACGCTGACGCTCCAGGCAGTCGGCCGATGCCGCGCAGCTGTCGGGCAGTTGCTCCAAGAGAGCGAGGCGGTCGGCATTTTCCTTGTCATGGATATTCACATTGACGTAGGTGCGCTCTGCCACTTCCAAGGCATTGTCCATCTCAAATCCATGTCGGCAAGCCACGCAGAGGCCGGCCATCAGCTGATAGAGGTCGGCGGAACCGTCAGGCGACCTCATTTCCACGGTCTGCTTCATGGTTGTGTCGTGCGTAGAAGGTGTCTCCAACGGATTGGCAACACAGCACATGTCCACGTTGGCCGTCCATCCCAATGGCACCCTGACGAGCACGGAGCGGTTGCGGTCGCCCCAGCAAACATTGGTGGGTGCCTCCTGATGCGGCACGAGTCGGAAATACGACATGGGGTTCTTGTTGCCGAATGCCGTGATGCTTGGAGCCAGTTCCATCATTCCTGCTATCATGCGCCGTGCGTCATCGCTCAACTGTCCCTCATGGAGCATCATGTTCTTGCCATCCTTCATGGCGCGGACATGGATATGCAGTCCCGAGCCAGCCTTCCCCGTTGTGATTTTCGGTGCGAAGGTGACATCCAGCCCCATTTCGTATGCCAAGTTGCGTATGACCCATTTGGCGAGCATCAACTGGTCTGCGGCATTCTCCGCCCTCACTGGCAGGAACTCAATCTCATTCTGCTCATAGACCATTCCGTCGAGAACGAAATTGCCCACTTCCGAGTGGCCATACTTGATTTGCCCGCCAGTCTGTGCGATATACAGCATGCACTTGGCCCTGAACTCATTAGCCTTGGCGTATGGGGATGACTCGTGATAGCCGTGCTGGTCGATGGCAGGGAAACAGCCATCATCCTCGAAAATGACATAATATTCCAACTCGCCCATGGCCTGAAACTCCATCCCGGTCACCTCGGTAAATCTGCGGCAAGCCTTGGCCAATGTGTGCTCCGGTGCGCTCTCCAACAAGTGACCGTCCTTGTCAAAGAAGGAGCAAAGCATGCAGAGGGTGGGTATCTCGGCGAAAGGGTCGAGGAAAGCGGTGCAGAACCTCGGTATCACGTACAAATCGCTGCTGCCAGCCTCGACAAAGGAGAAGAGGCTGCTGCCGTCCACCCGCTCACCACAAGTGAGGATTGTCTCCAAATACGCAGCGTCGTTGATGACAAAATTGAGGGTTTTCAATTTGCCGTCACCTCCGGGATACATGAAATTGACCATCTTCACTCCATTCTCCTCAATGAAACGAATGATGTCGGCCTTCGTAAACTCTACATTCGGTTTTCCCAAAAATGCCACCACGGGATTGGCATTCATCGCAAATAAATTCTCTTTCATAGCATATAAATAAAGTTTTGCATATTTTTTGCAAAATTACTAAAAATTGTTTGAACCGCCAAGAAAATCACGGTGAAGCAATCAAAACCACCCATATTTTCCCATATCTCACCCAAGGTATGGGGAGGATTGTGAAAAAAAGAGGTGGGAATGCAATAAAAACAGTGGTTTGAGTGTTATATAATCAATGGACAACAAACTCTTGAGAGCCATCATCCCCTTGTTGCTGACAGTGCTGCTGTTGGCCCTTGCGTCGTGTTCCTCCCGGAAGAACACGGCGAAGAGCCGTTTTTGGCAGGCTTTCACAGCAAAATACAACACCTACTACAACGGCACGCTGGCCTATATCGAAGGCTCGCAGGCCAAGGAAGACGGCAACAAGGACAACTACACCGAGGTAATCCCCCTCTACACGGTTGGCAACAAGAACAGCGTCTCCTTGGGCTCCGGCAGTTTCGACAAGGCCATCGAGAAGAGCCAGAAAGCCATCAAACTCCACAGCATCACCAAGCGCCCCGAGTGGACGAAGAGCAGGCGCAAGACGGCGAAAGACCTGGAATGGCTCAACCGCCGCGAATACAACCCCATGCTATGGAAGGCTTGGATGCTCATGGGCCGCTCGCAGTTTCACAAGGGAGCCTTCGACGAGGCAGCCGCCACCTTCAACTACATGAGCCGCCTCTACCAGACGCAACCGGCCATCTACGGGAAGGCCCGCGCCTGGCTCGCCAAATGCTACATCGAGCAGGACTGGCTCTACGACGCGGAGGATGTCATACGCAACATGAGCCGCGACACGCTCGACTGGCGCGCCGTGAAGGAGTGGGACTACACCTACGCCGACTACTACATCCACGCCGGAGAATACGAGAAGGCCATCCCCTACCTGCGCAAGGTCATCAAGCATGAGATGCGCAAGAAGCAACGCGCCAGGGAATGGTTTCTCTTGGGTCAGCTCCAGGCAGAATTGGGGCAGCGCGACAAGGCATACAAGTCATACAAGCGCGTGTTGCGCGAGAACCCACCCTACGAACTGGCCTTCAACGCCCGCATCGCCATGACGGAGGTGATGGCCGCGAGCAGCACGAAGAAAACCATCAGCAGGCTGAAGCGCATGGCCGCCTCGGACAACAACAAGGACTACCTCGACCAAGTCTATTACGCCATGGGCAACGTCTATCTGCTTGAGAAGGACACCATGAAGGCCATCTCCGCCTACGAGAAGGGCAACGAGAAGGCCACCCGCAACGGTGTGGAGAAAGGCGTGCTGCTGCTCAAGCTCGGCAACCTCTACTGGGAGAAAGAGAAATTCGGCGACGCCCAGCGCTGCTATGGAGCAGCCATCGGCATGCTCGACAAGGAGCGCAAGGACTACGAGGAACTTTCCAACCGCTCCAAGATTCTCGACGAGCTGGCCCCCTACACCGAGGCCATCCACTTGCAGGACTCGCTCTTGGAATTGGCCGACATGCCCGAGAAGGAGCGCAACGAAGCCATCGACCGCGTGATAGATGCCCTGAAGAAGAAGGAGAAAGAGGAGAAGAAAGCCCAGGCAGAGGCCGCCGCGCAGCAAGCCCAGAGCCGTGGCAACACCGCCGGCAACCGTCCCCAGCAACAACGTCAGCAGCCAAGCATGCCAAACAACCAGCAGCAAGGCGAGTGGTATTTCTACAACGCCCTTGCCGTCTCCCAGGGCAAGACGACGTTTCAAAGGCAGTGGGGAAAGCGTGAGAACGAGGACAACTGGCAGCGTTCCAACAAGACCGTTGTCAGCGGCTTCAACGGCGAGGAGGGCGAGATGGCCGAGATGAGCGACTCGCTGCTCGCAGCCCAAGAGGCCGCCCAGGCCGCTGAGGACTCCCTGGCCACCGTGCAGGACAGCGCACAAAACGACCCCCACAAGCGTGAATACTACCTCAAGCAGATACCCTTCACCGACGAGATGAAGGCCGAGTGCCACACCATCATCTCCGACGGCCTGTTCCACTCCGGCGTCATCTTCAAGGACAAGTTCGACAACCTGCGCCTCAGCGAGAAGCAGTTCGACCGCCTCACCTTCAACTATCCGGAGTTTGAGAAGATGGACGAGGTCTATTACCACCTCTTCCTGCTTTACTCCCGCAAGGGCGACACGGCGATGGCCGACAGTTGTGTGGAGCGCCTGCGAACGGCATTCCCCGAGAGCCAATGGACGAAAATCCTCACCGACCCCTATTTCGTGGAAAATTCCAAGTTTGGTGAACAGATGGAAGACTCGCTATACACCGCCACCTATGAGGCATTCCGCTCCGACCGCCATGAGGAGGTGATGACCAACGCCGAGCTTTCCGAGACACGTTTCCCATTGGGAGCCAACCGCGACAAGTTCCTCTTCATCAGAGGTCTCAGCCGTCTCAACAACGACGATGCCGATGGCTGCCTGGCCGACATGAACGAGGTGGTGAAGAACTTCCCCTCCGGGCGTATAAGCGAAATGGCCGGCATGATCATCAACGGCGTGAAATCCGGCAAGCGCCTCCATGGTGGGCACTTCGACCTGAGCGACGTATGGAGCAGACGCTCCGTCGTGCTCAACGACAGCGACTCCATCGCAGCGAGAACGTTCACCGACGACCGTAACAAGGAGTTCCTCTTCGTCATCGCCTACGACCCCGACTCGCTCAACGAGAACCAGCTGCTCTATGAGATGGCCCGTTTCAACTTCACCACGTACATCGTGAGAAATTTCGACTTGGAGTTGGAAGACCTCGACGGCCTCCACCTTATGAAAGTGTCGGGCTTCCGCTTCTTCGACGAGGCACACCAGTATGCCAGCGAGTTGCATAAGCAAGAGAGCATCGTCCGCAGGATACGAAAAGCGCGCACCCTCATCATCAGCAAGGAGAACCTGGAACTCCTCGGGAAGCAGTTTAGTTTCGATGACTACAACGAGTTCTACATCAAGCATTTCGCCCCATTGAAGCTACCCATTGACAACCTGCTGAGCGAGCCATACGACTATGGCAACGAGGAGGAGGCCGACAAGCAAAGCCGACGCCGACAGGGCGACGACGGACAAGGCGGAATGGACGACGGCTATGACATCGACGGCGGCGGCACCACCGGAGCACCTGCTGATGACGGATACGACCTGCCCGACGACACGCCCGCAGGAACGACAGGCACCGACATCATCGACATTCCCGCCGACATCCCGGCTTCAGGGCAAGGCAACGTGGCCCCCATCGACAATGGAGGAATCGACATACCAACCGAGGACAACGGTGGCGTGAACATCCCGACGGAGGACAACGGCGGCGTGGACATCCCCGTCGATGACAACGGCGGAATGAACATCCCCATGGATGACAACGGCGGCTTGGACATACCCGTGGATGACAATGGCGGAATGAACATCCCTGTCGATGACAACGGCGGCTTGGACATCCCCATGGATGACAATGGCGGAATGAACATCCCCATGGATGACAATGGCGGCGTGGACATCCCCGTAGGCAACTCCGTGGTGGTGCCAGGAGGTGGGAACACCGGCACATCGACCGATGATGAATACGAGGTATTGCCCGCGAAGCGCAACACCAATCCCGCAGGCATCATCCCACGTGTCAAGGATGATTTGCGCACCAACCAAGAAAAAGTGGTGCTCCCCACCGAGAAAAAGCCCGGCACAACCAAGCAGACAGAGACGCCCAAAAAGCAGCCTGTGAAGCAAGCCGAAACGCCAAAGAAGCAGCCTGTGAAACAGGTCGAGACGCCCAAAACTCAACCCATCAACCCGGACAAGGAAGATACCGGCATCTATTTCGACGACTTCGGCGACGACATCACTACCCCCACCCCACCCCCTTCCAAGAAAAAGAAGGAGAAGGAGTTGGAGGAGATAGACTTGGAAGACGAGTATTACGACTTGGAAGGGTTTTGAAAAATTAAAAATTAAAAATTAAAAATTAAAATTGAAATATTAAAAAATTAAAAACTGAGGTTTTCCACCCTTACTAATGACGTAAAAGTTTTGTTTATCACGAATTTAAGAATTTGAGAATTCATAAACAGATGAAAAGAATTTTGAAGAATTATCGTCGCAAGCGACGCGAATATGACGCAATAGAGTGACGAAATGACTTGTCATTTCATCTCAAATTCCTATAAATTCCATCATAATGGGAAATTCTTTAATTCTCAAATTCGTGATAAATTAAGGTGGGAAACTTCAGTTGCATCTAAATGTGAAACGGAACAATGCGGAAAATCAAAGGAGGAGAAATAATAAATATTGAAGGATGAGCAACGGACAATTACTGTGGGTTGACGACGAGATAGAGCTTCTCAAGGCCCATATCCTGTTTTTGACGAAGAAGGGTTACGACGTGACGACGGTGAGCAACGGCACCGACGCCATCGACCAATGCCGTCAGCAGACCTTTGACTTGGTGCTGCTCGACGAGATGATGCCCGGCCTCTCCGGCTTGGAGACGCTGGCGAAAATCAAGGAGGTCTCCCCCGCCACGCCCGTGGTGATGGTGACCAAGAGCGAGGAGGAGAACATCATGGACCAAGCCATTGGTTCGAAGATAGCCGACTACCTCATCAAGCCCGTCAACCCCAGTCAGATTTTGCTGACGCTGAAGAAGAACATCCACCGCAAGGAGATTGTCACCGAGGTGACGCAGAGCGGCTACCAACAGAATTTCCTCGACATCTCCATGCAAATCTCCGACTGCAAGACGATGGCCGACTGGACCGGCATCTACCGTCGCCTGGTGCACTGGGAACTGGAGCTGAGCAGCACCGACAGCAACATGACCGAGATGCTGCACACGCAAAAGGAAGACGCCAACAACGGCTTCGCGAAGTTCATCAAGAAGAACTACCTCGACTGGGTGACACCGACCTCGTCACAGGGAGGTCTTCCACGACGCGGCGACAACGACCGTCCGCTGATGAGTCCCGACATCTTCAAGGAGAAAGTCTTCCCCTTGCTCGACAAGGGCGAGAAGGTGTTTCTCATCGTCATCGACAATTTCCGCTTCGACCAGTGGCGCGTGCTGGCTCAGGAAATCGGCGACATGTTCGACATTGAGGAGGACATGTATTGCAGCATCCTGCCCACCGCCACCCAATATGCCCGCAACGCCATCTTCAGCGGCCTCATGCCCGACCAGATAGCCAAAATGTTCCCGGAGTTGTGGGTGGACGAGGACGAGGAGGAGGGAAAGAACCTCAACGAGGGTCCGCTCATCAAGACACAGTTGGAGCGTTTCCGTCGCCGCAACACCTTCTCCTACCACAAGGTGAACGACTCCACCGGGGCTGAGAGTTTCATGCAACAATTCAAGAACCTGAGCAGCAACGACCTCAACGTGGTGGTGATCAACTTCATCGACATGCTCTCCCACGCGCGCACGGAGTCGAGGATGGTGCGCGAACTGGCCAACAACGAGTCGGCCTACCGCTCCATCACGCTCAGCTGGTTCCGCCACAGCGTGATGTCGGAGCTCTTCCGCGCCCTGGCACAGTCCAACTACAAGGTGCTCCTCACGACCGACCACGGCAGCATCCGCGCCTCGAAACCCATCAAAGTCATTGGCGACCGCAACACCAACACCAACCTGCGCTATAAGCTCGGCAAGAACCTGAGTTACAACCCCAAGGAGGTATTTGTGATGAAGAACCCGAAAATGGCTCAACTGCCGGCCCCCAACCTCAGCACGTCCTACGTGTTTGCCACCGGCACCGACTTCTTCGCCTACCCCAACAACTACAACTACTACGTATCCTACTACAAGGACACGTTCCAGCACGGTGGCATCTCCATGGAGGAGATGCTCATCCCCCTTGTCACCCTCACCCAGCGCAAGCGTTAATTGTTTATGGAAATACTCATCCCCAACGTGGCCGCCCTGCCAGCCGCCGCCACCGAGTTTGTCAAGCATATCGGGTCGCACACCATCTTCGCCTTCTATGGGAAGATGGGTGCCGGCAAGACCACCTTCATCAAGGCAATCTGCCGCGAGTTGGGCGTGGAAGACGTCATCACCTCACCCACCTTCTCCATCGTCAACGAATACACCTCTTCCCTCACCGGCGAGCCAATCTATCATTTTGACTTCTACCGCATCAAGCGTCTGGAAGAGGTCTATGACATGGGCTATGAGGAATATTTCTACAGTGGATACCTGTGCCTCATCGAGTGGCCGGAACTCATCGAGGACTTGCTGCCCGAGGATGCCGTGCGGGTGGAGATAGTAGAATGCGACGACGGCTCACGCATTGTGAAAGATGTGTTTTAAGTGTAATGAACTTGTTAAAAAAATGCACATAATGATATGAAATATACCATACTATCCATCCTGCTCTTTTTCGTGGCAGCGAATGTACAGGCACAAGACAAATCAGAAGTACTGCGTGATATGACATTAAAGAAAGCCAAAGTCATGTTCCCATCCATACTGTCTGACCGAGCCGCCATCAAGGACGATGACACACCTACTTACGACTTCTGCGAAACCAATGAAGAGGGAGTTATGCTATATTACCGCTATGTAGAGCAAGATTATTGCGAATTGGTGGCAGGACCGGAAAAATATACTGGCATCATTAAGGTTCCTCCCTATGTGAGCAAACAGCACATCCCGGTTGTTGGCATAGGTGTCTTTGCCTTTCGCGATTGTGTCGGGCTGACAGAGGTGTATCTCCCCAATACGATGTTGTATTTGGAGTCTGCCTCGTTCTATTGGGCTCAAGATTTGCAGAAAGTGGATGTGGGTGAGAACTTGGTGGCTATTGGCTGGAATGCTTTCGAAGGTTGTCGGGAATTATCCTCAATCAACATACCTCAATCGTTGGAGTATGTAGGCTATGAAGCTTTTTATAATTGTCCCAAAATGGTCACGCCGCTTTACAACCACAAGTATTTCTTTTATTATCCGATGTTGATTTTAGACGCGCAAGGTCAGACTTATACGATTCCAGACGGCATAGAGGTGATTGGAGAAGGGGCATTTATTTTCACCTTCTTGGATGAGGTGGTTATTCCCAATACGGTGAAGACCATATCGGAATATGCATTTGACGGCAGCCAAATCAAGAGGGTGAACATACCAAATTCGGTAGAAACCATTGGGAATAATGCTTTCGGCCAGACGCGCTTAGAAGAGGTTACTGTGCCATCATCGGTGAAGCACTTCGGCAAAGCGGTGTTCAACACTGGTTGGAACCTGAAGAAGGCTGTATTGGAAAACCCATTGGACAGCATTCCAGAAGAAACTTTCTACAACTGTTTTGAGTTGGTGGATGTGTCATACCCGGCGTCTGTACACAAATTAGGCGACAGGGTCTTCACTAAATGCCAATCGCTACCCAAGCTACCCGACCTTTCCAATATCGATACGCTGGGAGTCGAAATGTTTGCTAATTGTTATGCGTTGAAATCCATAACACTTCCTCCTTCCATCACCTATATCCCCGATTTCACTTTCTACATGTGTTCTGGTGTCAAGGAAGTGAACTTGCCGGATGGTATAGAAAGAATAGGCAATTACGCCTTTTGGCAAAATTCTCAATTGGAAAGCATTATTATTCCATCATCAGTCAAAAGCATCGACAACTCTGCTTTTGCATTTTGCGATCGTCTGAAAACAATAGTCTTGCCGGATGGCTTGACTACCATTGGCAAACACGCGTTCTCTCAGTTGGATGAGCTGGAGTCCATATCCTTGCCTGAGAGTCTTGAAAGAATCGGATGGGATGCCTTTTCCTATGGAAATAAGTTGAAAAATGTCTATGCACATTGGCATTCTCCCATCCAATTGGAGGATAACATTTTTGATAGTTACCAACACACATTGGGAATGACCTTACATGTGCCTGCCGGAACAACTGAACGCTATAGGTCTGCTCCATATTGGTCGGAATTCAAAAGCATAGTAGAGGATGCCACTGGAATTATCAACGTCGATATAAATGGATTGCCCACACACAATTCTCATCCCGTAAAGAGAATTGTAGATGGCAAAATCGTTATAGTCAGTGAGTCTTCAGGAACAATACTAACAGATGGGAAAAGGATGCCTGAGTAGTTTAATTATCGTACATTTCTTCCCCAACACCGAATTCATGTGGAATTCCCCTCGGGCGAACGAGACCCCGTGGCGTTAAGAATTACATGAAGCAATTCCCTACGCTCCCACCGAGAATGCCGACCCGCTCGTCAACCATGAGCCCCTCATGTATCGCTTCCAAGACGATGGCGGCGACTTGAAATGGGTGCCCTCCGTGAGCGGAAGATTTTTGCCTTGCGTTGTCTTTGTATGGCGGATTATCATTTGTGTAAAACAATCATCCAAAGAAAAGCGTAGAATAGTCCATATTATTCCATTCCTTTTTCCATATTGTTGATGCTGAAATCGTCCTATCTTTGCATCGACTAACATCAATATGCACTAAAATGGAAGGATTTGACAAGAAATTCATTTATTTCATCTGCCTCGTGTCAGCGATG
>CADBBP010000051.1 GCA_902792855.1 uncultured Prevotellaceae bacterium
GGAAAGAGCATCTTCCTCCCCCTTGGTGGCTACAAAGCAGACGGGCAATACAACGGCACGGCGGAGCAGGCCTACTACTGGGCCGCTGACGTGGATGCCAGCAATGCGCAGAAGGCCAACGCCCTCTTCCTGAAGACCGCCACGGCATCGAAGGCCGCTGTGGCACAACGCCGCACCGGCGCCAACATCCGCGCCGTGGAATACAAGGCCTCCACGCCCACCACGGAGACCATGGAACTTGTGGACCTCGGCTTGAGTGTGAAATGGTGCAATATGAACCTCGGTGCGTCGGCCTCCTCTAGCTACGGCAACTACTACGCCTGGGGTGAGACGGCAACAAAGACCAACTACACGTGGGCCAACTACAAGTACGCCTCTGGCACGGCGGCAAGCGTAAAGAGCATTGGAAACAACATCGCCGCCACTACCTACGACGCAGCATACCAAAGCAACAAGACCTACTGCCTGCCCACAAAGGCACAGATTGGTGAGTTGCTCTCGAAGTGCACCTTCAAGGAGGGCCCGAGCGGAAAGAGCATCTTCCTCCCCCTTGGTGGCTACCAAGCCGACGGGCAATACAACGGCACGGCGGAGCAGGCCTACTACTGGGCCGCTGACGTGGATGCCAGCAATGCGCAGAAGGCCAACGCTCTCTTCCTGAAGACCGCCACGGCATCGAAGGCCACTGTGGCTCAACGCCGCACCGGCGCCAACATCCGCGCCGTGGAATACAAAACCAGCACACCTGCGACGGAGGATGACAAGGAATATGTGGACCTCGGACTGACCAGCGGAACGTTGTGGGCCACCTGCAACATCGGTGCCTCCTCGCCCGAACAGTCCGGTGCCTACTTCGCATGGGGCGAGACGAGCACGAAGAGCACGTTCAACTGGACCACCTACTCGCTCTGCAGCGGTACCTCCTCCACCGTCAAGGACATCGGCTACGACATTGCCGGAACTTCCTATGACGCCGCCACAAAAGCTTGGGGCAGCGCGTGGGTGATGCCCTCTCTGGTGCAGATGAAGGAACTCATTGACGAGTGCACACTTTCTTTGGCCACCTTAAACGGCGTGAAAGGTTTCCGCTTCACCGGCCCGAGCGGCAAGAGCATCTTCTTCCCTATGTCGGGTTACAAGGTGGACGCCACACTCTACAAGTCGGGCGAACAAGCCTACCTTTGGTCTTGTCGCAAGGATCTCGTCACCCACGTTGATTACAAGGCTGGCTCGCTTTATATGCAGCGCACAAGCACCAGCGGCAGCGTGAAAACAACTCCATCACAACGCCGAACCGGCAACGCCATCAGACCTGTCCGTGCCAACGGCGGGAAAGCCAACAGCACGGCATTCGAATCTGACACCAACGGCATCCTTGCCATACCGGTTACAACACACACTGATGATGCCATCTACAACCTCCAGGGGTTGAAGATTGAAGGCGAACTTCAGCCCGGCGTGTACATCCGTGGAGGTAAGAAATTTGTGGTGAAATAATCACGACCGCTCTGGCAATCACGCCGTAAACCAATAACCAGAGGGACGGGTCTATGGATTCCGCCCCTCTGATTTCACCATTGCCGGACACGGCGGTCTCAGAGGCATCAAGTTCCACATCCCCAATCAGGTGGTGCGCGGGCAAACCTATGATTACATGACGGAGGTATATGGTGACAATGATTTTCTGGCGAGGGATGGACCTCGCTGTGGAAGAGGAATTGTTATGAAAAAAGCTTTGGAAGTCCTTTTTAATAATATTCGTAAAAAAATGCTGAAAAATTTGTCAGATTGAAACAAAGTGCTTATCTTTGCAGCCGAATTGATAAAAATAAAAGAAAATGAGAGACAATTTGTTCTTCGCATGGTGGTGGCGCTACTCAAGACCCTAAAGTCGTGAGCCAGCTCGCCGTGTGGAAACAAACCATATATTAGAGGCCTGCCGTTCTTACGACAGGTCTCTTTCTCTTTTTGCACTCAAAATAAGTAATAATACCTAAAAATAGAACAATATGGAAATGCGACAAATCCTTCAGAGGATGCTCAACCATGAGGCCCTCACCAGGCAGGAAACCCACGACATCCTCGTAGGAATTACACAGAACGAGTTCCCTAATGAGCAAATCACCGCGCTGCTCACAGGACTTCAAATGCGCGGGGTGACAGTGGATGAGCTGCTCGGGCTCAGAGACGGCATTCTCGAAACCGGACTGGCTGCCAAACTCGACTGCGACCGCTACATTGACGTGGTGGGTACGGGAGGTGACCAAAAGAACACCTTCAACATCTCCACTTGCTCTTGCTTCGTCATTGCCGGAGCCGGGTACAAGGTGGCAAAACATGGCAACTACGCCGCGACTTCAGTGAGCGGAGCCTCCAACATCGTCGAGGCTCATGGTGTGCATTTCTATGCCGACCTCGACCAACTCAACCGTTCCATCAACGAGTGCGGCATCGTGTATCTTCATGCACAACTCTTCGCAAAGGCTATGAAATTCGTCGGTCCCATCAGGAAGGCACTCGCTTTCCCTACGTGCTTCAATCTCCTCGGACCCATCGTCAACCCCTCTCAGCCACAATGCCAACTGCTTGGGGTGGCTAACCTCGACCAAATGCGCCTCTATAGCAATGTCTATCAGAAAATCGGCATCGACTACGGCATTGTCAACAGCATCGACGGCTACGACGAGATATCCCTGACGGGGGATTTCAAGGTCTCCACCAATTTCTATGAGCGTGTCTTCAAGCCCGCTGACCTCGGCTTCCATCAGGCAGACCCTGCCAAACTCGTGGGTGGCAACTCACCTGCCGAGGCCAAGAAAATCTTCGACAACATCCTGCTTGACAAGGCCGACCCGATGCAGAAGGAAGTTGTTATTGCCAATGCCGCCTTTGGCATACAGGTGCTCGAAAAGGGGAAGGACATACAGGAGTGCATAGAAATAGCAAAGGAGTCCATTGAGAGCGGAAGAGCCTACCAAACGCTGAAGAAATTCATGGAAATCAATGCTTGAAAAGATTGTGATGAAAGACGTACTGGAAGAAATCGTGGCTTGGAAGCGTTTGGAGGTGCAACGGTTCAGACAAGCCTTGCCATTAGCGCATTTGGAGAAAATGGTGCAGAAGGTGTTGGACGAACATCCTGAAACGCCATCCATGAGGGAGGCACTCATGACCTCTACGACAGGCATCATTGCCGAGTTTAAGAGAAAGTCGCCTTCCAAGGGATGGATCCACCAAGAGGCAAGGCCGGAAGTGGTGACGCTGCAATACCAGGAAGCAGGTGCAGCGGCTGTGAGCATCCTCACCGATGAGAAATACTTTGGAGGAAGCGACAGCTTCATCGTTGAGGCAAGGAAGGCGGGGCTTGAACTTCCTGTGCTATATAAGAATTTCGTCATCGACGAGTACCAGCTTTTCCAGGCCAGGGCATGCGGGGCGAGTGCCGTGTTACTCATAGCGGCAGACCTGCAACTCCATGAGTGCCGTGAACTGATGCGCTTGGCACATGACCTCGGGATGGAGGTGCTGTTGGAGATGCATGGTGAAAGGGAACTCGACTATGCTGCCCTCGAACCAGATATCTGCGGCATCAACAACAGAAATCTCGGCTCGTTTATCACCGATGTGGACAACTCCTTCCGCATGGCAAGAAACCTTCCAAAGGAGGTATGCAAGGTGAGTGAAAGTGGAATATCAACCCCCGATGTCGTGACCAGTCTCAAGCTGGCGGGCTACAACGGTTTCCTCATTGGGGAGGCTTTCATGAAAGCACAAGAACCAGGGGAGGAACTGCGAAAATTCATACAAGAGATGGTGAAACACCAACAAGAAATTGGATATGGAAAGGAGGTTGGCATGGACGGATGAAGAAAAAAATGTAACTTTGAACAAGTTACCCCTTATCAGAATGAAAAAAAGAACAAGTTCTTTTTGTCCTACTCTCGATTTTTCGTAACTTTGCACCTTAAAAGGGAAAATTATAACACATTAGACATGATTGTGAAAGTTTGTGGCATGCGTATGGCCGAAAATATACGTGAGGTGAGTGCTCTTGGTGTCAATTGGGTTGGATTGATATTCTGGCCCGACAGCCCGCGTTGTGTCAAGCAGCTAAGGGCAAGAGGGGGATTCTATCCCGACTATTCGCCATTGGCAACCAAAGCCAGCGAAGTGGGGGGGCTGCCTTCACTCGCTGCCAAGGAGAACAACCCCAAACGTGTGGGAGTCTTCGTTGACGACATGCCGCAAAACATCGTGACAAGGGTGTATAATTTCTATCTCGACATGGTGCAGCTTCACGGAGAGGAGTCGCCGGTGATGATTGAAAACCTCAAAAGGACGCTTGACCCTGACATCAGGCCGGTGAAAGTCATCAAGGCTATTCCCATTGAGACGGTGGACGACTTCGAAAAGTGCAAGGAGTATGAGGGATGTGTGGACTATTTCCTCTTCCACAACAAGTGTGAAGAAAAAGGAGGGAGTGGAAAGCAGTTCGACTGGAACCTCATAGAAGCCTACAAGGGAAATGTGCCATTCCTCATCAGCGGAGGCATTGGCATGGAGGACGTGGAGCGCATCAAGGCTATTTCACACCCATTGTTTGCCGGTATTGACATCAACTCCAAGTTTGAGACGGAGCCGGGGGTGAAGGATGTGGAGGCTATCAGGCGATTCCTCGAAAAACTTAAGAATTAAGGCGCGAAAGGCCGAAATGCCTGGAGGCCAACCACAACCAACAACAACCATTTATGAATAAAATAAACAAGTTGTTCACGCAACGTGGACAACGGAAACTTCTTTCGCTCTATTTTTGCGCAGGATGCCCTACTTTGGAGGGGACGGGTAATGTCATCCTCACACTCCAGAACCGGGGCATAGATATGATTGAGGTGGGGATTCCATTCAGCGACCCGCTCGCCGACGGCCCTGTCATACAAGCAGCAGGAACGGTGGCCTTGAAAAATGGAATGACACTTGACATTCTTTTCAATCAACTCGCCGACATTCGCGACAAAGTGCGCATTCCGCTACTCCTCATGGGGTACCTCAACGTTGTCATGCACTATGGTGTGGAGCGCTTTTGTGAGCGGTGCGTGGAAGCGGGCGTGGCAGGGGCCATCATTCCCGACCTGCCCTTCAAGGACTACCTCGAAGTGGTGAAACCTGTGGCCGACAGGCACGACCTGCGCATCGTTATGATGATTACTCCCGAAACCTCGGAGGAGCGCATCAGGTTCATCGATAGCAATACGGAGGGTTTCATTTATATGGTCAGTTCGGCAAGCATCACGGGTGCACAAAAAAGTTTTGACGAGGCCAAACAGGAATATTTCCGTAGAATCAACAATATGAACCTACGTAATCCCAGGATGATTGGTTTCGGCATATCCAACAAGCAGACACTCACCAGCGCACAGGAAAATGCGGCAGGGGCGATTATAGGAAGCAAATTCGTGACACTTCTCAATGAAACAGGCGACCCTGAGAAAGCCATCGATGCGTTGTACAAAGCTTTGGAGGAATGACTATGATGCTCAAGGATTATCTCAACCAATTCGACCGCTTCGCTGCTGCGGCAGGAGCACAAGTTGTGCACGTGGAAGAGGGATGTGCCAAGGCCGTCATGACGGTGGAAGAACGCCATCTCAACGGTGCCAATGTTTGTCAGGGTGGGGCCATCTTCACACTTGCCGACCTCGCCTTCGCAGCAGCCGTCAATAGTCACGGGTATGCTACGGTGGGCACTGCCAACAACGTCACTTACATGCGCTCGGCAAGGCTGGGCGACATTCTCACGGCAGAGGCAAAGGAGGAGAACCATCACAAATTGCCTTTCTGCGAGGTGAGGGTGTGCAACCAAGAAGGTGAGCTCGTTTGTGTCATGACAGGGACGGCTTACCGTCGAAACACACCACTCATACCATCATCCATCTGATAGGACATCCAAGAAAAATTTCGAACAATGAAAAATTATTTTGTTAGCAAGGAAGGGTTTTACGGACGCTTCGGAGGGGCTTACGTGCCAGAAATACTTTACAAGTGTGTGCACGACCTCCAAGATGCTTACTTGCCCATCATCGAAAGCGAAGAGTTTAAAAACGAGTACAGGGAACTGCTACGTGACTATGTGGGAAGGCCTTCACCTCTTTATTTTGCGAAGAGGATGAGTGAACGATACGGATGTAGGCTCTTCCTCAAGAGGGAGGACCTCAATCACACCGGTGCGCACAAAATCAACAACACCATAGGGCAAATCCTCATGGCAAAGAAGATGGGAAAAACGCGCATCATTGCAGAGACGGGGGCCGGACAGCATGGGGTGGCTACTGCCACGGTGTGCGCCCTTATGGGCATGCAATGCGAGATTTTCATGGGCAAGACCGACGTGGAAAGGCAGCACACCAATGTGGAGAGAATGAGAATGCTTGGGGCGAAGGTTCATCCCGTCACCACTGGCAATATGACACTTAGTGACGCTTGTTCGCAGGCCATACGTGACTGGTGTTGCCACCCACGCGACACGTTCTACATCGTCGGCTCTACCATGGGGCCGCATCCTTATCCCGACATCGTGGCAAGGATGCAGAGCGTCATCTCCGAGGAACTAAAGTGGCAACTCAAGGAAAAGATTGGACGGGAGCACCCCGACTGCCTTGTGGCGTGCATAGGAGGAGGAAGCAATGCTGCAGGCACCATCTACCACTACATCAACGATGAGAGAGTGAAAATCGTCCTCGCAGAGGCTGCTGGTCATGGCATTGACACTGACTATACTGCAGCCACCATCCATTGCGGTACAGAGGGAATACTCCATGGGGCAAGGACACTTGTCATGCAGACCGATGACGGGCAAATCAAAGAGGCTTTCACCATCTCGGCTGGTCTCGACTATCCGGGTATCGGACCCATGCACGCCAACATGGCAGAGGGGGGAAGGACAAACGTCCTCGCCATCACCGACGATGAGGCCATATATGCCGGCTACGAACTGACACGCCTTGAAGGCATCATACCGGCCATTGAGAGTGCTCACGCCGTGGCCGCCCTCAAGCATCTGACATTCCGACCCGACGAGGTGGTGGTGCTCACTGTCAGCGGAAGGGGCGACAAGGATGTAATGACCTATCTCAACAACAAAGAAAAGGCAAAGGAATATGGAAACTTCTGATAAACACATCTTCAAATACAACACATTGGCACGAACCATCCTCGGTGACCTGCACACGCCTGTGGCGGTGTACATGCGGCTGAGGGACATTCATCCCCAAAGTGCACTCATGGAGAGCTCCGACTATCATGAGAAGGACAACAGTCGCTCTTTCATTGGACTTCATCCCATGGCAAGCGTGGCCATCGCACACGGAAAGGTGACATCCACTTTTCCCGATGGGACGAGGGAAGAGAGAGAGGTGGGCGATGACTTCACGTGCGACAAGGCCATCAACTCCTTCTTGGAAAGATTTCAAGTAGAGGGGGAGCATGCCGGATACTGTGGATTATATGGCTACACCTCGTTCAACGCCGTGAGGTATTTCGAGCACATCGACGTCAAGGACGAGACAATGGAGCGAAATGACGCTCCGGATATGTACTACATCCTGTATCGCGACATCATCGTCTTCGACCATTTCAACAACCTCCTCACTATCGTCACATTGCACGAGGATGACAAGGAAGGGGCGGAAAGCAACCTCGACACGCTGCTGAGAATGATGCACAAAGACAACGTTCATCCCTACGACTTCAAGCCAAAGGGCGAGGTGACGTCAACCATCACCGACGAGCAGCACAAGGAAAATGTGAAGAAGGGTGTTGCACACTGCATGAGGGGCGACGTGTTCCAAATAGTCCTTTCAAGGAGGTTTGTGCAAAGATATGAGGGTGACGACTTCAAACTCTACCGTGCACTCAGGAGCATCAACCCCTCGCCTTATCTCTTCTATTTCGACTTTGGAGGCTTCCGCATCTTTGGATCTAGTCCGGAAACGCACTGTCGCATCGAGGGAAGAAAGGCATACATCGACCCCATCGCCGGCACCACCAAGCGGACCGGCGATGCTGAGGCGGACAAAAGGGGGGCGGAATTCCTCAGGAACGACCCTAAGGAGAATGCGGAGCATGTCATGCTCGTGGACTTGGCAAGAAACGACCTTAGCAGAAACTGCCACAACGTGAAGGTGGACTTCTACAAGGACTTGCAGTACTACAGTCATGTCATTCACCTTGTCAGCAGGGTGTCGGGAGAACTTGACGAGGGAGCTGATCCTGTGAAGACTTTCATTGACACGTTCCCCGCCGGCACGCTGAGTGGTGCGCCAAAGGTGAGGGCCATGCAACTCATTTCGGAATACGAGCCACACAACAGGGGGGCATACGGTGGATGCATCGGCTACATCGGCTTCAATGGAAACCTCAATCAGGCCATCACCATTAGGACCTTCGTCAGCAGAAACGGTGAATTATGGTTCCAAGCAGGAGGGGGAATCGTGGCGAAAAGCAACGAGGAATACGAATTGCAGGAGGTGAACAACAAACTCGGAGCACTGAGAAGGGCCATCGACATGGCTGCCAAATTATAATTTCATTCTGATAACACATGAAAATAGTCATCATAGACAATTACGACTCCTTCACATACAACTTGGCGCATCTCGTCAGGGAATTGGGAGCACAGGTCACCGTGTGGAGAAACGATAGGTTCAATCTTGAGCAGCTTGGCGCGTTCGACAAAATCATTCTCTCCCCAGGCCCAGGAATACCGGCTGAGGCAGGACTGTTGCTCGACGTCATCAGAAACTACGCTGGAAAGAAACCCATCTTGGGAGTGTGCCTTGGACATCAGGCCATTGGTGAGGTTTTTGGTGCCAAGCTGACCAACCTTGACGAGGTGTTTCACGGAGTGGCGACAGAGGGCACGCAGTTTGGTAATGATTACTTGTTCAATGGATTGCCTAAGAGAATCACTATGGGAAGATACCATAGCTGGGTGGTGGACAGGGCGCATTTCCCTGACTGCCTCGAAGTGACGGCAGTGAGTGACGATGGGCAAATCATGGCTTTGAAGCACAAGCAACACGACATCCATGGCATACAGTTTCATCCGGAAAGTGTGCTAACACCTAATGGAATGGACATGCTTCGAAACTGGTTGGAGCATTAGCATTCTTGCACTAAGAATGAAGAGAAGACTCCTAAAAAAGCTCTTTTTCCTTTGAGTTGCACTTGCTTTTCACTAACTTTGCAGCCGCAACCAACATCACTTATGCAAGAGGACAACATAAACGGTCTGAATACATCAAATTTGGGAGACCAGGAAGCTGCTGCAGACGAGCCCTGGTATGCCATTCGGCTCTTCACCAACTGTCAGATGAAGGTGGACGAGTATTTCAAGGAAAAGGGATTGGAAAGCTTCATTCCCATGCAATACAAGGTTTATGAGGATGAGAAGGGAAAGCCAAGGCGGAAGTTGTGGCCTGTCGTCAGCAATCTCATCTTCATAAGGAAAAGCATGCCCATGCTGGCCATGAAGGACATTGTCACACAGAGCCAGTACAAGATGTCGGTCATCACCAAGGACCGCTCCACAAAGGAGTATTACGAGATACCGGCCAAGCAGATGATGGAATTCAAGGCCATGTGCAACCCGGAAATCGAGATGAGGAAATTTCTCAGCGCTGAGCAGGCAAAACTAAAGGCTGGAACACCGGTGAAGGTGTGCCATGGACCGCTCAAGGGACTGACGGGGCGTCTCGTCAGGCAGAGCCGGAAATATTACCTCCTGAAGGAGGTGCCTGGGCTTGGGGTCATGCTGAAAGTCTCAAGGTGGTGTTGCCAACCGCTGATTGAATGATAGAAGCTCCGGAGGGGGCTTCCTCTTTTCAAAAACATTGAAAGCCCTCACAAGAGGGCTTTCAATGTTTTCAGAATTCTGATGTGAAGTGGAACTTGATATGCTTGAAGTCCTCCTGGGCCATCGACAGCACGTAGCCGCTGTCGGCAAGGAAGACATCGCGCCCTTCACGGTCCTTGGCCATGTACTGGTATTTGCGACGCTTGAAATTCTCCAACTCCGCCTCGTCGTCGGATTCTATCCAGCAGGCTTTATGAAGGTGTACCGGCTCCCAACGGCATTTTGCGTTGTACTCGTTCTCCAAACGGTATTGGATGACCTCGAATTGAAGCTGTCCCACCGTGCCGATGATTTTGCGACCGTTGAACTGGTTGACAAACAACTGGGCCACACCTTCGTCCATCAACTGCTCGATGCCTTTCGACAACTGTTTGGCCTTCATTGGGTCGTCGTTCTCAATGTATTTGAACATCTCCGGAGAGAAGGAGGGGAGGCCGCGGAAATGCAGATGCTCACCTTCTGTCAGCGTGTCGCCTATCTTGAAAATGCCGTTGTCGGGAAGACCGATGATGTCGCCTGGCCATGCCTCATCGACAGTGGATTTGCGCTGGGCCATGAACTGTGTGGGCGAACTGAAGCGTAGCGTCTTGTCCTGACGAACGTGGTAGTAGGGTTGGTTGCGCTGGAAACGGCCGCTGCACACTTTGCAGAAGGCGATGCATGAGCGGTGGTTGGGGTCGATGTTCGCGGTGATTTTAAAGATGAAACCGGTGAACTTCTCCTCGGTGGGTTGAACGTCGCGCTCCTCGGCTTTCGTCGGACGGGGACTTGGAGCAATCTTCACGAAGCAGTTCAATAGCTCTTGTACTCCGAAATTGTTGAGGGCGCTGCCGAAAAACACTGGGGCGACGGCGGCCTCACGGTAGTCAGACACATTGAATTCGGGGTAAACACCACCGATGAGGTCAAGGTCTTCGCGCAACTGGTTTGCATCGGAGGCACCGACGTGGCTGTCCAGTTCTTCGCTGTCTATAGACACTTCCACCTTCTCCGTCACGCGCTGCTTGTCGGGGGTGAAAAGGTCGAGTTTCTGCTCGTAGATGTTGTAAACGCCCTTGAAGCGGGCTCCTTGGTTGATGGGCCACGACAGGGGGCGAACTTGGATCTGCAATTCCTGCTCCAATTCGTCCAACAGGTCGAAGGGGTCGCGACCCTCACGGTCCATCTTGTTGACGAAAATGATGACGGGGGTGTTCCGCATGCGGCAGACATTCATCAACTTGCGTGTCTGTGTTTCCACGCCTTTGGCACTGTCCACCACGATGATGGCGGAGTCAACGGCTGTCAACGTGCGGTAGGTGTCCTCGGCGAAATCCTGGTGGCCAGGGGTGTCGAGGATGTTCACCTTGTAACCCTCGTAGTCGAATTCCATGACAGAGGTGGAGACGGAGATGCCGCGCTGTTTCTCGATGTCCATCCAGTCGGAGGTGGCTGTCTTGCGTATCTTGTTGCTCTTCACGGCACCGGCCACTTGTATCTGACCGCCAAAGAGGAGGAATTTCTCCGTGAGCGTCGTCTTGCCGGCGTCGGGGTGTGAAATGATGGCGAATGTTCGGCGCCTTTCAATCTCGTTGTTCATTTTGCTTGATGGTTTTGATGCAGTCCTGAAGGGAATCCACCCAATGAGGGATGGTCAGGTGGTAGCATTGCTTGATCTTGGTCTTGTCGAGTATGGAATAGGGTGGACGGTGGGCGGCGGTGGGGTATTCGTCGGTGTGAAGGGGACGGACTGTGCAACCGTCGATGCCATAGAGGCGGTGGATGGCATGGGCGAAGTCATACCAGCTCGCCACGCCTTCGTTGGTGTAATGGAAAACACCAGGCGTCACGCCTTGCTCCACGATGGACAGCAGGGCGCTGGCAAGGTCTCGGGCGTAGGTGGGTGTGCCTACCTGGTCGGCCACCACGCCGATTTCACGCCTCTCCTTGCCTAAACGGAGCATCGTCTTCACGAAATTGTGACCGAAACTACTGTATAGCCAGGCGGTGCGGACCACCATGGCACGGCGGCAGAATTTCGACACACCTAATTCGGAGGCAAGTTTCGTGCTTCCATAGACACTGTCGGGAGAGGGGGTGTCGCTTTCCACGTAAGGCAAGTGTGACTTGCCGTTGAATACGTAGTCGGTGGAGATGTGGATGAGCCAGCCGCCACGCTGCTCCATGGCGTTGGCAAGGTAGGCGGGAGCCACGGTGTTGAGTGTTGTGCAGCGTTCCTTGTCTTGCTCTGCTTGGTCCACGGCGGTGTAGGCGGCGCAGTTGATGACACCGTCGATGTTGTGGTCGGTAACGAAACGGTTCACTTGCTCCTGGTCGCAGATGTCAAGGTCGCCGATGTCGGTGTTGAAAAAGTTATGTTGGGGATACGATGCCTCTTGAAGGCGTAGTTCGCTGCCCAGTTGGCCATTGCAGCCGGTGATGAGGATGTTCATTGTTCTTGGGATTCCGGGGTCATTCTGTTTCCAATTCGCCTGACTTGTCCTTGAAATAGTAGTCGGATAGCATGCCCATGAGTGTGCTCATCTCCTCGATGGCGTGTGTGGTGTCGGGAGAGATGTCTTTCTTCTGAAGGCGGAGGAGCATCACGCCGTAGAGGGCGTCGAGACAGGTCTCCACCTCGCTTGCCGCCTTGTCGCCACCACGCTTGCGCAATTCCACGATGTAAGGAAGCACCTTATAATATTGGGAACGGTAGAAGGGAAACTTGGGGCTGTCAAGCAAGCGGTTGTGGAGTTCGGTGAGTTCGCTCACGACAATCTTGTTGATTTGCAGGTGCCCTTGCTCACGGCAGCCCTCCTGTGTGAGCATGCGGATGAGGTTGGCGTACCAGTCGGTCAAGTCTTCTTTCTGCTCTTCGCTGCAGTCGAAACGGCTCAAGTATTCGCGGCGGAGGGTGGCGAGGTTGCAGCCGTATGCACGTAAAAGGTCTTCCACCTGCCACATGTAGAGCAGGTATTCGGCGATGTTCTTTTTCCTTAAGTCTTGGGCAATGTACATGAAAACGTTATGTCGATATGTTCAATTTTGTGGATGATGCCGGGGGTGATGGGGTCAGTATTGGATGGTGAAGAGGTTGAAGACGGTGCCAAGTAGCACCACCAACGAGATGATGATCACCACGCTGCCTATGATGCGGTTGATGAGGATGATGCCGTAGTCGTCGAAGATGTTCTTGACCTTGTCGATGAGCCAGGTGAGGCCGTACCACCACATCAGCGCACCGGCAACAATGCTCAGGTATCCGATGCACATCTCCAAGGGGTGGTCGGGTATGATGAATGCCAACTGGGCGAAGGTGGCCATGAAGAGCAAGATGATGAGCGGGTTGGAGAGTGTCACAAGAAATGCGGTCACCCCGTTGTGCAAAAAAGAGCCTTTGGTAGTGCCGCTGTGGTGCATGTTGCGAGTGGGGTTGGAACGGAAACTGATGATGCCGAAAACCAGAAGCATGATGCTGCCGGTGATTTGGAGGAAGAAACGATTCTGGGTGTTGTTCACCATGTCCATCACGAAACTCATGCCTACACCGGTGATGATGGCGTAAATCAAGTCGCTCGCTGTGGCGCCAAGGCCCGTCACGAAACCATACCAACGACCTTTGTTCAGCGTTCGCTGGACACAAAGAATGCCCACAGGCCCCATGGGGGCCGATGCCAGCACACCAATAATCAAGCCTTTGAAGATGGTGTCAAGGATATTAATATGGAACTCAAAAGGCATTGCGAATGCAAAATTGCTAATTTTTTGTGAATATAGCAAATTTTGGGCGTAAAACTTTGCATCGTGGTCTTTTTTTCATATCTTTGCCAAGAATTTTTTGAACATATCATCTTTTAACATTATAATAATATGAATGCACAAGAAACATTGAAACCCTATGTGATTGGGTTGGACTTGGGAGGCACCAACTCCGTGTTTGGAATCGTTGACAGTCGTGGCGAAATAAAAGCTACTACGGCCATCAAGACACAAGGTTATGACAAGGTGGAGGACTATGTGGACGCTTCAGTCCACGCATTGCAGGTCATCATCGACCAGGTGGGAGGCATTGAAAACATCAAGGCCATGGGCATTGGAGCTCCCAACGGCAACTACTACAATGGTACCATAGAATTTGCACCCAACCTCTCATGGGGGCACAACGGGGTGGTGCCACTCGCAAAACTCTTCAGTGACAGGCTCGGCGTGCCAGTGGCCCTCACCAATGACGCCAATGCAGCTGCCATCGGCGAGATGGCCTACGGCGTGGCGCGCGGGATGAAGAATTTCATCGTTCTTACGCTCGGAACGGGTGTGGGTTCGGGCATCGTCATCAACGGACAACTTGTATATGGATGCGACGGCTTCGCAGGAGAGTTAGGCCATGTCATCATGCAGAGGGAGAACGGAAGACTCTGTGGATGCGGGCGTAAAGGATGTCTGGAGGCTTATTGCTCGGCAACAGGTGTGGCACGCTCGGCAAGGGAGTTCCTGCTTTCGTCCAACAAGCCATCGCTGCTTAGGGAGATGAACCCTGATGACATCACATCACTTGATGTCTCCATCGCAGCAGGGAAGGGCGATGCACTCGCAAAGGAGGTGTTTGAGTTCACTGGAGAAATGCTTGGTGCTGCCTGTGCCGACTTCGCTGCTTTCTCCTCACCAGAGGCTTTCATCTTCTTCGGTGGCTTGGTAAAGGCAGGAGACCTCATCATGGAGCCCATCAAGCGTAGCTACGAAGAAAAGGTGTTGCCCATTTTCAAGGGAAAAGCGAAATTCCTCATCAGCGGCCTCGATGGTGCATCGGCTGCTGTACTTGGAGCATCGGCCATAGGATGGGAAATCTGATATCAACCCAACTATTGAGACAATACTGGAGCCGCGACCCGCTTGGGCGCGGCTTTTTGATGTTGCCAATGCCTTTTTTCTTCCAAAAACGACGCACATAACAAATTTTTTGCTAATTTTGCACCCCAACCACATTTGCCATGGATGGCATGGGGCGAACAAACAGACATGATGAAGAAGACGCTGCTGCACATAGCGAAATACTATCATCCCAACGAAGGGGGCATTGAGACCGTCACCAAGTACCTGGCAGAGGGACTTGGGGAGTACGACAATGTTGTTGTATGCTTCAGCCAGGACGGGAAAGACTCCGAAGAGGTTATTGAAGGAGTGAAGGTGTATAGGATTGCTCCATTTATCAAGGTGGCAAGCCAGGACATTGCATGGTCTTACTACTTCAAATTGAAGGGCATCATTAAAAAACACCATCCTGCAATCCTCCTACTTCATTGCCCCAATCCTTTCTTGTATCCCATAACAATGTGGCTGAAGCCAAAAGAGGCCAAACTCGTGCTGTTGTGGCATTCCGACATCCTCGGGAAGGGGGTGCTCTACAAACTTGTAGCCAGACAGGAGAGAAAACTCTTGGCAAAGGCCGACCTCATACTCGCCACCAGTATAAATTATGTGCATCCGTCAAGCCCCATCTATCCTTATAAGAATGACATACGGGTGGTACAGAATGGCATCATTGCCCAGGACTTCAATCTCAAGTCGGGAGACCAAGAGAAGGTGGAAGACATCAAGAAGAGGTTTGGAAACAAGAAAATGGTCTTCTACGTTGGGAGGCACATACCATATAAGGGCATTGACCTGCTGCTTAAGGCTGAGCCAAAAGTGAAGGCCGACTGCGTCTTCGTCATTGGCGGTACAGGCGCGGAGACGGCTAAGCTAAAAGCCATGACGCAGTCGGATAGGGTGGTGTTCGTGGGGAGGATACCTGATGGGGAGATGAAATACTACTACCATGCCGCCGATGTCTTCGGCTTTGCATCTGTCACCAAGCAGGAGGCCTTCGGCATTGCTTTGGCGGAGGCGATGTATTGCAGGTGCGTGCCGGTAACGTTCACCCTCGTTGGCTCTGGGGTCAACTGGGTGTCGGTTAAAGGAGAGACGGGAGAGGAGGTGCCTCTGGCTGACATCGACGCATACGCCGAAGCCATAGACAGATTGCTGGCAGACGACGCTTTGCGCAACAGGTATGCGGAGGCTGGAAGAAAGCGCGTGGCAGAGATGTTTACGTGCGACAAGTCGGTGGAAGAGGCTAGGAAGGCACTCACCGCGCTGCTCCAAAATATGTGAGACAACAGCCAATCGAAGGACGCGAAAGATTGGCAGATAAGGATAATCATCAAAGATATGCAAAATCCCATTTACGACAAGGACATCAAGGCCGCAGTGGAGGTCATGAGGCAGGGGGGGGTGATACTCTATCCCACCGACACCGTCTGGGGCATAGGATGCGACGCCACCAACCCCGAGGCGGTGGAGAAGGTTTTCAAAATCAAGCATCGCGAAGACAGCAAGGCTCTTATATGCCTTGTGGACAGCGAGGCGCGTCTGCAGAGATATGTGAGAAACGTGCCAAATGTGGCTTGGGACATTATCGAACTGGCCACCAAACCGGTGACGCTCATCCTCGACGAGGCTGTCAACCTGGCGAATAACCTGGTGGCGGAGGATGGCTCCGTGGCCATGAGGGTCACAAGGGAACCCTTTTCAAACCAGTTGTGCTACCGTTTCCAAAAGCCCATCGTCTCAACCAGTGCCAACATCAGCGGCGAACCAGCGGCGGCAAATTTCAAGGACATTGCTCCAGAATTGCTTGAGGCTGTGGACTATGTCTGCACTTCCAGGCGTCAGGAAAAGAAGCCGCATACGCCGTCTTCAATCATCAGGTTGAAGCAGGACGGTGAGGTGGAGGTCATCAGGAAATAATGAACCTGGAAGCACACAACGAAATCTGACATGGCGGAAACAATTGAAAACAGCCCATCGATTGCGGAAAGGCTCAACAATTGGAGATTGCAACATATCTCTGAGCGACAGTTCATTCTGACGCTCAGCTTCTTTGTGGGCCTTCTTGCCGCAGTGGCTGCTTTCATACTCCATAGCCTCATCAACCAAATAGAGATGATGCTCACAGCCGGCTTCAACTTCCGCTCATTCAACTGGCTATATCTCGTCTTCCCCGTCATCGGCATCTATCTCACGTCACTTTTCGTGAGGTATGTCGTCAAGGACAACATCAGTCATGGTATTACGAGGATACTATATGCCATCAGCAGGAAGCAAAGCAGGCTGAAGGGACACAACTGTTGGAGTTCGGTCATCGCATCGGCCATTACTATCGGTTTTGGAGGAAGTGTGGGAGCGGAGGCGCCCATCGTGCTGACGGGGTCGGCCATAGGCAGCAACCTCGGACAGGTGTTCAAACTTGATGGAAAAACGATGATGGTCCTTGTGGGATGTGGGGCGGCAGCGGCCATTGCCGGTATCTTCAAAGCCCCGATGGCGGGACTGGTATTCACCATCGAGGTGCTCATGATCGACCTCACCATGGCCTCCCTCATGCCCATCCTCATCGCAAGCGTCACAGCGACTTGCTTCACTTATATCTTTGTCGGGAGTGACTCACTCTTCCATTTCACACTTGACGCACCATGGCAGGTGGATAGGGTGCCGGCAACTATTCTGCTTGGCATTTTCTGTGGACTGGTTAGCCTCTATTTCATCAGGCTTATGACGGCGTGTGAGAATGTGTTCCGTAAACTTGGGGAGCACCACTACCTGAAACTCGCACTTGGAGGAATTGTACTCAGCAGCCTCATCTTCCTCTTTCCCTCACTTTATGGAGAGGGGTATTCAAGCATCAACATCTTGCTCAATGGCAGGACGGAGGCAGACTGGAACACCATACTCAACAACTCGCTTTTCTATGGTCAGGGAAACCTGCTCCTTTACTATATAGGCTTGGTGTTGGCATTCAAGGTTTTTGCCACTTCTGCCACCAATGGAGGTGGAGGATGTGGTGGTACGTTTGCTCCGTCGCTTTTCATCGGGGCATTCGCTGGCTTCTTCTTTTCCAGACTGTGGAACATTAACAAAGTGAGCATCTACTTGCCGGAGAAAAATTTCGCCCTCTTGGGCATGGCGGGTGTCATGGCGGGAGTCATGCATGCGCCTCTCACTGGCATCTTCCTCATTGCAGAAATCACTGGAGGATACCAAATGTTCATCCCGCTCATGATTGTCAGCATTTGTGCATACCTCACCATTATCATTTTTGAGCCACACAGCATTTATGGCATGAGGCTCGCAAGGGAGGGAAAGCTTATTACACACCACACTGACAAGGCGGTGCTGACGCTCATGAACCTTGAGAGCATCATCGACCGAAACTACACGCCCGTGGAACAAACCATGCCGCTCGGTAGGCTGGTACACGTCATGAGTATGAGCAACACGGCATTCATACCTGTGCTCGACCCAGCGGGGACGCTCCTTGGGGAAGTGGATTTGGCCAAGATACGCAACGTGATGTTCCGCATTGAGCTATATCATCATTTCACCGTGGCGCAGCTCATGACGCCGCCGGCGGCCACCCTCGGGGTGAACGACCCCATGGAGGACGTCATGAGGAAATTTGAAGAGACTGAGGCTGCCGTCCTACCTGTCATCGATCATGATGGCAGGCTCATCGGATACATCAGNNNTTTCAGCATGGAGAGAAAAGACCTGAGAATTGTGTTTATGGGAACACCTGAGTTTGCCGTGGAAACACTGAAAGCACTTCTTGAGGGAGGATGCCAGGTGGTGGCAGTTGTCACACAACCCGACAAGCCCGTGGGAAGGCATGGAAGCGTGCTACAGCCATCTGAGGTGAAGAAATATGCCATGGAGAAGGGCATTCCCGTCTTGCAGCCAGAGAAGATGAAGGACCCGGAGTTTGTGGAAAAACTCAGGGCGTTCAATGCTGACCTTCAAGTGGTTGTGGCCTTTAGGATGTTGCCGGAGGTGGTGTGGGCAATGCCACGCTATGGCACGTTCAACGTCCATGCTGCGCTGCTGCCGCAATACAGGGGGGCGGCTCCCATCAATTGGGCGGTCATCAACGGTGAAACGATGACCGGCGTCACCACCTTTTTCCTCGACCATGACATCGACACGGGGAAGGTGATTCTCAAAAAGACGTTCCCCATTCCCGATGACGCGGACGTGGAGTATGTCTATGACGGCTTGATGCATCTCGGAGCTCAGGCGGCTATGGAGACTATTGACCGCATCTGCCAAGGTGACGGGCAAGTGGAGGCCATAGAGCAGGAGTTGATGGAGGGCGAGGAACTCAGACCAGCTCCCAAAATCTTCAAGGACACGTGTAGGATACAGTGGAGTCAACCTGCCAAGAGAATTTACGACTTCATCAGGGGGCTCAGCCCATACCCGGGTGCATGGGCTTCCATGGAGAATATAGTGAGTGGTGACATCACGGTGGTGAAAATATTTAAAACCACGAAATGTCCGGGAAAAACCACCCAACTCTCCCCCGGAACCATTGTTGTGGAGAAAGGAAAACTCTTCGCCGCCACTGCCGACGAACTATTGCAAATAGAAAGCATGCAAGTAGCAGGGAAGAAGAGAATGGATGCCGTCTCCTTCCTAAACGGTATGAGGGGTATCGAGAAC
>CADBBP010000052.1 GCA_902792855.1 uncultured Prevotellaceae bacterium
CTTGCGACGATAATTCTTCAAAATTCTCTTCATCTATATATGAATTCTCAAATTCTTAAATTCGTGATAAATAAAACTTTTACGTTATTTGTGAGGGTGAGAAAGTTCACTTATTTTATGGTTGTTTGTTGCGGATGAAGTCGAGGGCGGCCTTGGCCACGCCCTCGGCGTCCATGCCGTAGTGGTGGAAGATTTCCAGGTTGGAGCCGTGGACGACATTCTCGTCGGGTATTCCGATGATGCGCACCGGCACGGGTTGCTCGCTGATTGCCTGGCACACCAAGGCACCAAGTCCTCCGTGGCGGCTGTGCTCCTCCACGGTGATGATGCGCCCTGTCTCCTTGGCCGCTTTGCGCACCGCCTCGCTGTCGAAGGGCTTGAGCCACGACATGTCGAGCACGCGAGCCTTGACACCCTCCTTTTGCAGCAGGAGCGCCGCCTGCCATGCGTGATAGACGGTCTCGCCGGTGGCGATGATGGTGAGGTCGTCGCCCTCTACGACGGTGATGGCCTTACCCGGTTGGAACTCAAAATTGTCGTCGGGATAGACGTCGGGCACGGCGGCCCTCCCCACCCGCACGTAGCAAGGCAGTGGGAAATCGACGAGCATGGCCACCAGTTTCTTTGTCACCCTCCAGTCGCTTGGGAGGCAGATGGTCATCCCCGGGAAGGTGGCGAGCGCCGCGATGTCGTGCAAGGAGTGGTGTGTGGCTCCGAGTGCCCCGTAAGCCACCCCTCCGCTCACACCGAGAATGGTGACCGGGTTTTGGCTGTATGCCAAGTCCACCTTCACTTGTTCGAGCGCCCTGGCCACATAAAAGCAGGCGGGTCCGCAGCAGAACACCTTCTTCCCGCTGTGCGCCAGTCCGGCGGCGATACCCACGGCGTCCTGCTCTGCGATGCCGCACTCCACAAACTGCTGCGGCAACTGGTTGGCGAAGTCTCCGAGCGTGACCGACCCCCTGGCGTCGGTGGTCACGGCAATGATGTCCTTGTCCTGACGCGCAAGCTCCACCAGCGTGTCGGTGAACATTTTCCTACATGCAATCATGTCGTTTTCTGTTGTGTGTTGTCAGCCTTTCAGCTGCTTGATTCTGTTGTCTATCTCCTCCACGGCTTGCTGGCACTGCTTCTCGTCGAGCACGCCGTGATGCCATTTGGCCACTCCCTCCATGAAGGAGACGCCCCGGCCCTTGGTGGTGTTGCTCACGATGAGGTGCGGCTTCCGGCTATGGTAGTCGATGGCGTCGAACGTCCTCACGATGTCGTCCATGTCGTCGCCGTTCATCTCCACCACCTCCCATCCGAAGGCCGCCCACCTTGCCGGTATGCTGTCAAGCGGCATCACATCTTCCGTATTGCCGCTGATTTGCAGCCTGTTTCGGTCGATGACAGCCACGAGGTTGTCCAGTTGGTACTTGTGCGCAGCCATGGCGGCCTCATAGATGGAGCCTTCCCCCTGCTCCCCATCGCCCATGAGGACGTAAGTGCGGTAGTCTTTTTCGTCCATCTTGGCGGCGATGGCCATTCCCACGCCGATGCTCAGTCCGTGTCCGAGGGCTCCGCTGTTGACCTCTATTCCCGGCACCTCGATGGTGGGGTGCCCTGAGAGAATGGAGCCAAACTTGCCGAGGGTGTCGAGCGTCTCGCTCTTGAGGAAGCCTTTCGCCTCCAGTGTGACATACAGAGCCTCCACGCAGTGCCCCTTGCTCAGCACGAAGCGGTCGCGCTCCGGAGCCTTCGGGTTTTCGGGGTCGAGGTTTCTCATGACGTGGAAATAGAGCGCGGTCATCACGTTGAGGCATGAGAGGTCCCCTCCGATGTGTCCGGCCTTGGCCCGGTACACCACCTCTACGAGGCGTTTTCGGTTTTGCTCAGCCAGCAAAACAAGTTCTTTGTTGTTCATTTACTTGTCCTTTTCTCACATCACCTTGCCTTTGGCGGCGAGGGTGTCATAGTTGTTGTTGAGGTTGCGCCAGTCCACCTTTGTCTGGGTGGGTATGGCGTTGATGTATTTCTCGATGTTGGTGTATCCGTCCCCGTTGCAGTCCTTGTTGGCATCCGTGGGGTCGTTGGGGTTGAGGCCGTTGTCCTTCTCCCACTCGTCGGGCATGCCGTCACCGTCGGTGTCCACACGGGGTGCCCAGTCGCCATAGACGGGGTAGCCGCCCATCTGCCTGGGGTCGGTGATGATGCCGAGTTTGTAGGAGTCCTTGTCCAAGCGGCGGTATTTGAAGAAGCCCTCATCATCCTGCGACTTCTTGTGCAGTCCCCACATGTCGCCATAGGGGTTGTCCTTCACTTTCTTCTCATACTTGTCCACGTAGTATGCCACCCCCGTGCGCACCTCCTCCATGATGCGCTGGTCCACGATGTCGCGGCAGGGCACGGTGGCCCCGGCGTTGGCAAGAACCCACTCGAAAGCCTTCTCAGCCCCCATGATGGAGACGAAAGGCATCTCGAAAGGCTCGTTGGAGCGCATGAGGGCAAGCTCCGTCTCGTCCATCTCGCCATCCTTGTCGGCGGTCTGTATTCCACCATTCCAGTTGTCCTTGGTGATTTCAGGATAGCCCTCCATGACGTTCCCGGAGGCATAAATCCTGCCAAACTGCTTGAATGGGAAGAGGTTGACGCTTCTGCTCTCCGACTTGATGATGCGGTGTCCCACGGCTTGGTCCTTTGGCGTGAGCGGTCCGGGCTTGTAGTAGTTGTTGATGAAGTTGGACATGGTGGTGTACTCCCCTCCGTCGGCGGTGCGATGCACCCAGTTATAGACGATGTTGTTGATGAAGTTGAACACGCCGCCCCACCCTATGGACGGGTTCCTGCCCGTGTTGTCGGCCCACAGGTTGCGCATGAAGGTGGTGTTCTCCCCTCCGATGGTCGAGCCGAAGGAGTGGTTCCATGTGTCGAGCGCCTTGGCGGAGATGGTGTTTTGTATGGTTACATTGACGGTGGGTTCCTTCCGCTTGTCCTTGCCGTCGCCGAGGTCGAACATGTGTCGGTAGAAGGAGATGTTCTCGTCGAGCCCCCACTCGCAAGAGCAGTGGTCGATCATGATGTTGCCCACGGGGTTCCCTCCGAAGGAGTCCTCGCGGTGCCAGACGAGCGTCTCCCCCCTGCGGAAGCGCATGTGGCGCACGATGACGTCGTGGGTGTCCACTTGGAAGGACTCCCCAGCGATGATGACTCCCTCGCCCGGTGCCGTCTGTCCGGCGATGGTGATGTAGGGTGCACGGACATAAATGGGCGACTTGAGGCGGATGATGCCGGAGACGTTGAACACGACGATGCGCGCCCCTCCTTGTTCGCACGCCCACCGGAAGGAGCCGGGGCCGTCGTCGTTGAGGTTGGTGACGGTGAGCACCTTTCCTCCCCGTCCGCCAAAGGTGTACATGCCACCTCCCTCAGCCCCTGGGAAGGCGGGTATCTTGGCCTGTCTGAGGTCGTATGGCCTTGCGGCCCAAGGCACGTATGGCCTGCCTGCCTTTGCCTCTTCTATCACGATGGGGAAGGCTTTTTCCCAAGCGGAGTCGCTGTGGGCCTTCCAGCATTTCTCGAGAGAGTCGATGAGGTGCTTCGCCTCGTCGGTGAGTTGGGGATACTGTGCGAAGGCCGTGGATGCCACAAAAAGCATCGCACAAGCCATAATCATTTGTTTCTTCATTTGTCCCTGTGGTATTTGGTTTTTGTAAAAGACGCGAAATAAGAGGAATTGTAGCCAACAAGCAAGCAGTTATTTTGGCGGGAAGGAATGCGTTAAGATACATTTTCTATAACATGTGTTACAAGACGTGGGGATGAAGGCCAAAAAACTCCTTACCTTTGCAAGCTGTAAAAAAACAGAATACATAATCAACCCACCATGTTATCATCAACGCTATTCGGAGCAATTCTAATCATCAATGAAATCATGGCCTCCAACCTTGGGACGGCCATGAGTCCCGCCACCAATTTCGACAGTTGGATTGAAATCTACAACCCCGGCGACGAGGCTGTTGACCTTGGAGGCATGTATCTCAGCGACGATGCCGCCAACCCCACCCTACGGCGGTGCCATCTACCTGTCGGACAAGAACGGTCAACTTGTCACGAGCGAGGAGTACCCGGAAGCCATGAGCCGCACCGCCTGGGCCCGCCAAACCGACGGCACGGGCGAATGGGGCTGGACGGCCGACGCCACGCCGGGCAAGACCAACGCCACGGCGGAATTTGCCAACCAACGGCTTGAAGCCCCCGTCGTCAGCATGGACAGCAAGGTGTTCACCAATGCCTTCTCCTTCCAAGTCACCATCCCGGAGGGAGCCACACTGGCATACACCACCGACGGCAGCCTGCCGCAACGCCCCATGCAAGGACAGGCAACCAACGACTGGACCAACTATGTCGTCAACGGCGACTGCGAGGGCGACGATGTGACCTGCCTCGTGGGGAAGGACGGCAACGAGCATGGGGAGTTCAACACCAAAATCATCGACGGTGTGGGATACAACGGCACTCGTGGCGTGAAAGTACACGCCGTGGCCAATCCCAGCGAGGATTGGAGCACCCAATTCTTCGTCTATACGCCCGACCACGTGTGGAACGCCAACGAGAAATTCCGCTTCAAGATGAAGGTGCGTGCCGACAAGGCCACGCACATCTCCGCCCAGGCACATTCCACCCCCGGCAGCTACATCACCTGGCAGATGCTGGACAACGGATACAACGTCGGCACCGAATGGCAGGAAATCGTCTATGAGGGCACCATCAGCCAAGAACAGTCAGGCAGTGGTGGTGGCTGGTGGGGCGGCGGCGCCAGCACCTTGCAGACCATCGCCTTCAACCTCAACGAGATGAGAGGTTCGGAAAACAATTTCTATTTCGACGACATCTCATGGGAGTCCTATCAAGGTGACGGCACCCCGAGCAGCAACATCAGCAAAGACGGCAAGTTCACCGTCAGCAACACCACCAACTATTGCTTCCGCCTCTTCCAGGACGGCTACCTGCCCAGTGTCCCCGTCACACGCTCCTACATCAAGACCAACGACAAATACACCATCCCCGTCGTCTCCATCGTAGGCGACAAGCGCTATTTCTCCGACAACAAATGGGGCATCGACACCGACGGCACCAACGGCAGGACCGGCAACGGGCAGTCGCAACCCCGCAACTACAACATGGACTGGGAACGCCCCGTCAACTTCTCCTTCATCACCCCCGACGGCGTGATGCCCATCAACCAGGACGTGGAAATCTCCGTCTCGGGCGGTTGGACGCGCTCGGCCAACCCTCGGTCGTTCAAACTCAAGTCGGGCAAGGAATTTGACGGCCAGAACAGCCTTGACTACGTGTTCTTCCCGCAGAAGCCCTACCTTAAAAACAAGGTGATACTCCTCCGCAACGGCGGCAACGACGTGTGGGAGAACGGCGGCGCCCGCTTCATGGACCCGGCCCTGCAGACCATCATCCAGCGCGCCGGCATCAACCTCGACTTGCAATCATACGTCCCCGTCATTGAATATGTCAACGGACAATTCAAGGGTTTGCTCAACATGAGGGAGCCCAACAACAAGAAATTCGTGGAATCCAACTGGGGCTATGACGACGAGCACATCGACATGTTTGAGATGAGCGCCGACTCCAACGTCGTCTTCATGGTGGGCAACAGCGAGGTGCTCAAACGCATCTACGAACTGGGAGAGGCAGCCCCCGACCCTGCAGCCTACGAGGAACTCAAGCAAATCCTCGACATCGACGAGTTCATCAACTACATGGCCATCGAACTCTTCCTCGGCTCCAACGACTGGCCGCACAACAACATCAAGGGCTTCAGAAGCCAGGACAACGGCAGATACCGCTTCGTCACCTTCGACCTTGACTATTCCTTCAAATACGACAACCCCTTCGCCGAGTTCGCCAAGGACCAGTGGCACACCTTCAACTTGATCTTCGACACCCAGGAACAACGTTACGAGGAGATAAAGCTCGTCACCTTCTTCCTCAACATGCTCAAGAACGAGGAGTTCCGAAAGAAGTTCATCGACACCTACTGCCTCGTCGGCGGCAGTGTCTTCGAGACGGAGCGCGGCACGGCCATCGTCAACGAACTGGCCGACAGGGTGCGCCCGATGATGCAACTCGACGGGTGGCGCTCGCCCGATGGCTCCGCAAACATCATCAAATCACAACTCAAGACACGCAACGCATCGGTGACCTCGCACATGAAGGAGTTCAAGCCCATGCAACTCTCCAACGTGAAAAAGCAGCAAGTGACGCTCTCCACCAACACCCAGGGTGGCAGTCTGTACATCAACGGCCTCGAGGTGCCCTACGCCTACTTCAACGGTTATCTCTTCGCTCCCGTCCAGATAGAAGCGAAAGCCCCTGCCGGCCATGTGTTCGCCGGATGGAAGAAAGGCAGTGGCCGCAATTACTTCTCCACGGAGCCCGTCATCAGCCTGCCCAATGATGACAAATTGGTGCTGACGGCCTATTTCACCCCCATGACGGAGGACGAGCGACAGGAACAGGGCATCACTCCCGTGCGCATCAACGAGGTGAGCGCCGCCAACAATGTCTATGTCAACGAATACTGGAAGCGCAACGACTGGGTGGAACTTTACAACACCACCGACCAAGCCATCGACGTGGAGGGCATGTACCTCACCGACAATCTGGACAAGCCTCACAAATACCAAATCCAGAAGGGCGAGACGGAGGCCAACACCGTCATCCCGCCGCACGGCCACCTCATCATCTGGTGTGACAAACTATCACCTGTCAGCCAATTGCACGCCTCGTTCAAACTGGATGCCGATGGTGGCGACATGATGCTATCCGCCGCAGATGACTCATGGAGCGACGTCTTCACCTATCCCATGCACCAGGAAGACGAGACGGTGGGCAGATACCCCGATGGATGCAACACGGTGCAGGTGATGAACTACCCCACCATCGAGCAAACCAACATCACGAGCAGTTATGCAGTCAATGTGGAGCAGCCTTATTCCACCGGCATCGAGACAACGACCTTGCTCGCCGACAATGACCTGACAGCACGCTATGTCCTTGGACGGCTCATCGTCCGCAGCAAGCAGTCCGGCGACGTTCACGTGGAACTTTACAACCTGGCGGGCCAGTCGGTGGGCCAACTCAATGCTCGACTGCAAGGTGGGTATGCCGAAGTGCCTGTCAACCACCTCTCCGACGGATGCTACATCGCACGTGTGACAGATGAAAGCGGGCGCAGCAAGTCCTGCAAGTTTGTCATGAAATAGGGTTGAGGGTTGAGATTCTATTTTTTGCTGCTTTTGAATTGCACCACTAAGGGTAAGTGTAATTTTTGATATGGGAAGTTCCTGAGCAGCTCTTTGTTGCTCAGGAACTTATAAATAACATTTAATCAAAAAGGTGAGGATTTTAGGGTTATGAAAGGATTTGATTTTCAGATTTTTTTAGTCTTTATTTCGGCTGTGTTTGTCCTTGCTGGTTGTGGAGATGATGATGAGGCAGATGATAAAAAGGATTCTCCCGCCGTGAATAGCTATCTCACTTGCCCTGACGAAAACCATCCTCATTTGATAGATCTCAACCTGCCATTAGGCACAAAATGGGCCTGTTGCAATGTGGGGGCGGACAAGCCTGAAGCTTATGGTGGCTATTATGCCTGGGGGGAAACAGAGGAGAAGACCTATTATAGCTGGAGAAATTATACGCATTGTGACGGAGCAGAATATACCAGTCATGATATTGGCTACAATATAGCCGGCACACAGTATGATGTGGCTTATGTGAAATGGGGCGAGTCATGGGCAATGCCAACGTTGGAGCAAGTGAAAGAGTTGCTCAACAACAGCACTTCGACAAGGACGACAATGAATGGTGTTAATGGCTATAAAATCACCGGCTCCAATGGTGGCAACATATTTTTGCCTGAGGCAGGCTACCGCGAGAACGGCATTCTTGTTGACGTTGGCAGGAATGGCTCCTATTGGTTGTCCATACCATCTTCATACTCGAACTATAACTACGCTTACTGCTTGTGCTTTGGCGACCGGGACGCTTACGGCAACCTCCAATATCCGAACTACTATGGCAACCCCCGCTACATTGGGATGAGTGTGCGTCCCGTTTCCAGATAGATGAAGTGCCAGAATAGAGCCCTTCCCACGCTTGGCCTTTTTCCTCGGTTTTGAGTCTTTGCTGCCCTTGGGTCTCCCCTTGGGGTGTTTGACCGGTGCGATTCCCTCCACAGCCATTGCTGCCTCCTTGGCCAGCGTCTTCTTGTTTTTCGACCCTTTCGGCCTTCCGGCTTCCTCCTTCTCCCACGGCCTCGTCATATTCCGATTCGAATCAAATATTTGGAGGTTTATAGTTCAGCCATGGATTCTCACAAAGGCATAAGGGTTGTCTAGAATAATTTACTATAAGAAAAAATTCACTTTTATATACAAATTCCCATAACCTGAATTTTTATTATTCCTAATAGCTGCAGAAGGAAATGTTGATTATTAATCATTCATATCCATCATTCGGAATAATTCATTATTCGGTATAACTACTGTAGGGGTTGACTTTATGTCCATTCGCTCGCCCGTCCAGCTATCTGGTCAATGCTCTTTTTTTCTTCATTTATTACCGATTTCTTTCATAATGAGGTGTTTGTAAGATACAGAGCAGAATCGGTGACAAATAGAACAGTAAAAATAGAATATTAATGTTTAATTTTGCACTTGAAAATCGAAAAAACGAACATTTGGGAAATATTGCCATCATGGAAATACAGGAATTAAATCCCCGCAGGGGGGACGACACTTATAGGATAGGTGATAGCGATGAACTGGTTGTGATGGAGAAAATCGGCAGCGTACCGTCGGGTGCCATTTGCTCACATAATCACGGCATTATTTTCTTTTGTACAGAAGGCAGGGCACAGTTCGAATACGACGGCAATGTTGTGAAGATACAAAAGAACGACCTGTTTCTCTATATGGTCAACAGCACGGCCAGCAATTTCCTGACGTCATCGGATTTTAATTGCCGACAGATTTGGTTTACACGCAGTGAGCTTTGGAATATAGAGATTCATAATATGATTAGTGTGGCAGATATGACGTTGCTAAAACTGCATCCTGTTGTCCATCTTTCTGAAGAGGATATCATACTTTGTGACACCTATTTCCAGTTGTTATGCAGCAGGATAAAGTTGTCAACTTCCGTGCTTACCACTCATATCGTACGTTCACTTTTAGGCACCATCATGCTGGAATTACTGTCCATCTTTCGGCGTAATGCGGAGCATAAGATGGAACAAGACCAGCAGGAAAAAATCAATTCCAACCTTCATAAGAAACGGATTATCGACAATTTCATAAAGTTAGTGGAAGAGAGTGACGGCCGCATCCGCAGAGTGGATGAATTTGCCAGCCAACTGAACATCACGCCGAAATATCTCTCCACCGTTCTCAAGGAAGTGATGAACCGCAGGCCGAGTACCTATATACAGCTCTATACATTGAAAGCTATTGAGTACCGTCTTCGTTTCACGGATATGACGATGCAGGAAATCTCGCACGACTTGAGATTCCCCAATCCCTCGTTTTTTGGCAAATACTGCAAAGAACACTTGGGTATGACACCATTGGAATATCGAATGAAATATCACAAAGGATTATGAAAAAGCATTTATTGATGATTGTTGCTGTACTTATGGTTAGTACAGTAAATGCTCAAAGGCTACGGATAGGCGACGAAACGTCGGGAACGACCGACAGCCTCACCAGTCAGGAGGCCTTCCCACAGACCAGGAAAAAAGTCGGCGTCGTACTCAGTGGCGGTGGTGCAAAGGGCATGGCGCATATCGGTGTGCTGAAGGTGTTGGAGAAGGCGGGCATCCCCGTCGATATCATTACCGGCACATCAATAGGCAGCATCGTCGGCGGCCTCTATGCCATCGGCTATAATGCCCATTCGCTCGACTCGATGGTGAGGGCTCAAGACTGGACGTATGTCATTACCGACAAGGAAGACCTGCGCAATCAGAGCCTCCTCGACCGTGAGAAGCAGAACACCTATTTTTTTACCACGGGCTTGACCATCGGCAAGCGTGACCTAAATGCCGGAGGCATTATCAAGGGCAAGAACCTGGCCGAGTTGTTCCAGAAGCTCTTTGTGGGCTACACAGACTCGCTTGACTTCACCAAAGACTTGCGCATACCCTTTGCCTGCGTGGCTACAAACATCATGGACAACAGCGAAGTGGTGCTCCATAGCGGTCGATTGCCGCGTGCCATACGTGCCTCGATGTCCATCCCCGCCGCCTTCTCGCCCGTGAGAATTGGCGACATGGTTTTGGTCGATGGCGGCTTGAAGAATAATTATCCCGTTGACGTGGCTCGCGAGATGGGTGCCGAAATCGTGATTGGCATCACGCTGTCGGGCAAGCCGAAGACGGCAGAGGATGTCACCGGCACCATGAAAATCGTTGGACAGATTATTGACGTGAACTGCGTGAACAAGTACCAAGAGAACAAGGCCATTACTGATTTGTACATGAATGTGGATCCCCATGGCTATACTACCGCCAGCTTTACATCAGAGGCCATTGACTCACTGATACGTTATGGCGAGGAAGAAGCCATGCGCCATTGGGATGAGATTATCGCTCTGAAGGAGCGCATAGGCATCGACGATTCTTTCCGCCCCAACATCTATCATCCCCTGCGCCCGAACGCCATGACAGAGCGCCAGCGTATCACCGGTTTTACTTTCGAACACATGACCCCGCAGGCAGAGCGGTTCTTGAGACAAAAATTCCATCTGAACAAGCTTGACAGCATCGATGCCAAGAAGGAGCAGGAACTTACAACGAGCATGCGCATGGACCTCTTCTATCAGACAGCAGAGTGCCGGTTGGTGCCTGAAGGTGATGGCGTGCGTGTCGTCCTGTTAGCAGGCAACCGCAAGTCAGCACAGCTCCATGCCGGTGTGCGCTACGATTCGGAAGAACATGCCGTAGTGCAGCTGGGACGCGACATACCGCTGAGGACGGCCATCCCTGTCGAAATCGACCTCACGCTTCGTCTCGGCAAGCGACTGATGGCTCGTGGTGAAATCACCGTCCACCCAAGATTTTTTACTCGCCCGTCATTCAGCTATACGTTCCACAGAAATGATGTTGACGTCTATACCTATGGCGATTTGGATTATAACATCCGTTACAACCAGTCACAGGCAGAATTCCTGCCAATCAATTTCGAACTGCGCCATTTCAACCTTCGGATGGGGCTGCGCTGGGACTTCCTCCACTACCGCAACAAACTCGGGTCAGAATCGGCCAAACAGGTGACACTCAAAAACGAGCATTACTTCAGTTACCGTGCCCGTGTGGCCTATAATAGCGAGGACAACTGGAACTTCCCCACTCATGGAACCCGCTTTAACGCTGAATACGCTTATCTTACCAACGACTTCGCCCAGCTCAACATCCTTGATGAAAATGGCACCAAACAAGGCAAGACCACGGGTATGAGTGATGTCAGTGCCAACTGGCGCATGTCGTTTACTTTCGGCAGTCGCTTCACCCTCCAACCCATGGTCTATGGTCGCTTGCTCTTTGGCTCAGTCGTTCCCGCCGTATTCGGCAACACCGTCGGTGGTGAGTGGTTCGGTCACTACGTCGAGCAGCAGATGCCTTTCGCCGGCATCGGCAACATGGAGTACTTATACAAGCAGTTCGTGGCTGCTCAGATACAAGCCCAACAGCGAATGGGCGACAACAATTACGTGCTACTGCGTGTGGCCGCCGGGCAACATACCAACAAGGTGAAGGAACTCTTTGATCACAGTACTTTGTTTGGTGTCCAGGGTGCCTACTATTACAATACAATGTTTGGTCCTGTTGGTGCCACCTTGGGCTATAGCAACCATACCAAGAAAGCATATTTTTTCGTCAATCTCGGATATGAATTTTAATATTTTTAAGTAAAACATAACATGAACAAGTCAAAAAGGAAAATGACAAAGATGGCACAAGCAGCGATACCTGTGCTGTTGATGCTTTTGCCTGCGACGGGAAAAGCACAGCGGGTACTCACGCTCGATTCATGTCGCCACTTGGCCATCACCAACAACAAGCAACTTGGCATGGCCCGCACTCAGAAGGATATTGCCTCATACAACGTGATGTCTGCCCGGACCAAATACCTTCCCCATGTGGATGCCATGGCAGGCTATGAGCTGATGAGCAAGGAAATGTCGTTACTGAACAACTCACAAAAAAATGCGCTGAACCATCTTGGCACCAATGCAGTGTCTGGGATGGGCGCCAAGGTGACGGACATTCTGAATGGGTTGGTCCAGGATGGTGTCATCACTCCTCAGATGGCCCAGCAGTTTGGCCAGCAGATGGGAGTGTTCTCCTCGTCGCTTGCCACCATGGGGGATGAGTTAGGATCCACCATACGCAAGGCTTTCCGCACCAACACCCACAACATGTTCGCAGGTTCAGTGATGGTGACCCAACCTTTGTACATGGGCGGCAGCATCAATGCAATGAATCGGGTGGCCGAACTCAATGTCACCCTTGCAGACAACAACTACGACATGTTGCAGCAGAACGTACTCTATGAAATCGATGCCACTTACTGGCTTGTGGTGTCTCTCCGACAGAAGCAGAAACTGGCCCAAAACTATCTCGACTTGGTGACAAAGCTTCATGACGACGTGTACAAGATGATTGACAAGGGTGTTGCCATCCGGGCCGACGGCTTGAACATGGACGTCCGCGTGAATGAGGCTGAGATGGCCAAGATGCGTGTCGATGACAACCTCACCTTGGCCAAGATGCTCATGTGTCAGCTTTGTGGTCTTCCGATGGATACAGAGTTCACCCTTTCCGACGAGGGGAGGGAGCTCAGCTCCACCACCGAGCCTATGCCCACCTTGAACGCGGCGACTGTCGATCGACCGGAACTACGCATGCTGCTGACAACCGTCGGCATTACGGAGCAGACCCAGCACATCGTCACAGCCACCCATTTCCGCCCCCAGGTGGCCTTGACAGGAGGATATCTCCTGACCAATCCCAATACGTTCAATGGCTTCGAACGGAAATTCTCCGGAGTATGGAACGTGGGTGTCCTCGTCCGCATGCCTTTGTGGGACTGGCACGACGGGCGTTACAAACTCGCCGCCGCACGTGCCGCAACAACGATAGCAAAACTGGAGCACAGCGACATGGAGGAGAAAATCAACCTTCAGGTGGAGCAGGAGCGTTTCAAGGTTCGCGAGGCCTATCGCCGTCTGGAGCTGTCTTCCAAACATGTGTCCAGCGCAGAGGAGAACCTCCGTTGCGCCTCACTTGGCTTCCGTGAAGGGGTGATGAATCTCTCCGATGTGATGACCGCCCAAACCGCATGGGAAACCGCCCACACTCAGAAAATTGATGCAGAAATAGAAGTTCAACTCTCCCTTTTAGGCTTGCGCAAAGCCATGGGACAATTATAATCAATCAACATGTCAGACAAGGCAAAAAAACAACACAACAACATCCTGCTCGCCGTTGCAGGATTTTCAACAGTAGTAATCATCGTGGCCCTTATCGGTTTTCTCGCACTCGACCGTGACCCAGAGGTCATCCAAGGGCAGATGGAAGTAGATGAATACCGGGTGTCGAGCAAGGTTCCTGGTCGCATCCTTGAACTCCGTGCAAAGGAGGGTGATTTCGTACATAAGGGCGATGTCCTCGCAATCATCGATGCACCGGATGTGCAAGCCAAGAAGGTACAGGCCGAGAGTGCCCGTAATGCAGCCTCCGCCTTGCATGAGATGGCCGACAATGGGGCACGTGAGGAGACAATACGCGGTGCTTTCGAACTCTTGCAACAGGCGAAAGCTGCCAACGACATCGCCCGCAAGACCTATGAGCGTGTCAACAACCTCTTCAACGAGGGAGTGGTGACCGCCCAGAGGCGCGACGAAGCTCAGGCTGCCGTGGAAGCCACCCAGGCCCAGGTGATGGCCGCTCAAAGCCAGTATGACATGGCTCGAAATGGAACGCGCCAGGAAGAGCGCAAGGCCAGCTCAGCACAGGTCAGCCAAGCCAGTGGAGCCATCATGGAAGTGAACAGCTATCTCAATGAGACTGTTCAGGTAGCCCAAATGGACGGAGAGGTGAGCGAGGTCTATCCCAAGGTGGGCGAGCTTGTCGGCACCGGCACCCCCATCATGTCTGTCTCGATGATGGACGAACAATGGGCTACGTTCAGCATACGAGAAGACCAGCTGAAAGGGTTGGCAGTGGGGTCGGAAATGACGGTCTTCGTACCAGCGCTTGACAAGGAACTGAAAATGAAGGTGTTTTATGTGAAGGACAAAGGTTCCTTTGCCGTATGGAAAGCCACGAAGGCCAGTGGTCAGTACGACCAGAAGACTTTCGAGGTGAGGGCACGTCCCTTGGAGAAAGTCGAAGGTGTGCGCCCAGGAATGTCTGTGATACTCAGGAAATAATTTTCAATGAAATATCTCAAAAATTTCGGCCTTGTAGCCCTGCGCGAACTCAACATTATCATACGGAAAAACCACATATACGGATTCTGCATGATTGTGTTCCCGCTGGTGGTGGTGGCCTTCTTCACCACGATGCTTGACGATGGTGTGGCGATAGACCTACCCGTAGGGGTGGTGGACCAAGACAACAGTGCCACCTCGCGTAGTCTCATCCGCAATCTCGACGCCATGCAAAGCTCCCATGTCGCCTATTGGTTCGCCAACGTCACCGAAGCTCGCAACGCCATGCAGGAAGGCAAGGTATATGCCTACCTCTATATTCCTAAAGGTACGTCGGCGAAGTTGCTCGCAGGTCGTCAGCCGAAGATTTCGTATTATTACACGATGACGTGCATGACGGCCGGCTCCATGGCCATGAAGGATATGAAGACCATCGGCACACTCGGCTCGGCAGCGGTCGGTCAGGCCACCTTATCTGCCAAAGGTGCATCAAAGGAACAGATCACTGCGGCGATGCAGCCTATATCGGTAGATGCTCACATGATTGCCAACCCCGAAGGCAGTTACAACTACTCGCTGACCACTGTCTTTGTGCCAGGTATCCTGATGCTCTTTATGGCATTGCTCTCAGCTTACGCCATTGGCATGGAGATGAAGTTTGATACTGGTAAGGAATGGCTTGCCGTTGCCGGCGGCAATATTGTCGTGGCCATTATCGGCAAGTATATTGTTCATGCGTTGGTGTTCCTGCTCGTGATGTTCCTCTATCAATATTACATCTTCCATGTACTCCATTTCCCCCATCTCGGCGGTGTGTGGAACATCGTGCGGCTTACCCTCTTGCATGTGTCTGCCGGCCTTGGCTTCGGCATCTTCGCCTTCGGTCTGATGCCGTCGTTGCGTATGTCGATGAGTATCTCATCGCTGTGGTCGGTGCTCAGTATCTCGATGTGCGGTTCGGCGTTCCCCATTGCGGGCATGGACGCACCGCTGCAAGCCATGTCGTGGCTCTTCCCTCTGCGTCATTACTGGATGATCTATCAGGCCACTGTGCTCAATGGGTTCCCCGTCATCGATGTATGGTTCCATCTCGTGGCACTCGTAGCCTTTACGCTGCTGCCTTGGTTCGTACTTGGTAAAGTAAAAAACGCAATGCTGAATTATGTTTACATTCCTTAAAAGGTTACACGAGCATTTCACCGATGTGCTCTATATCTTTCGGCAGGAACTGCTACAGGTTGTCAAGGATGAGGGTGTGCTGATGTTCCTCGTCATCGTGCCTTTGGGCTACCCCTTGCTCTACTCGTGGATTTACAACAACGAGACGTTGCACGAAACGCCGGTGGTGGTTGTGGACCAGTCGCACAGCGCACTTTCGCGCCAGTTTATCAACGATTGCAACGCCTCTCCCGACGTGCACATCAAGTATTATGCCGAAGACCTCGATGAGGCACGTTCACTTGTCAGTCGCCAGTTGGTCCGTGGCATCTACCTGATTCCTTCCGACTTTTCCAAGTGCGTCAACCGTGGCGAGCAGGCTCATGTGAGCGTCTATTGCGACATGTCGCTGATGCTTGCCTATAAGGCAGTCTATCAGACCGCCATGGTCGAGGCAGGACGTCTTGGTGCAGGCCTGAACATCAAGAAAGCGGGTAATTACACCAAGCGTGAAGATGCCATTACTGCACAACCTCTGGCTGTTGACGATGTAGCCATGTTCAATCCTTCTGGTGGCTACGGCTCATGTGTGCTGCCTGCCGTGCTTATGCTCATCCTGCAGCAGGCCATTGCTCTTGGCATCGGCATGGCTGCCGGTACTGCTCGTGAGCGTCACCGCAATGGCCAACTGATTCCCGATGACGACCCGCACTACCGCGGTGCCTACCGCATCGTCTGGGGCAAGGTGCTCTGCTATGGCATGATTGGCGCCGTAGCGGCAGCCTATCTCTCGATGGCCGTTCCTGCCATGTTCTCTTTCCCACAGTTGGGCACTGGCTGGACGCTCTTCTGGATGCTCCTACCATATACGATGGCGTGTGTCTTCTTTGGTTTGACGGTGTCGTGCCTGGTGCGCTACCGTGAAAACGTCATGCTGCTCATGGTCTTCGTATCAGTACCCCTTCTGTTCATGACCGGTGTGTCGTGGCCTCAATCCAGCATCCCTGGCTATTGGCAAGGCGTATCCTGGTTGTTCCCCAGCACCTTCGGTGTGCGCGCCTTTATCCGAGTGAACAGTATGGGTGCCAGCGTCAGCCAGATACTGCCTGAGATCCGCATTCTCTGGATTCAGGCAGCCGCCTATCTCGGCATGGCCTGCCTCGTCTTCCGTTATCAGTTCCGGCTAATGAAGAAATATGCAAACAAAGAATAACAAAACCAAATAACAAAATGAAAAAACTTAACTATTTTTCGCTTTTGGCATCGACGATGCTCGCTGTCATCGTGTTTGCTTCATGCAAGAGTAGTAATAAACAATCCGCCGAGACTTCGAGGATTGGCGAAATCCCTGAGGCCGTGCAGTACATCGTCGGCATCGAGAAGTACGACTCGGTGATTGACTACAGCCAGGCAGAGAACTGGCTCGACGTGCCCACCGCGATGGTCAAGGACGGCGTGCTCGACGCCACCGCTGCCGACGGTCTCAAGACTGTCGATGTATTCTATATCTATCCCACCGTGACCGGCTTCCGCCCCGAGACCGAAGTGTGCGAAATGACCGACACGATGATGATTTCCGGCGCGCAGATGGTACGGCGGACACAGACCGCCGTGTTCGACGAGAGTTGCAACGTCTTCATGCCCATCTACCGTCAAATATCCATGCCGAAGCCCGGCTCGGACTACCGCGCCATCATCGACTACATCTCCCGCTTCGACGCTACCGACGCGCTCGACTATTACCTCACGAAGCTGAACCAGGGCCGCCCGTTCATACTCGCCGGTCACTCGCAGGGAGCATCGGTTCTGATAGCCCTGCTTGAAAACTACATAACGAAGCATCCCGAGGCCCTCAATCGCATGGTCGCCGCCTACCCGATAGGCTTTGCCGTGACCAAGGACTGGCTCGCGAAGACCGGCTTGAAGTTCGCCGAGGGTGCCACCGACACGGGCGTCATCGTCTCGTGGAACACCGAAGGTCCCTCCAACCTGAAGGAAAAGAACATGACGCTTGCCCCGGGCGGCATCAGCATCAACCCCATCAACTGGAAGCGTGATGACACCTATGCCAATGTCAAGGAAAACATCGGTTCGCTGACCGTCGAAGGGAAGCTCGTTGCTCCAGGCATTGCTGATGCCCGCGTTGACACCGCTCGCGGCTCCGTCGTTGTCACCACCGCCGACGCCAAGCTCTACGCCATCCCCGCCGACGGTGCACAAATGTTCGGCCCCGAGAGCTACCACATGCACGATTACGGCTTCTTCTTCAACAACATCAAACAGAACGTCGCCGACCGCATCAAGGCGTTCGTGGAAAAGCAAGAATAAAAAAACATGGTTATGGACAAGAAAATGAAGAAAATGCTACGTATAGTGGCGGTGGTCATCATTGCCATCATGGTCGGCGGTGGGGGTGTCTGGCTGATTACCGGGCGCTCACCAATGGCCATCATTGTGAAGAGTGTAATGCACCAAATGGACACGAAGTCGTATGACAAGGCCATGGCCGACAAGACCGACAAGAGTAAAACGGAAATTCCAGCCAACGTGGTCTTTCCTCGTGAGGTCGTTCAATATACTATCGGAAACATGCAAGTGTTTGAGGTGCCTGCTGAGAATGACACGAAACCCGTAGTAATCTATCTTCATGGCGGTGCCTACGTCCATAACTTTACGTCTCAACACTGGAAGGCAATGGCCAAGTGGGCCAAGACCACAGGCTGTGGCATCGTGGCTCCAAACTACCCCCTTCTGCCCCTCCATACTGCCGCCGAGGCTCATCCGCTCATCATGCAACTCTATTGTAAACTTTTGAAGAGTATTCCTGCCAGTCGTATTCTCATCATGGGCGACTCCGCAGGGGGCGGCTTTACACTGGCTCTGGCACAGCAGATACGCAATGACTCGCTCGACCTGCCTCGCCGCCTGGTGCTCATCTCGCCCTGGGTCGATGTCATGGGCGGCGACCCTTCGATACAGGAGCGCGACAACTGGCTCACCATTGACGTGTTGCAGAAGTATGGCACCGCTTGGGCAGGAGAGATGGATGTTTCCAACCCTATTATCTCGCCCCTATATGGTGACATGGAAGGCCTGCCGCCTACCGACCTTTTTACGGGCACATGGGAAGTGTTCTACACAGATGTCTGCAATACCTACGACAAGATGAAGAACGCCGGTGTCGATGCCCGCCTGCACGTCGCCGAGAAGATGGGGCACGTCTATCCCCTCTGGCCCGGCCCCGAGGGTCGCAAAGCCCACCGCGAGATTGCAGAAATAATTAAAGAATGTGGAGCATGCGGAACTTGAAAAAAGACAAGGCGCATCTTCTTCATGAGGCTATCATGCAGGGTCAGCGGTGCGTGATGGCATGCTTACGCAACAACGACATCGTCCACGTGTCCTTCTCGGAGTGAATCCGTACTGACAAACGTTTCGACAAGCGTCTCATCACGGTGCTTGACGAGTTGAGTATTCAAGAAAAATTCCATCGTTTATGAAAAAAATAACAACTTTAGTTACTGCTGCTGTATTCACAACATTAATAAACGTACAGGCACAAAACTCTCCTGTAGGCATCGTCAGTGTGCAAGACTCGGTAAAGAGTGTTCAGTTTGGCGTCATTTCGTCTGTTGCTGCTGATGGCGGCCACGGCTTGCAGTTGTCCGGTCTCTCAAACACAACGGCACATAAGTTAAATGGATTGCAGTTGAGCGGTATCAGTAATATCACAGCAGGCATGGACAAGGGCATGCAGCTGTCGGGTATTTTGAATGTCTCTTCGGCCATGCAGCGTGGTTTGCAGTTGGGCACCATCAACTTTAGCGATTCACTCAACGGTGCTCAGATTGGCGTATTCAACATTGCACGCAAGCATCCAAAGGGCTGGCAAGTTGGACTCGTCAACCTGTCTTACGACAGTATTGGCCATAAGATAGGCTTGGTGAACATCGACCCAAAGACCAACATCGACTACATGCTCTATGCCGGCTCGTCAACTAAGGCGAACCTCGCTGTACGCTATCGTAACAAGAGCAATTATAGCATCATGGGTGTAGGCACACACTTCATGGGACTCGACTCGAAGTTCTCGGGTGCTGTTTTTTATCGCATGGGCCTTTATAAAAAACTGTCGCCAAAATGGAGTCTGAGTGGTGATGTAGGTTACTATCATGTGGAGACATTCTCGAAAAATAGCAACGACAAGCCCGAACGTCTGTACTCGTTGCAGGCCCGACTGAATGCCGACTACCAATTTAGTAAGAAATATGGTGCCTTTGCATCGGTGGGCTGGGGACTGACTCGCTACTACGACCGCAACGAGACCTACCGCAACCGACCATTGGTAGAGCTTGGCTTGACTTACCGCCAACCTCGCAATCAGCACGACTCCTGGAAACGGGCATGGGAGGAGAAGCGTTCGAAGTTGGTGTTTGCCGATTCTACGATGGCACAACCTACCCCCAAACGGCCTTGGCAGGCTCTTGCCGAGGTGACGGGCATCAACATTGGAGTACAACTGTTCGACCGATGGGCATTGAATGAGGACTTCGCTCAGACCACCCTGAATACGCTGAAACATAACTTCACCGACGGCATGGTGTGGGATAACGACTTTTTCCACACCAATATGTTTGCCCACCCGTTTCATGGCAACCTGTACTTCAACGCAGCCCGCACCAATGGGATGACGTTCTGGGAGTCGGCACCCTACTCGCTGTTCGGCTCGGCAATGTGGGAGTTCTTGGGTGAAAAGGATCCGCCGGCCATCAACGACATTTTTGCCACCACCTGTGGCGGTGTGGCCATCGGTGAAATGTCTCATCGCCTAAGTCTGACCATCCTTGATGATCGCGACCGTGGCTTCCCCCGCTTCTTGCGTGAGGCTGCTGCTGCCATCATCAATCCCATTCAGGGGCTGCACCGTATCATCAGCGGTGATGCCTGGCGTGTAAAGAGCAAGCATTATCGCTACCATGACTTCAATGAGACTCCCGTTGACGTGTCTTTCTCCGTCGGTTGGCGCTATCTGGCCGATGATGGCGCATTGTTCCGTGGGATTCATGCGCCTTATATCAACATGACGCTGACGTATGGTACGGCAGTAGATGGTGACAAGCATACCACCCCTTACGACTTCTTTGACTTAGAGGCAAATTCCGCCTTTGGTGGCGGACAGCCCATATTGAATACGCTGAACATTGTGGGACGTCTTTGGAGTACACCTATTCTGGACAAGAAGGATATGGCAGGCGAGTTCGGTATCTACCAACACTATAACTACTACGATGCCAAGCCAATCGAAGACGGTTCCAGCCTTACACCTTACCGCATCAGCGAGGCTGCCGGCTTCGGTCCTGGCTTCATCTTCTCATTGCCACAAATGGGATACCTGTCGAAGATGGAGCAGCGTTTCTTCGTGAGTGGCATTCTGCTGGGTGGTACCAAAAGTGACTACTTCAACGTCATTGATCGCGACTATAACATGGGTAGCGGATTCAGCATCAAGTCGAAGACCCAGCTCGATTTCGGCAGGTATGGACGTATTATGCTCAATGCCAAGTACTTCCGACTTTGGACTTGGAAAGGCTACGAAGACAGAGACCTGCAGGCCTACGTCGATGGCACCAAGGACTTACGCTACCTGAGCGTGCAGGGCGACAACGGCAATGCAGCACTGTTGGTTATCAATCCCGTCATTGAGATGCACCTCACCCGTCAGTGGTCTCTCACCCTCTCAGGTTCTTATTATGGTCGTCGTACGCACTACAACTATTACTATGACAAAGACCTGATCTTGCGTGAGAACAGTACGGTGCATGCCAGAACCTTTGAAACCAAGATTGGTATCACGTGCAGATTGTAGTCTCTCAGTCACCGCCGTTCCACCTTTCGATGACGCACGAATGGGTCTTTGTCTCTTTGTCGTAATTGATGCCCACGAGGAGCAAGTCGGCGGTGTGCTGGGCCACCTTCGCCGGGTATTTCTTCCTCTTGATTTGCGCGATGGCGGTGTCGGCATCCTTGTCGTATTTCAGTTCTATCACGATGGCGGGGGAATCGACGTTCTTGCGGGGCAACAGCACCAAATCTGCGAAGCCCTTACCACTCGCCAATTCCCTATGGATGATGTAGTCATTCTTGGCGTAATAGTAAGCGATGCTCAGCACACAGGCCATGGAGCTCTCGTTGTTGTAGGAGAGGATGCTCGTCTCCTCGTCATGGGCGGCATCGATGCCTCTTGCCACGGCCTCCGCATCGCCGTTCTCCACCACGTTGGTCCAGTTCGTGTTCTCCACGGCATTCTCCATCTCCATGCCCACCTCGCGGTTGGGAATGCGGCACTCCTGTTTGTGACGGTCGTATGAGAGGTAGCCAAGGTGGATGAGCACGGTGAGTGCATCGTCACGGCTTCGTATGATGGCCATATCGTTTTGGAACTTGGTTGTGTTCACCCTGACCCTCCTTCCGGCGAGCATGGCGATGATGTCATCCTTCAATCCCTTGAAGTTCATTTGGATGTAATTGGATACAGAATCAAAGGCACCCGTCCTGGCCCAGTAACTTTCGCACCATTGCTCGCGAAGGGCAGTCATCACCGAATTGGGGTTGAACATTGAGAGTTGGTCGCCTATCTGGTAGCCGTCGTACCATTTCTCCAATTCATCGAAATCCATCCTGTGTCTTTCGGCAAGAACCTTCACCTCCTCTTTGGTGAAACCGAAGAAAGAAGACATATTGCCAGGCTTCACCATGGAGTATTCCTGAAAATTGTTCAAGGCCGACTGGGTTTGGTATTTCTTGATGGGCAGGATGCCGGTCATGTACACCCCGGCGAAAACCCTGTAGGCGCTCGCCCCCTTGAACATGCGGCGGAGCCAGTCCACGTAGCGGTCCATCGTGTGCGTTCCGGGCTTGTACTCACGGCAGATGGCGTCCCACTCGTCGATGATGAAGAAGAACTGTTCGCCAGCCTGCTCATTGATGCGCATAAGACATTTCATCAAGTCGTCGCCATCCTCATAAACCTGATTGGGAAATGCTTTCTGTACGTCCGTTTTTAATTCAGCATCAAGGATGTCCACCACATTGTTGTC
>CADBBP010000053.1 GCA_902792855.1 uncultured Prevotellaceae bacterium
TTATTCTGTTCTTTCATAATTGAAATATAACTGCAAAATTAGACAAAAAAATTGGATTTATAGTCTGTCGAGATAAAAAGGTAAATGATTATCCGCAAATTTACGTAAAAGATGAATTGAGATGCTCTTGTGATATTTCGTTGCAAATGGCCTGGCACTGCTTTAGGTGTGAACATTATGTCGTCGTAGCACCAAGAAACCGTGTGACAAACATTCGTCCTGATGGACGAACGGATGGACATAAAGTCCACCCCTACAGCAACCCCACCCTCTTGGCGTTTATGTTAAAATGACATGCCTTTCGTGGCAAGTTGACATATCTTTGCATGGTGAAGAGAACAAACATGTTATCATAACATCAACAGAACAAGTACCATGATAATCAACAACAACAATACCTCCAAGCAATCGGTGAAGACCGTGGAAGTGACAAGCACTGTGACGGACGGTGTGACAAGCCGTGTGACGGATGGTGTGACGCTTTTCGGCTCTGAAAAAGAAGGGCAAACCATTTGTATTTCAAGCGGATGCAAACTTGGTCATTGGAATGGTGTGACGCTTTATGTGACGCTTCTTGTGACGCTTTCTGTGACGAATAAAAAGAAAAAAACAAAAAAAGAAGAAATTCCCCCTGCACCCCCTAAAGAAGAAAAAAACAAAAAAATAAAAATAACACACACAAATGCGCATGCATGTGAGAAAAAACCGAAAATTGTTGCTAAATTTGCAGAAAAGTGAAAAAAACATCTTTTTGGGGTGATGATTTCCCATGCTTGATTGTATAGGAGTAAAACAACAGAAGGAAAAGATGCGAGACAAGGAACAACAGTTTGAACGGCTATTCCATGCGGAATACGGCAGGATGTACAGGGCGGCCCACATCCTGCTTGGCGATGCCGACGAGGCGAAGGACGCTGTGCAAGAAGTGTTCGCCCGCCTCTGGGATGGCAGCGTCGTGCTTCGCGAGGAGTCGCAACGGACATTCCTCCTGACTTGCGTCCGAAACCACTGCCTCAACCTCATTGCACAACGTCAACGGCACAGGGAGGCCGAAAAGCAACTCTCTCTGAGCGACCCGTCATCAGACACCGACCTCTGGCAGGGGAAGTCCGACGACGAACTGGCCACAATGGTCAGGCAATACATCGACGAGCGGCTCACCCCCCAGACGGCACGCATCATCCGCATGCGGTACGACGACGAGCAATCCTACAAGGATATCTCCGGCCAACTGGGCATCAGCCTCTCCGCCGTGAACAAGCACATCGTGCAAGGACTGAGGAAAATCCGTCATCATTTATCGAACAGAAAAGCATGAAGAACGAAAAGCAAATCCGCATGTTGCTCCACCCCGAGCGATACACCGATGAGCAACTCGACCAGATGCTCAACGAGACCAACATCCCCGTGCCAGAAGTGGAGGAAGAATGGCGGCAGTTCAATACGCGCCGTCAAGTACGCCGTCGCAAGCCCCTCCCCATGCGCTGGGCAGCCATCCTCATCACCGTGGCCGCACTCTCCGGCATCACCTACGCTGCCATCCACCACCTGAGAAAGGCACAAGAGGAGAAGGTGGTCACCGTGGAAAACCAGCAAAAGCCCGTGGCAGAGAAGGAGACGGCCCAAGAGGAGGTGCTCCCCGTCGCACCAACGACCGAGGCGAGCGACTCCGTCAGGCAAGACCGCCTGTTCAACAACGTGGAGCTCCAACAAATCATGGAGCAACTTGGCCATGACTACGGTGTGAAGGTGGCATTCAAGAACGAAGCCGCACGCACCATCCGCTTCTACCTGAGTTGGGAGGCCAACGACTCCATCCAGGACATTCTCAACCGCATCAACCATTTCGAGAAAGTACACCTCACCCTTTCCGACGCCACCATCACCATCGAATAGACCACAGCCATGCGACAAATCCATATCTTCCTGTTGTGTCTCTTCGCCATGACAGCAGGGGCACAACAACTATCACACACGTTCAAGAACACATCGCTCTCAGAAGCGCTCATCTGGATAGACCACGCACAAGACGCCTACAAAATCAACTTCATCTTCGACGAACTGGAGGACTTCACCGTCACCACCACGCTGAGAAACGCCACGGTGAAGGAGGCCGTGAAGCAAGTGGTGGGCTTCTACCCCATGCGCGTCACCTCGGAGAAAAACGACATCTACGTGGAGTGCGTGCAGAAAGAAGACACCAAGATGCAAGGCCACATCGTGGACGAGAAAGGCCTCCCCCTTCCCTACGCCACGGTGACGCTCCTCGCTCCTACAGACTCCGCCTTCATCACCGGCGGTGTGAGCAACGAGAATGGCGACTTCGTCATCCCCTGCCAGGCACAGCGGCTCATCGTCAAGGTGACGTGCATCGGCTACCATACGGTGACGCGAAACGCCCCCGTGGGCAAGTTGGGCACCATCGTCATGAAGCCCGAGACCTACATGGTGCAAGGGGTCGTGGTGAAAGGCGAGGTGCCGCAGTACAAGATGACGCAGGGCGGCATGACGGTGGAGGTGCAGCACTCCATCCTCCACGACATCGGCACCGCCAACGACCTGCTCACCATGCTGCCGATGGTGCAGGAGCGCGACGGCAAGTTCAACGTCCTGGCCAAGGGTGAGCCGGAAATCTACATCAACAACAAGAAGGTGAGGGATGCCAACGAACTGAAGCAGTTGAAATCCATCGACATCAAGAGCGTGGACATCATCACCGCCCCCGGCGCCCAGTATGATGCCGAGGTGAACGCCGTCATCCGCATCAAGACGCTGAAGCCCCAAGGCGACGGACTGAGCCTGATGGCCACCAGCCAGACGTGGAGGAACAACAAATGGAACACCTACGACGACTTGACCTTGAAATACCGCACGGGCGGGTTGGAGGTGTTTGCCACCATGGCACTCGACAACGGGCACTACAGCAACGACCAGGATTTGGACCAGGAGCTGCACATCAAAAAAGACCTGTTCAATGTCCATGCCGACTTGCCCGTCAGGAGCAGTTGGACGGAGTTGCAGTACCAGACAGGCCTGAGTTACGACTTCAACGCCGACCACTCCGTAGGCTTGAGTTTCTCCTCGCAAAAAATCCTTTACAATAGTTTCAAATCCGACATGGAGCAGCACTACCTGAAGAACGGGGCGTTCTACGGCGACATCTTCCTGAAAACAGACATCAGGGAACTCGACAAGCCCGTATGGGAACTCAACACCTACTATGTGGGAAAGGCGGGGAAAATGGGCATCGACCTGAACGCCACCGTGTTGCGTCGCGAATCGTGGAACAACCTGAACCAGCAGGAGTTAAGCAAGGAATTGGGCGACCGCCCCATCACCACTCAGAATTGGGACAAGAACACGATGGTGGCAGGAAAGTTGGTGCTGACCTACCCCGTATGGAAAGGCGTGCTCAGCGGCGGGTCGGAGGCCACATCGACACTGAGCCATGGCCACAACTACAACGAGGAGAACATCATACCCGAAGCTGACACGGAGACGAATGAAAGGAACATCGCCGGCTTCACCGAATACGAGATGCAGTTGGGTGCATGGCACCTGAATGCAGGACTGCGCTACGAGCACGTATCGGCAGACTACCATTCGTTTGGCATCTGGCAGCCGGAGCCCAGCCGCACCTACAACGACTGGTTTCCCAACCTGTCGGCGGCATGGCAGAAAGGGAAGTGGGGTGCACAGCTGAGCTACAGCAAGCGCATCACCCGTCCACGCTACGGCTTGCTTACTTCGCTCATCGTGTATGACAGCCGCATGTTCTACGAGGGCGGCAATCCGCTGCTGCGCCCGTCGGTACGCCAGAGCATCGACCTCAACCTGACCTATTCGTGGCTTACCTTTGTCGCCGGCTTCACCCGCGAAAAGGACATCATCAGCCACATCGCCACCGTGTATGACGAGGAGAACGAGATTGCCCTCTTCCGGCCCATCAATTTCGACCACCAGGACCGTGTTTATGCCACGCTCACCGCCTCACCGAAGTTCGGCTTCTGGCAACCCACCGCCACGCTGCACTACTATCAGCAGAAGTTTGACGCCAAGGAAAACGGTGCGTCAGAGAAGTTGGACAAGCCGGAGTTCAGTTTCGACCTGATGAGCTGGTTCGTGGTCAATCCCACGACGAAGGCACTGGTGAACATCAACTATACGGGCAGCAATCACTGGGCATGCATGTATCGCGGCAGCAACTTCGCCGTGAACGCCCGCCTGCAAAAGAGTTTCTGGAAGGGGCAGCTGACAGGGACGCTTTACGCCAACGACATCTTCCGCACGGCAAGAAACAAGATGACCACATATTATGCCATCGGAAAGACCGTCCAAGATGTTTACACCTATACACAGTGCGTGGGGCTGACCGTGAGCTACAATTTCAACGCCACCCGCTCGAAATATCGCGGCACGGGTGCCGGCAACGAGGAGAAGACGCGACTGTGAGGCAGCCGGGGGATGCAGAAGGGCTGCAATGACATGGCAGCACGGAGGAAGCATCCAAAGCCGGGATGGAAACGAGGTTGCAATGACATTGCAACCTTTTTTCCATTTGCTTGTTTGGCTTGTTAGATGAAAAGTCGTATATTTGCACCCTCAAAAGGAAAAACAATGCAAAACGACAACTATTCGACAGCCCAGAAGAAAGCCACCATCAAGAAAATCCTGAATTCAGAGTTTTTCGACTATGTCATGATTGCCATCGGCATGATGGGGTATGGCATGGGATGGACGCTCTTCCTGCTGCCCAACGACATCACGACAGGCGGTGTGGCCGGTGTCTCCTCCCTCTTGTACTGGGGCATGGGTGTTCCTGTGCAGGTGAGTTACTTTGGTGTCAACGCCCTCTTGCTGTTGGGTGCGCTCAAGGTGCTCGGTTTCCGTTTTTGCCTGAAGACAATCTATGCCGTTGGCGTGCTCACGCTGCTGCTGTCGTTTCTCACCAGTTTGGGCAAGGAGATGCACCTGCTTGACGACCAGCCCTTCATGGCGAGCATCATCGGCGCCATCTTCTGCGGCAGTGGCGTGGGTTTGGGGCTGTCGTTCAACGGAAGCACCGGCGGCACCGACATCATAGCTGCCATCGTGAACAAATACCGCGACATCTCCTTGGGGCGTGTCATCCTGCTCTGCGACATTTTCATCATCACCTGTTCCTACCTCGTATTCCATGACTTTGAGAAAGTGATTTACGGCTATGTGGTGCTTTGCATCACCGCTTTCTGCATCGACCAGGTGGTGAACTCCCGCCGCAGTTCGGTGCAGTTCTTCATCATCTCAAGGCATTATGAAGAGATAGCCCGCCGCATCAACCAAGAGCCCCACCGTGGCGTCACCGTGCTCGACGCACAAGGCTTCTATTCCGGCCAAGACATCAAGATGCTCTTCGTATTGGCCAAGAAGCGCCAGTCGAGCGAGATTTTCCACATCATCAACGAAGTGGACCCCAGCGCCTTTGTGAGCCAGAGCCGCGTGATAGGTGTCTATGGCGAGGGCTTCGACCACTTCAAATTCCACAAATGAGGCGTGGAGGGTCGCTGCGGAGGCGAAGTCCTGTCATGCAGCGACAAACGGAGCAAGGCGAATGGAGGAGGTGAAAGGAGAATGGAGACTATATGAATAGGTTTTCGAGGTGAGGGATGCAGATGCGCTCGCGTGTGAGCTGGATGAGATTTTCCTTTTCAAGTCTGTGGAGTTCCCTTGACACGTTGAGGCGGCTCTCCCCTATCTCGCTGGCGAGTGTCTGCATGGTGATGCGGCACATTTTCTCCCCTGCCGGGTACCTGCAATGATTGATGAAGAAGCGGGCGATTTTCTCCCTGATGGAGCGTGGTGGCGTGCGCCATGGGATGCGTGCCAATCGCTGCGTCTGAGCGGAGACGATGTTGATGAAATTGGTCCTGAAGATTTCAAAATCCCCCAAGAGCCTGTTGACCTCCCCCTTTCCAAGCGCCAGGATGTCGCATTGCTCTGACGTCACCTCGAAAGTCATGGTGTATCGCTGTGTCAGTCCAAAAATGCGTTCGGGCTGAAGGATGTCGGGCGCCGACAGTTTCTCGCCCATCACCATCCTCTTGTCATCGGCCGTCGTAGAAGCCTCCACCTCTCCCTTGATGAGGAAGAGCATGGCCAGGCACCTTTCACCCTCGCTTGCCACCACCTCGTTGCAGTGATGCCTGAAAAACTCGAAGCGTGTATGCCCCACCACCTGTGCCAAGTCGTCGCGCCCCATTCCCTGGAAGAGCGGCAACTGCAGCAGGGTGTCATACATGTTGAGGTAGGCGGGGTCCATCAATTGTCCACTATCTTGTCGCGCAGGGATGGCGAGTACCACACCTCATAGTTGCCGTCCTGACCGGCGAAGATGAAATAGGCCATCAGTTCGGAGTGTTTCGAAAGCACATCCTTTGCCTTTTCCATCCCCATCACCATGAAAGAAGTGGCGTAAGCGTCAGCGGTGGCGCAGTTGGGCGCAAGCACCGTTGCCGAGAGCAGGCTGTGCTGCACCGGCCTTCCACTTTTGGGGTCGATGGTGTGTGCCACCTTCTTCCCGTCACGGTAATAGAAATTTCTGTAGTTCCCGCTTGTGGCCATCGCCTTGTCGGTGACGTTGAGGATGGTTTGCAGTTCCTGTGACTGCTGCATGGGGTCGTCGGACGGCTTGTTGACACCAATTTTCCAAGGCAGCCTGCTCTCGTTGACCCCTTTGGTGACAATTTCCCCACCAATCTCCACCATGTAGTTGGAGATGTCGTGCTGCCTGAGCACAGCCGCCACGACGTCGCTGGCATAGCCCTTCGCCACGGCGCTGCAGTCGAGTTGGATGCGCTTGTCGGTCTTTGTCACCTTGTCGTTGCCACCCAACTTCACCTTTTCATACCCCACGAATTGGAGGATGCTGTCGATGGCGTTGGCCGAGGGCTCCTTCTCCTGCTTGAAGCCGAAGCCCCAGAGGTTGACGAGCGGAGCGACGGTGATGTCGAACGCCCCTTGCGTTTCCTTGGACACCTGCTGTGCGATGCGGAAGACATCAGCGAAGAGTTTGTCCACCATGACATCCTCGTTGTTGTTGACCTTCGTGATGATGGAATTCGGGTTGAAGGGCGACAGCGATGCATCCACCCTGTTGAGGGCGTCGGTGATTTCATTCTGCATGTCCTTGTCGCTTTGGTAGGTGACATGGTAATAAGTCCCGAAAATGGGTCCTTCGCACTTGCGGTAAGGCATGTTGCGTTGCTGCCAGATGATGAGGACTGTTCCCACGATGAGCATCAAGAGGAACGGAACTTGCCAGATGAGACTTTTTCGTTTTTCCATGGTTGTTGTTGCTTAAAGGTCGATACCCACATTGAAAGTGCCACCGATGCACGTCCTTCCGGCCTTTCCGAAACCCGGGATGTACCACACATTGCCCATCGACCCATTGTCGGCGAAGAGGCGCCGGCGGTACCTGACGCTCCATCCCAGATGGATGGGTCCCCAAATCTTGGCGTCCACCCCGGCGGCAAATTCGAGCCAGTGTGCGTTGCATTTCACCCCTTTCTCACCATACTGCGCCACGCCTCCCCAGTTGGGGTCTTTGACCCCCGGATGCGAGATGTCGTAATTGAAATAGGAGAAGGCGTATCTTGCCCCGCCATACACCCTGTAAATGTCGTGCTTGTCCTTGAGGAAGTTGTGGTCGGCCCCGAGTCTGAAATAGGGTGCTGACGACTTGTAAGAGATGAGCGTGACGACATCGTCGTGGCTGGCGCTTCCCAGTCCCACCTCCAAGATGGGAAACCAGGTGTCGTCGATGTTGATGCGCAATGCCGCCTCGTATTGGCCGTAGTCGCTGACAGCCCGTTGTATCACCCCTGCAAGGTCCACAGAGAGCGCAAAACCGTCGAACCACCTATTGTTTACGGTGGTGTCCGGCGGGTCGATGATGTCGTCCATCGACTGCGCCCCTGCCGGCAAGGCAAGCGCGAGGCTAATGGCCAGGCTTGAGATATAGTAGGAGATGGCCTTTGGTATTGTCATAGGTGACTTGTGCTTTAGAGATGGCTATGGAGTCGATGACGTTGGTCGTCCATCGCACATGGTTGATGGTGTGGAAGAACGATGGTGCACAGTCCACCGACTCGAAGTGTGGCGTGTCGGTCTTTTCTATGGTGACGGTGTCGGTGACGGTATGGCGCAAGGTGTCGGTGAAAGTGAAGACGAAGACGTCGGCGGGTTGCCTGTGGCTCATGGGCAGTTTGAACTCCGTAGCCGCCGTGAGTCTGTTGAGCACCAAGGAGTCTTTGCCATCGACCTTTGTGATCATGACGGAGAGCGTGTCGTGGAGCGTGTCCACCTCACCGGCGAGGACGTATTTGGTCTCCACCGTTTTGTAAAGTGGGCAGTCCACCGACGAGCAAGCCGCCAGGAGTGCCGCTGCGATGAGGAAAGGCACTATTCTCCGCATCTGATGGTCTTCTCTATTTGGTATTCGTTTCTGTTGCTTGAGGAACGGCTGATGAGGTCGCCGAGGAATCCGGCGAGGAACAGTTGGGTGCCTATCATCATCATGGTAAGCGAGATGTAGAAATAGGGCGAGTCGGTGACGAGTCTCTGCGGTATTCCCCTCCCAAGCGCGATGAGTTTGTCTGCCCCGATGATGATGGCAGCAAGGAAGCCAATGAAGAACACGATTGTCCCGAGGAAGCCGAAGACGTGCATGGGTTTGCGCCCGAAAGTGCCGAGGAACCACAATGTAAGCAGGTCGAGGTATCCGTTGACGAAGCGGTTGAGACCGAATTTGGACTTGCCGTATTTCCTTGCCTGGTGCTGCACCACCTTCTCCCCAATCTTGTCGAAGCCGGCGTTTTTAGCCAGGTAAGGGATGAAGCGGTGCATCTCTCCATACACCTCGATGTTTTTCACCACTTCGCTTCTGTACGCCTTCAGTCCGCAGTTGAAATCGTGGAGGTTTTTGATGCCGCTGATTCGCCTGACGGTGGCGTTGAAGAGTTTGGTGGGTATGGTTTTGGAAAGCGGGTCGTATCTTTTCTGCTTGTAACCCGACACGAGGTCGTATCCCTCCACCATGATCATGCGGTAGAGTTCCGGTATCTCGTCGGGTGAGTCCTGCAGGTCGGCGTCCATGGTGATGACGACGTCGCCCTTGGCCTCCTTGAAGCCACAATAGAGGGCCGGGCTCTTGCCGTAGTTTCTGCGGAACTTGATGCCCTTGACGTGCTCGGAATTGCTGGTGAGTTGCTCGATGACATCCCAGGAGTGGTCGGTGGAGCCGTCGTTGATAAAAATGACTTCGTAGGAGAAGGCGTGTTCGTTCATCACTCGTGCTATCCAAGCGTTGAGTTCGGGAAGTGACTCTTCCTCATTATAAAGTGGTATGACGACAGAAATGTCCATAAATGCTAATTTGTTTGCTTTGTTGTTAATGTCTGAACCAAACGTAGAGGGACGTTGTAATGCTGATGAGAAGACCTGACACCATGTTGAACCACATCATTTGCAGAGCAATGTCGATGGGTCGCAGAGCACGTATGGCGTCGAGCAGTTGACTGACCATCTCCTTGGAATATCCCATGGCCTTGATGGCCGGAGCATTTGCCTTATCGGTGAGGATGGCGGCGTAGGTGTTGATGAGAAAGCCGTGGTCAATGTACTGGAAATAAACCCATTGCGCGATGGCCAAGATGAGCGAAGCATTGAAGACGGTGAGTGTGGAGTGGGTGAACGCCATAAAGTATGAGATGTGCTTCTCGGGTGTCTGCAAACTATAGGCATTGGTTAGCTTGGCGACGATGAAGGGTGTTGCCACCATCGTCGTCATCCACAAAATGCCGCATAATGGGAGTGTGAAGCTACCGATGAACAATGCGAAGCTCACCACCCACATCATTCCGAGCCGTGCGCCGTCCCACCTTGCGAAAGCGCGTAGTTGAAGGTATGTCTCACTGGTCATGTCTCTTTAACTGCCTGTTGAAACAAAAAAGCCAAGCATCATAGCTTGGCCTCTGTGTAGGAACAATCGGACTCGAACCGATGACCTCTTCAATGTGACTGAAGCGCTCTAAACCAACTGAGCTATGCTCCTTTTTTGTTTTGCGGTGCAAAGGTAGCACTTTTTTATCAATCACCAAAAGTTTTTGCGACTTTTTTTAAAAATTTTAGGGGGATAGGGGCTTTAAGGGCTTTAAAGTCTTTAAGGACTTTAAGGACTTTAAGGCCCCTGCCCCCCTTGGAGCTACTCTAAAAGCAGGACACGGCTGCTCCAGTCGTTTTTCTTGCCCCACTCCACTTCATTGCGATAGGGGATTTCGAGGCCATGGCTCATGAGGTATTCGCCGCTGTAGGACTTGCCCTCGCAGTCGAGGGGCTTCAGGTCGATGCGATTGAGTTCATGCACCTTGTATAGCCTGTCGGGTTGGAGGCCAGCCATCTTTACTCTTGGCAGGTGCTCGTTTTGGAAGGACTCCGTCTTCCACCAGAAGAAGACGGCCTTTTCCTTGTTTTCGCTGACATACATGAGCGATGCAAGCCCCTTTTTATCATAAGGTGAGAGCAGCCTGTAGATGTCACCAAACTGAATGACGGGCCTGACCTGCTTGTATTCAGCGATGGCGTTCCGGCACAGGCTTTTCTCCTCGTCGGTCATGTTCTTGGGTTGTATCTCCATGCCGAGCCTCCCGCTCATGGCCACGTCGATGCGGTATTTGAGAGCTGTCGTCCGGAAGACGGTGTGGTTGGGCACGGCACTGATGTGGCTTGCCATGGCGATGGCCGGGAAGAAATAGCTGGTGCCCCACTGCATGTAAATGCGCTGCAGTGCGTCGGTGTTGTCGCTGACCCAGAACTCGTCGAAATAAGGAAGGACGCCCCAGTTGGCCCTTCCGCCACCACTGGCGCAAGCCTGTATGGTGACCTCTGGGAACTTGCTTCTTATTCTCTGGCACACCTTTTCAAATCCCCTATGATACTCAATATACAAGTGGCTTTGGTCTTCGGCCTTCAGATACTGACTGCCATGGTTGAGGATGGGCATGTTGGCATCCCACTTGATGTAGTCTATTTCAGGGTATTTGGTGAGAAGGTCGTCCACGATTCCGAAGACGAAGTCCTGCACTTTCGGGTTCGCCATGTCGAGGATGACCTGCGTGCCCCCTCTTCCGAGCACTGCGTCGCGCTTGGGCGCCTTGATAATCCAATCCGGGTGCTTCTCATACAGTTCGCTGACGGTGTTTCCCATTTCCGGCTCAATCCAGATGCCGAACTTGACCCCGTTTTTCTTTGCATCGCGAAGCAGACCTTCTATTCCTTCGGGAAGCTTTTGCTTGTCCACCACCCAGTCTCCGAGCGACGAGTTGTCGGTCTTTCTCGGATATTTGTCTCCGAACCATCCATCATCCATGACGAAGAGTTCGCCGCCCATGGAGGCGATGTCGGCCATCATCTGGTCCATGCCCTGCTGGTTGATGTCGAAATAGACCCCCTCCCAACTGTTGAGCAATATCTTGCGCTCCTTGTCGCCATGCATGAGTTTGTATTTCCTCCCCCACTTGTGGAAGTTGCGCGAGGCTCCCGACAGCCCTTCCTGGCTGAAAGTGAGTGCGAGCGCCGGTGTGGTGAACGTCTCCCCCTTCTTCAGATGGTATTCCGAATTGTCCTCGTTGATGCCGGCGAAGAGGTAGTGGTATTCCGTGTCGTCGGTGTCGATCATGATGCGGTAGTTGCCGGAATAGCAGAGTGCCGCGCCAATGACATCGCCCTGGTTCTCACGTGCCTTCCCGTCGAGAGAGAGCATCACCTCGGCATGGTCGGTGTGTGAGTTGCGCGAGCCATCCTTGTTTTTGACCATGAAGACGCCCGGCTGCAGAGGCTCCTCCACCAACCGTGCCTCGTTGGCCCACGAGCCATAAAGATGGCTCACCCACACGTCGCCCCTCCTGACGGGGAGCATGGCCGATGCAAAGGTGGTGAGGGTGACGGTGCCCTTCTCATTGTTGGTGATGTCGCTCCACGCCTCTATCATGTCCACATCGTTGTAGGCACGGTAATTGAGTTTGACGGTGACGGGGTATGCAGGGTCCTCCATGGTAATGGTCGTGACTGTGGCATGCTCCTCCTTGGACGTAGAGACGCCTGTTGTGCGCAATGCCGTGGAGAGGTTGCCGTCGGCGTGGCGCATGGCGATGGCCGCCTCCGCGGGTGTGTTGAGGCCGTATGCCGGGTAGGCGTCCATGCGTCCTCCGGTGGGCGCCTGGATGCGTGAAACGTCGCCGGTTTTTAGCTTGTTTCCGAAATATACATACTGCGGTGCCTTGCCATTTTCGGCATCGAGCACGAGAGAGATGTTGGGTGTCTCCACGACGACGGGTCCCGCGTGGAGGACTGTGGCACAAGCCACGAAAGCAGAAAGTAAGAAATTTGTCTTCATTATAGGTGGGTATTGGTGTTTCTTGCAATGCAAATGTAAGCAAAAAAGGAGAGAAATCGGCATTCATGGGGGTGAAAAAAGGAGAAAAAAGCAAGAAAGTATGCGAAAAGGACAATTTTTGCAATGAAAAAGCTTGTTAATTTTGCATGTTTGAAGAAAAATAGTATCTTTGCAGTTGAAACCTAAAAAGTCAATGGCAAAGAAGAAAGCTGTAAACCAACAGTCGTGGGGTCGCCCCGCCTACTCCGAGCAAATCTACACCTCGAAGAACATCAAGTATTGTCCTGACGGGAAATACCGATGGGTTTATGAGCTCAACATGTATCGCAACCCCTCCATCTTGTTCGTGGTAGTGAAGATTTTCGGTTTTCTCCTTGCCATCCCCATCTATTTCATGCTTGTTCATCCGCTGTTGTTAGGCGATACGTGGGAGCATATTTGGGACAATGCGAAATATGCCACGATTTGCTTTGGCATCTTCTTTCTCTGCGTATTCCTCGGCTATTACATGGTGGCAGCCATGTATGGCGGGATATATGTGGTGGAATTTGAGATGGACGACAAAGGCATCCTGCTCACACAGAAGGAAGGGGTGAAAAAGGCGAAGACATTAGGATGGCTCACCGTGCTCATAGGCTTGTTCGCGAAAAGACCCGGCACCGTGGGAATAGGTCTTTCAGCCGCCAACAGAACCTCAAGCTACTCCGATTTCACGAGCGTGAGGAATGTGAAAAGATACCGAAGGCGCCACCTCATCAAGGTGAACGAGTTGCTCTACAAAAACCAGGTTTACGCCGAAGACGAGGATTTCGACTTCGTGTATGATTACATCAGGACGCGATGCCCAAGGGTGATGAGTAAAGAAAACCTATAATAATTAAATGTATGAAGAAAGAAAGTTATCAATCACCAAATAAAACTCAGAACCATGAAAAAGTACATCAAACCCATCACGGAATGTGCCGAGGGCGAACTCACTCTTCCCCTCATGTTGAGTCTCTTCGATGAAGTTGGAGAAGGCGGCCAGCTGGCCAACTCGTTCGACTTCGAGGAAGAAGACGAGGATGACGAATACACTGTCAAGCCAAAGAAAGACCATTTTTCAATCGGCTTCTAATCCGGTGTATGGATCATGAATTTCCCCTGGTGGGCGGCTCTTCGCAGGGCCGCCTGCCGGGGGAGATTTTTTGATATTGGGAGGGTTGCGATGACATCGCAACTTACTGGACGGAGCTAGATACTCTTTCCAATGATGAATTGGCAATCGTTTGAAAATTGCAAAAAGGTGTGAAAAAGTTGTAGAGTTCGTATTTTATGCTTAATTTTGCATATTGGTGGGCCATTCCGCCACAACAACAAAAACAAGCCAAAGATTATCAAACATATACGCCGCCTCATCAGTATCGCCCTGTGGTTCCTGTTGGGAACCGCCTTGTTGGTGTACGCCTCGCTGCACATCCCCGCCGTCCAGCGGAAGATAGGCGAGCAGACCGCCCATATCATCGGCGAGAAGCTCGGCACGGAGGTGGAAGTAGGGCGCGTGGATTTGGGATTTCTCAACCGTGTGATCATCGACGACGTGTGCATCCACGACCAATCGGGCGACTCCGCCCTTCGCGCCTCCCGCCTGTCCGCCAAGGTTGACCTCCCCTCACTGTTTCGAGGAAAGATTTCCGTCACCTCCGCCCAGGTGTTCGGCCTTCACGCCAACCTCTACAAACAAGACGGCGACAGTCCCCTCAACATACAGTTCGCCCTCGACTCCCTCGCCTCTCGCGACAGCACCAAGCACACCCCCCTTGACCTCAACATCCACTCCCTCGTCATCCGTCACGGTTCCGTTCACTACGACCGCCGCGACATCGCCCCCACCCCAGGCCGTCTGAGTCCCCACCACCTCGACATCAACGACATCAGCGGTCATCTTGCCCTGGACCATCTTACTGACGACGAAGTACACCTGCGCATCAAAGACCTCTCCCTGCGCGAGGCCAGTGGGCTCGACCTCCGCCGCCTCACGCTACGGTTTGATGCCGACAAGCGCCGCGCCACCGTCAGCCGGCTCCACGCCGACCTTCCCGGCAGCACACTGCGCGCCGACACCCTTGAGGCCCTCTACACACTCGTTGACGGCTCCCCCGACCCCTCGACAATCCATTACCGCTGCCATCTCAACGAACTGCACCTCACCCCCTCCGACCTTCGCTTCGCCCACCCCACCATCGACCGCCTGAAGTCCCCCATCGACCTCTCCACCCGTCTCAGCGGCAGCCGCGACGCCATCGACGTGGAAGCCCTCCACCTGCGCATGGGCGACCAACTGTCTCTGAACGTCAGCGGCCAAGCCACGTTGCGTGACAAGGCCCCTCAGTGGCTGGCCCACATCAACCACCTTGACACCCATGCCGCCACCCTGCAACAACTCCTCGAGGCCCTTGGCAGCCAAGCCACCCTGCCCACCATGGTGAGCCGCATGGGGCACATCACCTACAGCGGCGACCTCGGCACCACGGGTGACGAGCACGCCATCATCGGCGACCTTGGCACCGACCACGGCTCCGCCACCCTGGGCCTCCACCTCAAAGGCCAACATTTCAGTGGTCGCGTGGAGACCGACGGCCTGCACTTGGGCAACCTCCTCGACGACCCCCGCATAGGGTTGGCAGCCACCGCCATCGACCTCGACGGCCAACTGCCCCTGACAAAGGCCATGACGCTGAACGCCAAGGGCGACGTGACACGCTTGGACTTCAACGGACACACCTACAACAACATCCACTTGGACGGCAGCTACGAGAACGAGATGCTTGCAGGCATCCTCAGTCTGGACGACCCCCACGGCCAAATCACCCTCGACGGCACCCTCCATCTCTCCCCCACACCCTCCGGCACGTTGACAGCCAACGCCCGACACTTCAACCCCGAGGCATTGGGCCTCACCACCACCCTGCCCGGCCATTCCCTCGACTTCGACCTCCGTGCCGACCTCTCCGGCACCACGCTGCAAGACCTCTCCGGCACACTCGACATCGAGCAGTTGCACGTGACGGCCCCCGGCAAGAACCTCCATCTCTCATCCCTCCACATCGACACCGGGCAACGCGACGGCTCGCAGCATCTCGACATACACACCGACTTCGGCCACGCCACACTCACCGGCCATTACGACTACGCCCACATAGCCGACGCCGCCATCGGCATCATCCGCAGCCACCTCCCCTCGCTCACCATGCTCCCCTACAAGCCGACATCCGGCGACACCCGCCTCACCTTCAGCGCCGACATCGAGCGCAGCGACTGGCTGCAACAGTTCACCGACGCCGACCTCACCCTCAACGAGCCACTTCACGTATATGGAAGCCTCGACGAGACCATCAACCACTTGGAGCTTAACGCCCACACCGCCAGCATGGACTATGGAGGCAGCACCTACAACGACGCAGAGTTGCTGCTGCTCACCCATGGCGACACGCTGCACATTGACGCCGCCGTCATCCGCCAGCAAGAAGAGGGCAAGCGCCTGGACCTGGCACTCCAGGCCGAGGCATGCGACGACCTGCTGTCCACCCGCCTGGGCTTCGACACCCACGGCATCAAACAACGACTTCACGGCATGGTGGCCGCCAGCACACGCCTCGCCAACGGCCCCAACGGCCTCTCCGCCTTGGTGAGCACCACCCCCTCACAGGTCTTTCTGAACGACATCGCGTGGAACATCACCCCCTCCCGCCTCACCCTCGCCCACAACCACATCCACATCGACCATTTCACCATCGAGAACTCCGGGCAGCATATCATCGTCAGCGGCTCACTCACCGACAACCCCACCGACACCATCCATGCCAACCTCAAGGAACTGGACGCCGAATTTCTCTCCGGCATCCTCCATGTCAAAGGCCTTGACTTCGGTGGCAAAATCTCCGGCGACGCCTTCGTCACCTCCGTCTTCGACACCCCCTCGGCAGAGGCCCAGCTATTCATCGACCACTTCACCTTCAACGACGGCAGGATGGGCGACATGGACGTGACCGCCCATTGGAACGCCCATGACAACCGCATCAACATCGACGCCCTCGCCCTCGACGGAACGGAAGGACGAACGAAAATCGACGGCTACGTCAGCCTCTCCCCCGGGGAAATCAACCTCGAGGTGGCGACCGACGGCACCCCCCTCCACTTCCTCGAACGCTACGTCGGCTCGTTCATCGACGACGTAGCGGCACGCATCTACGGGAACGTTCGCATCTTCGGCCCCCTCAGCAACGTCAACCTCGAAGGAAAGGTGGTGGCCAACGGCGACGTGAGCCTGAAGAGCCTCAACACCAAGTACACGATGCTGGACGACACCGTGCTGGTGGTGCCCGACCACATCATCTTCCTCGACGACACCATCGCCGACAGCAACGGCAATCTCGGACTTCTCACCGGCAGTGTGGACCACCACGACCTGAGCAATTTCACCTTCGACTTGGGCATACGCGCCAACAACATGCTGTGCTACGACTTCAAGGAGTTTGGCGACAACACCTTCTGCGGCACCGTGTATGCCACCGGTGACTGCCACATCAAGGGCGTAAGCGGCGAGACCACCATCGAGATAAACGCCGCGACGGACAAGAACACCGTCTTCTACTACAACGCCGCAAGCCCCGACGCGCTGAGCAACCAGGACTTCATCACCTGGAACGACATCACCCCCCAAGCCCTCGACTTCTCAGAACTGCCCACGGCAAGCGGCCGCCCCCCCACACAACGAGCGGCAACGACCGAAGCCCTCCCCGAAGAACCCGTCATCCCCTCCAACCTTCGCATCACCTTCAACATCACCGCCACGCCCGATGCCAACCTGCGTCTGCTGATGGACGAGAGCAGCGGCGACTACATCTCGCTCTTCGGCAGCGGCATGCTGCGCGCCTCCTATTTCAACAAGGGAGCATTCAACCTCTACGGCAACTACATCGTGGACCACGGCACCTACAAGCTCACCATCCAGAATGTCATCAAGAAGGAATTCCTGTTCCAGCAAGGCGGCACCATCACCTTCGGCGGCAACCCCTACGACGCCGCCCTTCACCTGAAGGCCGTGTATGTGGCCAACAGCGTGCCACTCTCCGACCTGAGCATCGGCCGTAGTTTCAGCACCAACAACATCCGCGTGAACTGCGTGATGAACATCGAGGGCACCCCCAACCAGCCTACTGTCGATTTCGACTTGGAGATGCCCACGGTGAACAGCGACGCCGAGCAGATGGTGCGCAGTGTGATCAACAGCGAGGAAGAGCTCAACCAGCAAGTCATCTACCTACTCACCATCGGCCGTTTCTACAACCAAGACACCGACACAGAAAATGAAACGGGGCAGAGCCAGACCAGCCTGGCCATGCAGAGCCTCCTCAGCGGCACCATCAGCCAGCAAATCAACAGCGTATTGAGCAACGTCATCAAGAGCAACAACTGGAATTTCGGCGCCAAC
>CADBBP010000054.1 GCA_902792855.1 uncultured Prevotellaceae bacterium
GCTCGATATTCTCAACCTTTCTGACGACAGTACGACCGTTGTTGGTGACAAGGTGATGTGCAGAGTGAGGCTTAACAATATGGGGGATGGGGCTTACCATCATTTCATTGACATTTCATTGGTCAACGAGCAAGGAGACGAGGTGAAGTATAAGAAAATTATTCATATTGAAAAAGGTGACTCCTTGAACATTCTTGCTGAACTAACGCCAAAGGTCTTTGACGCGAAATACAAGGTTGTGCTGAGGACTTACAAGGAAATGACACTAACGGCGATGTGTGAGACCGATATGCACAACGTGGTGAAAGGGGCTGTTTATTGGACGGCACAAGGTAAAATGATGACAATGCCGGCGGCGCAAGTGTTTGACGTGCCGGCGGAGGCGGTGGCGGTCAATCTTAGGAAGGCATACATCAGTAATGTCACGCCCAACGACAACCCAAACACCATCTACATGCTTGAAAAGGCAGTGCCCAAAGGCCTCTCAGGAAAGAATGTCTTCAATGCTGAGAACAAGGGAGGATATACCAATATCTACGACGGAGCCGACTGCTTCATTCCACAAGAACTATTCGTCACTGTGGCTGCAAGATTCTCACGCACTTTCCACAATGATGAGTTGGGAACTTGGTCAACCATCAACCTGCCTTTCGAACCTCAAAAAATCACGGTTGACGGCGTACCTGTGGACTGGTTCCATCACGATGGTGACACTGGGAAAGATTTTTATTTGCAAAAAGTCAAAGAGGTGAAAAATGCGACTGTCCACCTCGAATATACCGACCAATTCTTACCCTTCACCACCTATTTTATTAGTATAGGCCCGTCCCTCGCTGGAAAGACTGTGGTCTTCGAGAGTGGAAAGGAAATCATCCTAAATGCCGACTTCGCAAGCAAAATGAACGATACCTTCGGAGATTACACCTTCCTGACACCGTCTGTTTGGACCACGGCACGACAGTTGAATGACACCTGCACCGTCTATGCTATCGCCGGCGACAGGTTCCTCATCGCTGGCGAAGAAGCTTTGCTGCCACCATTCCGTGCATACATCATTGCCGACAACTCTGTTGCCAATGTGGCTGCCATTACCATTGATGGTCCGATGCTGCCAGACGGTATCCATCAAACGGAAATGGGGGAGGGGACTTCGGGTTACACCGTCCACAATGTCGCCGGACAACTCGTCGGCACCTTCCACAGCATGCCATCTCTTCCTTCCGGCATCTACATTGTAAACGGGAAAAAGACGGTTGTTCCTTGATTTGTCCACACATTATCTCTTGCCAGGTGGAGGTACGTATATATCTCCACCTGATATTGTCTCTCATTTTCAATGTAGCCCCATTTGCTTCATTGATTGACTAAAAAAATCAAAAAAATCATTAAATCAAGAAATTATTCCTGTCGAAATTTTGCCGTTCACAAAAAATATTGTAATTTTGCACCCTGTTTGGAATAGGTATCAAAAAACGAAAACAAAAATTTAGATAGAAATGTCGAAGATTTGTCAAATCACAGGGAAAAAAGCACAAGTTGGCAACAACGTTTCCCACTCAAAACATCGCACGAAGAGGACTTTCGACGTGAACTTGTTCACGAAGAAATTCTACTACGTCGAGGAAGACTGCTGGATCAGCCTTAAAATTAGTGCCGCTGGACTGCGTCTCATCAACAAGGTGGGGCTTGATGCCGCACTCAAGCAGGCTGTGGCTAAAGGCTATGTAGATTGGAAAGACATTAAAGTAATAGGAGATTAATACCATGGCATCGAAAAAAGCTAAAGGCAATAGGGTGCAGGTCATCCTCGAGTGCACGGAGATGAAAAATAGCGGACTGCCTGGAACAAGCAGGTATGTGACGACGAAAAACCGCAAGAACACTCCCGAGCGCATGGAGTTGAAAAAATACAACCCCATTCTCAAGAAAATGACTGTTCACAAAGAAATCAAATAATAATAGAATATGGCAAAGAAAACCGTTGCTACCCTCCATGAAGGTTCAAAGGATGGGCGCGCTTATACCAAAGTGATCAAGATGGTGAAAAGCCCCAAGACGGGTGCTTACATCTTCGACGAGCAAATGGTCCCCAATGAGGCCGTGCAGGATTTCTTCAAGAAATAATCTTTCAATCAAACATAAAAAATGGAGCGCAGGTTTGCGTTCCATTTTTTTTCATATTCCCTCCTTTCATCCACGGCTGCAAAGTGCTACCATATAAGGTGGTTTTGCTGCCGCTCAAGCAAAAAAACTAACTTTTACGCTTGTTTACCATTTTTTATTGCTACCTTTGTCGAAAATTAGTACATCATGGGATTATTCGGTATTTTCGGAAAGAAAAAAAAGGAGACTCTCGACCAAGGGCTCGAGCGGTCATCGCAAAGCATCTTCTCTAAAATCTCAAAGGCTATTGCCGGAAAGTCGAAGGTGGACGACGAAGTGCTCGACAACCTCGAAGAGGTGCTCATCACATCCGACGTGGGTGTGGAGACAACCATCAAGATTATCGAGCGGATAGAGGCCAGAGTGGCAAGAGACAAGTATGTCTCCACTTCTGAACTCAACAACCTTTTGCGCGACGAAATAGCATCTTTGCTTGCTGAGAACAACACCACCGACAACGATGACTGGGATTTGCCAGCTGATCACAAACCCTACGTTATTCTCGTTGTGGGAGTCAATGGTGTGGGAAAGACCACAACCATAGGAAAACTTGCATACCAGTTCAAGAATGCGGGAAAGAAGGTCTTCCTCGGTGCTGCCGACACGTTCCGAGCTGCCGCCGTGGACCAACTCTGCATCTGGGGGGAGCGAGTGGGGGTGCCTGTCGTCAAACAACAAATGGGTGCCGACCCGGCTTCCGTAGCATACGACACCTTGTGCTCAGCGAAAGCAAACAACGCCGATGTTGTCATTATCGACACAGCTGGAAGGTTGCACAACAAGGTGGGGCTTATGAACGAGCTGAAGAAAATAAAGGATGTTATGAAGAAGGTTTTGCCGCAAGCTCCCGACGAAGTGTTGCTCATCCTCGACGGTAGTACGGGGCAAAACGCATTCGAGCAGGCAAAGCAGTTCGCTGCTGTCACCAACATCACAAGCATGGCGGTGACAAAACTCGACGGAACAGCAAAGGGCGGTGTCGTCATTGGCATCAGCGACCAACTCAAGGTGCCTGTGAAATACATCGGACTGGGCGAGGGAATGGAAGACCTCCAACTTTTCAACAAGCGGCAGTTTGTAGACTCTCTCTTCGGAGACAGAAAGAAGTAACCCCGCCATGATAAAGAACCGTGTTGACATCGTCACCATGGGATGCTCCAAAAATCTCGTTGATAGCGAGACACTTATGAGGCTCTTCCAGGTGAATGGGTACGAATGCTTCCATGACAACGACAACCCCTCTGGGGAGATTGTCGTTGTCAACACTTGCGGCTTTATTCAGGATGCCAAGCAGGAGAGCATCGACATCATCCTCCAACTTGCTCAGGCAAGGCAAAGAGGCGACATCGGCAAACTCTTTGTCATGGGGTGCCTCTCGGAGAGATACAGGAAAGAATTGAAGGAGGAAATTCCCGAGGTGGATGGATATTATGGGAAGTTCGATTACAAACAACTCATTGCAGACTTGGGCATGCCAATGTCTCAACCCTCACCGGCCAGGTGTGTCACGACGCCTCCTCATTATGCATACGTCAAGATAAGCGAGGGATGTGACAGGCATTGTGCCTATTGTGCCATTCCCATCATGACAGGAAAACTGCAGAGCCGACCTATGGAAATTGTTGTGGAAGAGGTGAGGCAGTTGGTCGGTATGGGGGTCGTCGAATTTCAAGTTATTGCTCAGGAACTCACCGCTTACGGCATCGACATTTATGGGGAGAGGCGCATCGCACAACTCATAGACGCCATCGCCGATGTACCGGGGGTGGAGTGGGTGAGGCTTCATTATGCTTATCCCGCTCAGTTTCCTTACGACTTGCTTGAGGTGATGGCTCGGCGCGACAATGTGTGCAAATATCTCGACGTCGCCTTGCAGCACGTCAGCGACAACGTGCTGAAGCGTATGAGGAGAAATTTCACTGCTGAACAGACACGCCAGTTTGTGACAAATGTAAGAAATGCGGTTCCTGGCATCGCTCTGCGTACCACCATGATGGTGGGATTCCCAGGTGAGACGGAGGAGGATTTCCTGCAATTGATGGAGTTTGTCAAATGGGCAAGGTTCGAGAGAATGGGGGCTTTCGCCTATTCAGAGGAGGAGGGCACCTATGCAGCCGAGCATTATGATGACAACGTACCGGAGGAAGTAAAGGCTCAGCGCCTTGATAGGCTTATGGCTCTCCAACAGCGCATCAGCGCTGAAATCGAAGAGCAGGCCGTGGGAAAAACTTTCAAGGTTGTTGTCGATAGAAGGGAGGGGGACTATTACATAGCAAGGACACAATTTTCTTCGCCGGAGGTTGACCCAGAGGTGTTAATACCCGCCGGAACCCTGTCAAGACAGCTCGCCATTGGAAAGTTTTACAACGTAAAAATCACCGGGGCGGAGGAGTTCGACCTCTACGCCACACCTGTCATTTAAACAGACTATGCTCATCACTGCACTATCGCACAACACCGGGTGTTCCCCAGATGTCACTTCAAAATATGCTGACACTATCGTCAAGTGGCTCATCAGGCAAATCATGGAGGAGGGCAAACTATTCGTCAGCGATTTTGGCGAGTTCTGCATACAAAAGCGCATGGAGTTTGTTTACCACGACACTGCTACAAAGAAGAGATGGCTCATTCCACCTTCCTTGCAGTTGCTCTTCACACCTATGCCGCTTATAGACAAAGAGAAGAGGGAGAACAGCAAGGCTTTTGCTCGCATCGCTGAAGCCATCGCTCAGGAGCATGGAGAAAACCAACTCACAGCGCACAAGTTTGCAGTGATGTTTTTCAAGACCATTCTCGATGCCATGGAAGAGGCTTCCTCAGTGGAAGTGGAGGGGCTCGGAGTCTTCGAACTCACACAAATGAAGGTGGCAGATGCCATATATGGCAAAGTTACCTTCACAGCCGATAGTGTTTTCCTGGCCGACATCAACAAGCCTTTCTCATTCTTCCAACCTGTAGAAATCAACGAAGGGGTATCTTTTCCCGACATAGAGACCTCCACACACCGCTTTCCCGAGGAGAAGAACAATAAGACTTTCCTCATCTTCCAAGAAAAGCAAGAGCCTGAAGAGAACGCAGCCCCCTCAGAAGCCCCCGCCGAGCCCTTCTCCGCAAGCGTCGGCTCTGCCGATGCAGAAGAAAAAGCAGCCCCCACGGAAGCCCCCGCCGCGCCCTTCTCCGCAGGCGTCGGCTCTGCCGATGCAGAAGAAAACGCAGCCCCCACGGAAGCCCCCGCCGCGCCCTTCTCCGCAAGTGTCGGCTCTGCCGACGCAGAAGAAAACGCCCCCTCTGTAGAGCCAGCTCCCGCCTTCCGCCGCTCCCTTCGCTATCTTCTCCCCGCTTTGTTGTTGGCTGGTTGCATCCTCCTGTTCCTTCTTCTAAAACCTGCCCAAGCCGACCAGCCACCATCATCTCCTGATACCACAACAGCTTCGAAATCAACTACTGACAACAGTTCTGCAGCCTTGGAGGAACCACCTTCGGAAGTCCCAACAACTCCTCTCCCGGCATCATCTGAAGACCAAGCTGGCACACTTGATTTCGCTGCTATGAACGCCCAACTGCCTTATGGTGGTTATGATATCGTAGGGGTGGCAAGCACCATCACCGTTCCCTCTGGCATGACTTTGCAGAAAATTGCCCGGACTTACCTCGGCACTGACTACACAGAATACCTTGTCGTACTTAACGGAGGGAATGCCGACCCACAACCGGGACAGAAATACATGATTCCCAAGCTCCTGCTACGCAAACAACGACATTAGAAGACGCTGTTTCCTTAAAACACGGCGTCATTTCACAAAAAATCTATCGAAAAGCCTTGCAACTTCGGATAAAAAAACGTAATTTTGCAGCATGGAATTAAGAAGACACATTGAAATACTGCTGTTGCGCAACGACTGCGTGATAGTACCACATTTGGGTGGTTTCATGGCCCACCATAGACCGGCACGCTACGACGAGGCCGACCACATGTTCATACCCCCCATCAGAACCTTGGGATTCAACCCTCAACTCACCATGAGTGACTCTCTGCTCGCACAGTCCTATGTTGACACCTACGACCTCAGTTTCCCAGAGGCGGTCAAAAGAGTGGAGCATGAGGTGCAGTTGCTCAAGGAGCGCCTCGAGGCCGATGGAAAAGTGGAATTGCCCGACTTGGGCACACTCCGGCTGAGTCCTTCCGGGCGTTATGAGTTCGAACCATGCCTGGCTGGAATACTCTCACCTCGTCTTTACGGGTTGGGGGCTTTTGAGATGAACCCTTTGGCAGCGCAAAATGCCGCAAGGACAGCAACTCCTGCCGTTGTTATGCCTATTCATCCCGTATCAACATCCATCAACTCAGAAAAACCCACTTTGGCCACCATTATGTCACACATCGACAACACAACAGAAAGAAACGAAGAGAAAACCATCAGCATCAAGGTGAGCTTGTTGCGTAACCTTGCCGTCACCGCCGTTGCAGCTGTGGCATTGGTGCTCTTCGCAAGGCCGGTGGCTCCAGGGGAGACTATCGACGAGACCGAAACAGCACAGGCAAGCATGCTCGCTGTACCGCAACAATCGGAGCAGAACGTGAATGCTGATCCTGGCATCGTGCCTGCTCTCTGCGAAATAGCTCAGAGGATGGAATTTGCAAAACACAAGGTCGTCACTCCATCCGCCGGAAAGTTCACCATCGTTTTGGGTTGCAATATGCCGCTTGACAATGCTCAAATCTGGCTTTCGCAAGTTCAGCAAAAAGGTGTGGCTGGAGCTGTATTGTTCCCATATCGCTCCGACAACATGGTGGTATATGGAGCTTACGATGACCGCCATGAGGCTGCGAATAAGCTCAAGGAGTTAGCCGAACTGGGGCTTGCCGGATGGATTATGGAGGTGAAGGGCTGATGAAAAGAGTGCGATGCCCCAAGTGTGACCAGTTCATCACATTCGACGAGACAAGATACGACAATGGCCAGGCACTGGTCTTCGAATGCCCGAACTGCCATAAGCAGTTCGGTATTCGTATGGGGGTCTCGCAACTTCGCAACAGACAAAAAGAGGAGACTTTCGACGAGCATCGTAATGACGACGCATACGGCTCCATCGTCGTCATCGAGAATGTCTTCCATTTCAAGCAGGTTATTCCTCTCAAAATGGGTGACAACACGATAGGCCGGTATATGAAAGGCAGCAAGACCAACACGCCCATTGAAACGGTGGATCCCAGTGTTGACATGCTCCATTGTGTCATCAATGTCTCAAGAGATAAAAAAGGTAAACTTAGATATGTCCTACGCGACGGACCAAGTAATACCGGCACTTTCGTGGACAATGAAATACTCGGTGACAAGGAGCGGCGAACGATTTTTGACGGCTCTCTCTTCACCATTGGGGCCACGAGCATCATTCTGCGAACAGCTCCGGAAGACCCCTAAGTTTCTTTTTCCGCAGGTGGCTGCTTTGTCGCCACAATCCTTCCATTCACCTTCCATCCTTTACAACTATGTATAAGCATTTCTTCAAGCGTCTTCTCGACATTATCATCTCGGCACTGGCTTTGGTGGTCGTTTCGCCTATCTTGCTCGCGGTAGCTATCAAGCTTCATTTCGCCAACAAAGGAGCCGGCGTCTTCTTCTTCCAGCAAAGAGTGGGGAAGGACGATAGAATATTCAAGGTAATCAAGTTCAAGACCATGACCGACGAACGTGATGCTCAAGGCAACCTGCTACCTGATGCTGAAAGGCTCACCAAGGTGGGGAAGTTTGTACGGTCAACCTCCCTCGACGAACTGCCGCAGTTTGTCAATGTGCTGAAGGGTGATATGTCGCTCATTGGTCCAAGGCCCTTGCTTGTGCAATACTTGCCCTTGTATTCTCCTGAGCAGCGGCGCAGGCATGAGGTGCGGCCGGGCATATCAGGTTGGGCGCAGTGCCATGGGCGCAATGCCATGACGTGGGCGCGGAAATTCGAGTATGATGTGTGGTACGTGGACCACCTCTCTTTCGTGACCGATGTAAAGGTGGTGTGGATGACCATCAAGGCGGTTCTTGCAAGGGAGGGCATCAGCGGCGAAGGGTCAGCCACCATGGAAGCCTTCAACGGCCACAACTGATTATTACATACCGACTAATCACATTGATTGGTCGGTATGCAAACTTGATAATAAGCCCAACTATAACAATATGTCCATGAAAAAGAAAAACATCATTATCGCCTTCACGGCACTGCTCGCAACAGGTGCCGCAGCACAAACTTATCCCTATCAAAATCCTGAACTTACGGCGGAGCAGCGAGCGGCAGACCTGTGCTCGCGTCTTACTCTTGAAGAGAAGGCGAGCCTCATGATGAGTTCCTCACCAGCCATTCCCCGCCTCGGCATTCCACAGTTCGACTGGTGGAACGAGGTGTTGCATGGAGTGGCACGAAATGGCTTTGCTACAGTTTTTCCCGCCACCATCGGAATGGCGGCTTCCTTCGATGACCAATTGCTGCAGAAGGTCTTTGATGCAGCCAGTGACGAGGCGCGTGCAAAGGCCAACACTGCAAGGCACTCTGGTGTGGTGAAGAGGTACCAGAGTCTCTCCTTCTGGACACCCAACATCAACATTTTCCGAGACCCGCGATGGGGAAGGGGGCAAGAGACGTATGGAGAAGACCCATACCTCACAGAGAGGATGGGACTTGCTGTCGTGCGAGGACTACAGGGCGACGGGACGCATAAATACCGTAAACTCCTCGCTTGTGCAAAGCATTTTGCCGTGCATAGTGGCCCGGAGTGGAACAGGCATGAGTTCAATGTGGAGGCTCTGCCAGAAAGGGATCTTTGGGAAACCTATCTTCCTGCATTCAAGGCACTTGTGCAGGACGGAAAAGTGGCGGAGGTGATGTGTGCTTACCAGCGCATCGATGGAGACCCCTGCTGTGGGAACACAAGATACCTGCAACACATACTACGCGACGAATGGGGCTTCGACGGACTGGTGACAAGTGATTGCGGAGCCGTGGATGACTTCTGGCGCCCAGGGAGGCACGGGGTGTCGAAAAACAAGCATGAGGCATCGGCAAAAGCTGTACGGTCGGGTACAGATGTGGAGTGTGGCTCCAATTATAATTCGCTGCCGGAGGCTGTTGCTAAGGGAGAAGTGACGGAGGAGGAAATTGATGTCAGCCTCAAACGGCTTCTGAAAGCACGTTTCGAACTCGGAGACTTCGACCCGGAGAGCATCGTCGATTGGCAGCAAATGGATGAAAGCGTCGTGGCCTCGCGCAAACACAAACAACTCGCATTGCAGATGGCAAGGGAGTCGATGACCTTGCTGCACAATCAAAACAATGCCTTGCCACTCGCACGCAACGAACGCATCATCGTTATGGGACCCAATGCCAACGACAGCGTAATGCAATGGGCCAACTACTCAGGATATCCAACATCCAACACCACCATTTTGCAGGGAATACGCAAGAAACTTGGGCGGGACGTGAAATACTACACGGCATGTGACCTCACACGCGACGAGGTGCTGCAGAGCCTCTTCGCCAATATCCACACGCCGGAAGGAGGAAAGGGCATGCGTGCCACCTATTATAATAATAAGAACTTTAACGGAAATCCTGCGGCGGAAACTGTCATGACAGAGCCTATCAACCTGAGCAACGGAGGAAACACCGTGTTTGCTCCGGGAGTCAACCTCGAGAAATTCTCTGCTCGTTACGAAGGTGTCTTCACACCCGAGAGTGATGGAGAGGTGACTTTCACCACGAAGTTCGATGACTGCGTAAGGTTGCTCGTCAATGGTGATACACTTATCGACGTGTGGAAAGGACGCGCACGAATTCAGGTGGCGGAGAAAAATCTCAAGGTTAAAGCAGGACAGACCTACAACTTGCAACTTGACTATATGCAGGACACCGACATGGGGGCTTTGCAGTTTGATGTTGTCAAAAGGATGAAACCCACCAAGCAACAACTTCTTGAACAGGCGGAGGGCTTCTCTACTGTGGTGTTCGTTGGTGGCATTTCACCTCGTCTCGAAGGGGAGGAGATGAAGGTGGACGCACCTGGATTCAAAGGAGGCGACCGAACCGACATCCAACTGCCACAGGTGCAGCGCGACGTGCTGAAAGCACTGCATGATGCAGGAAAAAAGGTGATTTTCATCAACTGCTCCGGAAGTGCCATCGCACTAACACCGGAATTGGAAACCACGGATGCCATCCTGCAAGCATGGTATCCAGGAGAGGAGGGGGGCAACGCAGTGGCTGACGTGCTGTTTGGAGATTACAACCCAGAAGGGAAACTGCCCATCACTTTCTACAAGAGTGTCAACGACCTTCCCGACTTCCTCGATTACCGCATGGACAACCGCACATATCGCTATTTCACAGGAGAGGCACTCTTTCCCTTCGGCCATGGCTTGAGCTACACTTCTTTCAATTTCTCCAAACCGTCTTTCAAAAAGGGAAAGGTGATGGTCAGCGTCTCAAATACGGGTAAAGTGCGTGGCACCGAGACCGTTCAAGTCTATGTCAAGCGCATTGATGACAAGGGAAAGCTCATCAAAACGCTAAGAGGCTACAAGAAAGTCGCTCTCAACCCAGGAGAGACAAAAGTCGTGGAAATTGACATGCCTCGGGAACGTTTCGAGTCTTGGGATGACAACACCAACACCATGCGCATCATCCCAGGAAAATACCAATTGATGGTGGGTAATTCCAGCGACGCCAATGCCCTTAAGACCATCGTCGTAAAAGTAAAGTGACATCCACATTTGTTTTGGGGACGCTATGTATAGCGTCCCCAAAACCAATACTATAGCCACGATGACTTTCAAATCGCTCCATTGGGATTTTGTATCAGATGGAATGTCAAGGTTGTATGTTGATGGTTAAAAAACTTTAAAACAACCGCTTCTCTTTTGTCGTGGCGTGAAAAATTACTACCTTTGCAGCCGCAAAACGGGCAAGTCTTGTACGGCCAGCTCCCTGCGAATCCTCCAGGACAGGAATGTAGCAAAGGCAGTAGGTTGTAGCGGCGCGATGCAAGTAGCTTGCCCACCCGCCTCTTTAGCTCAGTTGGCCAGAGCACGTGATTTGTAATCTCGGGGTCGTTGGTTCGAATCCGACAAGAGGCTCAAAAAAGCCGCATCTTTATGGTGCGGCTTTTTTTATGCGTGATTTTTTGAAATTCTCAGAAGTCCATGGCCATTCGGCTGGCCTCCTTCTCGCTTAGTTCCGTCACCCTTGTCTGCATCACACGATAGACCCTTTGGCAGAGGTTGAGAACGGTGGGGCGATGTGTGGTGACAATGCACGTCTTGTTGGGATGTTGTTCTACGATGTTTTTCAGCACCATGCGCTCTGTTGTTACATCAAGGGCTGATGTGGCCTCGTCGAGCAACAAGATAGGGGCGTTGCGTAGCACTGCGCGGGCAATGGCGATGCGTTGTGCCTGCCCTTCCGACAGTCCTCGGCCGCGCTCACCCAATTGGCTGTGAAGGCCTTCGGGCATGGCACTCACAAAGTCCCAAGCACATGCCGTGCGGAGGGCTTGTTCCATCTCCTCCTCTGTTGCCTCCTCACAGCCCATCTTCAAGTTGTCGGCTATGCTGCCTGTGAGAATGGTGTTTCCTTGTGGCACGTATGCAAAGAGGTGACGCGTCTCGATGTTCAGCTCTATTTCCCTCCCATCAGCACCCATGATGACCGCCTCGCCCTTTTCCGGCCTGATTAGTCCCAAGAGCATGCGCACGATGGTGGTCTTCCCTTCGCCCGATGGTCCCACCACGCCCACAATCTCGCCGGGGCGTGCTATTAGGTTCGAATGAGTGATTACGTCTTTCCCTTTGATATAGGCGAAATCCACATCTCTCAATTTCAGTTCAAAGCCTTGCTCTGCAAGTTTGTCCAACTCGTGGCTTCCCTCAATATGCTTTTCTTTGGGCAACTGCACCAGTTCACGCACACGATGAGCCGACACGGAACTGCTAAGAAAGGCGGGGACGATGCCTATGACACTTGCAAAGGCTCCCGCCAAGGCCGAACGCTGCTGCAAGAACAAAGTCATAGTGCCAAAGGTGATTTGGTGGGACCAAAGCAGGTAGAGGCAGTAGCCGAAGGCCGTGAACTGCACCAGCATTCCAACCACCGACATATATACGTTGGTCTTGATGGAAAACCAATTATAATCCAAGCTGACAGCCTTGAACTTCTGTTGCCATTCGCGTAGCTTGCGACTGTATTGCCCCAGAATACCAAATGACTTGATGGTGTCCATATTATAGAAGGTCTCCACCTCAAAGGTCATCACCTGGCTGCTCATCTGCCGCATTTTGATGTTGTATTCGCGCTGCTTCTTGATTACAATCCTCGAAACAAGAAGCATGAATGGCGCACTAAGGAATGCCAACAATCCCATCACCACGTTGTAGTGCATGATGACGAGCAATGTGGCGAAAAATTGGTAAATGGAGATGATGATGGTGGGGAGCCAACTGATGGCATTGCTGCTCACCGTTCCCACATCGTTGGTGAACCTGTTGAGTACGTCACCGTTGCTGTAATGATTGATGGCAAGCCAGTCGGCATCGATGATCTGGTCGAAGATGTCGCCCTGAATGTCGTTGTTGATGTATATCTGAAGTTTCAGCGTCACACGGCTCAGCACGTTGCCAATGACGAGTGAGAAGATGGAACTTCCAAGCATTACGGCCACCAAAAGCCATAATTTTGACAATTGGTAGCCGGTGATGATGTCGATAATGTATTTTCCTGCCACACTCGCCACAAGCCCCAACGTGGTGCTTGTAATACCGAGCAGAATATAGAAGGCAATGGCCTTCTTGTACCTTCGACTGTAAGTGAAAATCCACCTCCAGTCATCAAAAATTTCGCCCAACGTGCCATTTCTCCACCGAGAGATGAGCAAGTCGAGCGACTCAAACGAAGTGCTTTTAGGTTGCGGGGTGTTGGGGTCTTCCAGCATATTTTGTCAACGGTCGCATTCGCCCAGCAGGTGTTGGTTGATGCGCCTGACGCGGTGGCATGGTACGCCGTATGCCACATATCCGTCGGGGATGTCTTTGGTCACCACGCTGCCAGCACCTATGATGCACCATTTTCCTATCTTTACGCCCTGGATGATGGTGGCTCCGGCACCTATCCAAGTGCCTTCGCCCACGGTGACGTTGCCGCATAGCGAGGCATTGGGTGAAATATGGGCGTAGTCTCCCACCACGCATTCATGTTCCAAAATCGCACCAGTGTTGATGATGCAGTGCTTGCCTACCACGCAACCTGTCTGTATCACACTGGTGGGCATCACCACCGTTCCGACACCTAATTTGGCTCGTTTAGACAAAATGGCAGATGGATGAACGATGGTTTCAAACTCCACGTTGTTGGCTTTTGCCAGACGTTCCGCGACATCCTTACGACGTTCGTTATTCCCGATGCTGATAATTATGGGTGACACATCCTTCTTGTCGTGTATGAAGGGAATGCCCATGAAATTTTCCATGGTTTTGTTGTCATCCATGATGCCTTCGATAGGCTCACCGAGTTGTTCCAAGATGTCCACGATTACTTTTGCGTGGCCACTGGCTCCATATAAGTACATACTTGTAGATGTTATAAGTTAATATAGAGGCAGATGGATTTACCATCTGTGGCTGCTAATTGCAAATCGTTTGCAAAAGTAGCGAAAAAATAAGTAAACTGTTCCTTTTCCGTGGATTTTTTTTAGTTAGCCATCACTTTTTTATAGAAATCAAGGAGACAATGCCACACATAGCCTTGTTCAAAACGTTCGCCCACCATCCTGCGGGCGTTGCAAGCCATACGCATTCGTTCTTTCGGTTGTTCCACCATCTTTCGCATGGCTGCGAGCAGGCTGTCGCTGTCGCGAGGTGGCACAATGAGGCCATTTTCCCCTTCCACGATGATTTCCCTCGAACCGTTGATATTGGTGACGATGGCAGGTAGCCCCATGGCCCCAGCCTCCAACACGGTGTTGGGGAAACCTTCTCTATAAGAGGGCAGCACGAAGCAGTCGCCGGCGGCATAGCATGCCAGAAGGGCTGTTTCGCGCTGCATCCCTACAGCTTCCACATCAGGGTGTTGACTGATGATGTGCCTGGCTTCCTCCGAGATGGGATCGAGGTCACTTTCGTCAGGGCCAACAATCAGCAGCCGCACGTCTTGCCGTTCTTTGGCTAAGGCAGCAAAGGCATGGCATAGTTCGTCGATGCCCTTGTCGCGTCCTACGCGTCCTACGAAGACGAAGGTGAGTTTCCCTTCTTTTCGCATCTTTTCAGCCTGTTTCATCACCTCCGGTCGGCGGTCGTAGTATGCCATGTCCACACCACGCACATTGCCATGACCTAAAACTTGGAGTGGCTTCCTTGTGATGTGATTTTGTATCAAGTCGTATTTTACACCCTCGCCCTCGGGTATCACGTGGGTGGCGCAGTAACAGGTGATGCTATCGGTGGCCATAAGCAGTCGTCTTTTCAGCCCATTGGCCGAAGGGAACACCAAACCTGTAAACGTATGTATCCTTACCGGCACGCGTAGCATCCACGCCGCCGTCATGCAAAGCAACCCTGCCTTGGGGGTCATGGAATGCACGATGTCGGGTTTCTCTTTCCAAAAAGTGTGCAAGATGCGGCAGAGTGACACCATGTCACGAAATGGGGAAATATGCCGTTCCATCTTGATTCTCACGCATTTCACTCCTTCGCGTTCCTCCACGATGTCCATCAGTTCCCCAGGCGATGACAAAGCCACCACCTCATATTGTTTAGACAACTCGCGCAGCAAGCCTCGACAAAACACCTCCAATGAAAGGGGGATGGTGGAGGCACGGATGATTTTCTTCTTTTTCATCTTTTTTCCCTTTTTGTGGCAGTCAGAGTAATAGAGAAATATCAATAATTTCTTTAACTACAACTTCTTTTATCCGTCTTTATTGATGATTCTTCCAATGACTGTCTGCATAGCCATAAACAAGGGCGTGAGCCGGTGCTTGGCTGAATAATAAAATATGTGCCAGTGAGGGGGAAAATAGTGTAAGTCCAGTTGTTGCAATGCAAGATGCTGGCGGTTGCGACCAAGGAGAGCGTATAGATTTTGATATTTCTCTTTCCATGTGCCCTCGCTGCGCATTGCGATGATGCCAAGTCCCAGCACGCCAAGTGCGATGCGGTTCTGAAGGGCTTCTTTCACATCATCACCCAACTGCTGCGTGGTGATGCGTTGCTCCATTGCATCATACAAGCGGTCCCATTTCGCACAAAGGTCGTCGCGGTGGCGGTTGGAATACGACCCCATGTACTTGCGGTAATGGTACCAAGGTTTCGGCACGTAAACCACTTTCCTCGCTCTGGAAAAATAGTCGATGTTGAAAACCACGTCCTCAGCTGTTCCTACGACACGGGTGTCCACGAAAGTGATGGGTGGGTCTTCTGTCACCAACCTTTTGGAGTAAAGTTTTCCCCAAATGGTACCCCATGTGTCTAACAGGTCGGGACGCGACAACTCCTCACGATAAGGACCGTACATCCGACGATGCAACGAATGTACCTCGTCGCCCTCCCACACTCGTTCCGATGATTCGAATACCTTGGGGAGCGACTGTGACGCGAATTCCCTCGTGTAGCACCATACAACGGTGTCTGCTTGATGGATATGGGCAGCGGCGATGGCTCTTTCACATGTGTCTGGGGAAATCCAGTCATCGCTGTCCACAAACAGCAACCATTCTCCGCGTGCGACGGTTATGGCGGTGTTGCGTGCTGAGGAAATGCCCGTGTTCTCCCTACGCTTGATGACTATGACGCGGGGGTCTTTCGCAGCAAATTCCTCCAGCAGTTCCAATGTGTGGTCGGTGGAACCGTCTTCGACGCAAATCACTTCCAAGTCACCAAAGCTTTGTGTGAGGATGGAGTCAAGACACTGTTGGATGTGTTGTTCGCTGTTGTAAGTGGGGATGATGATGCTGACCATTTCACTTGAGTAGGAGAGGGAGCATGTTGAAATAGAAACCGTAGGCATAGAAGAGTAGGATGCCCGCCGCCAGCATGCGTTCGTGGTTCACCCAGAAACGCTCACGTATGAAGGGATAGACAAGTACTAAGGGGAGGATGAACCAAGAGATTTGGGCGAAACGGTTGGAATAGGGGGCGCGGATGATGAGTACCCAGAAGGCGTTGCAAATGAGATAAGTGTTGAAAATCCAATGGTAGTAGGCATCCTCAAACTTGCGACGCCACAAGAAATAAGCACCCACACCCACACCCAATGCACTGTAGGCAATGAAATCCCAACGGAAGGTGGTGGAGACAATGACACCTTCCGTCCTCATTTGTTGCTCAGTCATGGTGAGATAACCTGTTAGTTTGTTGTCGTCCGCCATATAGTCGGCAAAACCGGCCATCCACTCTTGTATCTGGTTGCCCAGCAGAAATGAAATGAAGATGGACAAGAGCCATACTGAGAGATACAAACGGTTGTCGTTCACGTACCATGCCATTGCGGCGGCGGCAATCATCAGATAGACCGAATTGTGAACCCCTGCGCCCATCAAGGCAATGGTCACCATCATGGGGATGTTGTCTGCATAAGCCATGGCCAGGATGAAGAGTGAGGCTCCCACACCATTGCGTATGCCATTGACACCATACGCCCAAAAAGTGAACATGCTCATGACCACCAACAAAGGAACAAAATTGTATTCCGCAAAGATGCGTCGCATGGCCAACCAAAGTGAGCCTACGTATATGGCTGCAAAACAAAGGAAATACCCATGGAGCCCACTGTATTTCGCGAAAAAGTGTGTGATGAAGGTATACAACCATTCCTTGCTCCATGTGAAAAGGGAGAGATTTGCCTTGTTGGCCACATCTTTTTGGAAACCTGCGGCATAGTTCACCGTATCGCCATAGTTGCCAGAAACAGGTCTTAAGCCCATCATCAGGATAACGAAGAGACATACCACCATTCCCAATATTTGATTGATGGCGACGATTTTGTCATCAAAAACGATGCCTTGTGCACATTGAATGAGTGTCCATAGCACCAAGAAGAAGATGATGTAGTGGAAATAGTCTCCTAAATATATGGAGTTGAAAAAATCTACCATAATATGTAGAGGTCTTTTGGAATGTAAATCATAAGGAAGTATTCACATCTCATCGGATGCCCCGAGTTTTCCACCGTACGTACCCATAGAGTATCAGCCCGAAGGGGAAGGCACAGAGGGTCAATCCTTTCCGGGGTGACTCGGAGAGGAAATGTCGGTTGTAGCAGAACAGGCAGCTTGACACATAGTGAATGGCTTCCATAAAACGACGCTTTTTTGTCGGAGCCAGCACCATCGATGACTTGCGGATGAAGGCGAAGCCACGAGGGTTGCGGATGTATTGGCGAAACATATTCATCGAGGAACCATCGGGTTGGTATTCCACTCGCACCAATGGTTCGTTGAGGATAAGCAATTCATAGTCTTGGTCGATTTGCTCATACAGCCAACCTAAAGAGAGGTATTTTTCACCTGGGAAAATGGGGTAGGGAGGATAACGGCGAACGACATCAGTCCTGTACACCAATTTCTTGTCACCCTTTCCACCCTCGCTGTAGTAACGGGCGACGGTGGTGCGTTCACGATTCTCTGGTA
>CADBBP010000055.1 GCA_902792855.1 uncultured Prevotellaceae bacterium
CGTCCGACGGCACCAGGTAGAGGGCGTTGGGATTGGTCTCAAGCCTTGGCACGCTGCCAATGGAGGTGACCCCCCGCAGGTCGTAGGCGGTGGCCCCGGCGTAAGTCGCCCTTCCCGCCATGGTGTTGGAAGCGAAGAGCGTGGGGTCCCAATGGCCGGAGAGGCGCAACACGCCATCCTCGAAAGCGTCGATGGCGAGGTCGGCAGGGTGCAACACGAAATGCGCCACGGTGTCGCATCCCTCCTCGAAGGAGACGGGTGTGTCGGACACCGGCACGGGGCGCACCATGGTGACACGGTAGAGCACGCCCTCCTTCACCGGGGCCGCCGTGGAACCGGCGATGGAGAAAACGACGTCGGCAGTGGCACCGGCTGGCAGGTTCGCCCTACCGGTCTTCATGCCCACCTCCTGCCAGGAGGCCCCCTCGTCGTCGGTGCGCCACAGGCGCATCCTCATGGCACCCTCGAAAGCAGCCTCGCCCTTGTTGTGGATGCGGGCCACGGCGGTGCCCTTCGTGTGATAGGTCACGCAGTAGTCGTCGGGGCCGTGACGCTCGGTCTCCGTACTGCCCTCCATGTGCATCTCCTCCACCCACAGGTCTGCCATACCCTCTTCGGCGTTGATGGCCTTCTTTGCCAATATGTTGAGGTTGTCGTCGGTGACGATGATGTAGCACGGGCCGATACTGGCGGGAGTGACGGTGAGCGTCAGTTCGACGGTCTGGTCCATCCCCACCGTTGTCTCCTTGTCGGCCGACTGTGCATCAGGGAGGCGTTTGGGCGCCTCCCCGTTTCTATTGGTGAAGACATGCAAGCCCGAGAAGGCAATGCTCGACTTGTTGGTCACCTTCAGCGTGATGTTGTTGCTCACCTGTGCATACACCTTGTCGCCCGTGAGGATGTCCACCTTGACATTGTATTTCTTGGGATGAATGTCGTAGATGACGGTGGGTGTGTAGCTAAACTCGATGTTCTTGTTGCTGCCGGCGTCGGGTTCCCTGACGGTGTAATAGCCGTCGCTCTGTCCACCCCATCCGTAATTGAAATGGAAGAGGTCTCCGGAGGCATCGTAGCCGTCGATGACAAGGGCGTGTCCGTCTCCACTCTCCACATAGCCTGAATAGATGACGGGATGACCCTTCCTCAAATCACTGTATATCAATGCCGACCACATGTCATCGGTGAAATTGTCGCTCTTGTTGGCCTGCATCCAACTGAGGTTGAAAAAGTCGTAGGGAAGTTTCCAAATATACCCTCCCGTGGACTCGCCATATTCCAAATAAGTGTGCATGCCCACGGCAGCCATGAGGACAGCCACAGCGTCGCGGTACTCGGCGGGTTGCCGGTTGTAGGAGTTGCGCATCAGTTCCCATTTCAACGGCGTTCCAGCCTTGATTTGATATTCGGCGGTGACGGGTGCGGTGCCGAAGTCGTAGGTGGGTGTGGTGGCTGCAAGGGTGGATGGCATGTCGCGCTGCCAATAATAGAACACCTGGGCGCCGGCGGTGGCCACGCAACCCGTGAGAGCGCGGTTGCCATTCGCCAACTTGGGCGCCCGGTCGTTGTAGGGCGACGACTGGTGCCAGTGGGAGGAGAGCATCACCGGCACATTGACACGGTTGTTCACAGCAGAGGAAACCTTTGACGGCCCCGAACCGTATGGGACGTTTCGCCCCTCTGCACGGAGTGTTTCCACCACGTTGGCGTAATGGTCGAGCATGGCCATCAGCTGCGGGGCCTCCTGCTGCTCGTCAAAGTCGCCGCTCTCGGTGTAGCCCAGGATGGAGGGGAGGCAGTCGTCGCCGGCGACAATGACATAACCGGCTCCCTCGCCTCGGCTGAAGACATAATAAGGTGGCGTGGAGCCAGCCCTGCTCACCCTTGCCGCATGGTGCAGGACGGGCATGTCCGACACCGCATACTTGGCGGCGAGCGAGCGTGCCTTTTCATAGTCTATGGGATGGGCAGCGACAGCCGAAACAATCAGCAAAGCAGCCAAAAAGGAGGTCGTTCTGTTCATAGCATGGTGTTTTTTGATGGAGTAGGCAAAGATAAGAAGAATAAGCGAACTGACCAAACATGGGGACAAGGAAAAATAAAAATGGGAAATTATTTTGTTTTATACGCGATTTCCACTAACTTTGCGGCTAAATAGGATTATCAACAATTTAATACTGAATTTATGGCATTTTTAACTAACGAGAAACTGACAATTGTCGGAGCCGCCGGTATGATTGGCTCCAACATGGTGCAAACCGCCCTCATGATGGGCCTGACAAGCGACATCTGCCTCTATGACGTCTTCTCACCGGAGGGCGTGGCCGAGGAAATGCGCCAAAGCGGATTTGGCAACGTGAACATCACTGCCACCACCGACGCAGCAGAGGCTTTCACCAACGCCAAATACATCATCTCCAGTGGAGGTGCCCCACGCAAGGAAGGCATGACACGCGAGGACTTGCTCGCAGGCAACTGCAAGATTGCACAGGAGCTGGGTGAGAACATCCAGAAATACTGCCCCGACGTGAAGCACGTGGTCATCATCTTCAACCCGGCCGACCTCACCGGTCTGGTGACACTGCTCTACTCGGGCCTGAAACCCGGACAGGTGACCACCCTCGCCGGCTTGGACACCACCCGCCTGCAGTCGGCACTGGCAAAGAAATTCGGTGTGATGCAAGATGAAATCACCGGATGCGCCACATACGGAGGACATGGCGAGCAGATGGCCGTCTTCGGCAGCCACGTGGAGATTGCCGGCCGCAAACTCACCGACATCATCGGCACTGAGGAGTTCCCCGAAGAGGAGTGGGAGCAGATGAAGAAGGAAGTGACACAGGGCGGCGCACGCATCATCAAACTGCGCGGACGCTCTTCGTTCCAAAGCCCCTCATACCTCTCCGTGGAGATGATACGCGCTGCCATGGGCGGCGAACCTTTCCGCTTCCCTGTGGGCACATACGTGAAGACCGACAAGTACGACCACATCATGATGGCCATGAAGACTTGCCTCACCCCGGAAGGAGCCACCTTCGAGGTTCCACAAGGCACACCCGAGGAGAACGCCAAGCTCGACGCTTCTTACGCTCACCTCTGCAAGATGCGCGACGAACTGGTCACGCTCAACATCGTGCCGCCCATCGCCGAGTGGAGCAAAATCAATCCCAACCTCTAAACACCACAACACAACAAGCGGCGGCCTGCCATCTGACGGGCCGCCGCTCTTGATGCAATAGGCCCGATAGCCATTATAGTGACTATAGATACTATAGAAACTATAGATACTATATCCCCTATAGCCCCTAACTACTTTACAATGAAAACCATCTGCAACCAATCCTTCGGAGGCGAGCGCCCGCTTTTCGAGTCACACGGCCTGCGCCTGGAGCATGTCACCATCACTGAAGGTGAGTCGGGCATCAAGGAATGCAGCGACATCGAGTGCCACCATTGCCGCTTTGAGGGGAAATACCCCCTCTGGCACGTGAACCGCAGTCTCATCACACATTGCTATTTCGCACCCGGCTCGCGCTCGGCCATCTGGTATTCCAACAACATGGAGATGACCGACTGCATCATCGACGCACCCAAGTTCTTCAGGGAGATGCGCAACCTGACACTGCGCAACGTCACCATCAACGATGCCGACGAGACCTTCTGGAACATCGACGGCCTGGTGCTTGAAAACGTCACGCTGCACGACGGCACATACCCCTTCATGGGAAGCCGGCACATCCGCGTGGACAACCTGAAGAGCGACAGCAAATACGTGTTCCAATATGTGAAGGACGTGGAGATACACCACGCACACATCACCACGAAGGACTCCTTCTGGGAGGTGGAGGACGTCACCATCTATGACTCCGTGCTCGATGGCGAGTACTTGGGGTGGCACTCCAACAACCTCAGGTTGGTGAACTGCCACATCGGCGGCGAGCAGCCATTGTGCTACGCACGCAACCTGGTGTTGGAGAACTGCACCTTCGACCCCGCCAGCGACCGAGCCTTCGAATACTCCACCGTGCAGGCCGACATCCGCGGACATGTCGCCAGCGTGAAAAACCCTGCAGGCGGGCGCATCGTGGCCGACAGCTACGGCGAGGTGATCATCGACGAGAACATCAAGGGGCCGGCCGACTGCCAAATCATCACCCGTAACAAGCAATGACATGCAACACGACTTCGACCTGCCTATACCCCGTCGCCACAGCAACTGTGTGAAATGGGACAGCCCGGAGGCGGCCAACGCCCTGCCGATGTGGGTGGCCGACATGGACTTCCGCGTGGCGCAACCCATCATCGACGCCCTGCACCGACGTGTGGAGCACGGCGTCTTCGGCTACACCATTGTACCCGACGAATACTACGAGGCCGTCATTTCATGGTTCGCACGACGACACCACTGGCACATCGAACGGGAATGGATGCTCTACACCTCAGGCGTGGTGCCGGCACTCTCCGCCACCATCAAAGCACTCGCCGCTCCCGGAGAGAAGGTGCTGATACAGACACCTGTTTACAACTGCTTCTTCTCGTCCATCCGCAACAATGGTTGCATCATCGTGGAAAACCCGCTCATCCCTGAGGATGGAACCTACCACATCGACTTCGACGACCTGGAGCGCAAGGCCGCCGACCCACAGACAAAACTCCTCGTCTTCTGCAACCCGCACAATCCCGTCGGACGGGTGTGGACGGCGGAAGAGATGGAGCGTGTGAACACCATCTGCCTGCACAACGGCGTGAAGGTGGTGACCGACGAGATACACTGTGAAGTGGTGATGCCCGGCTACAAGTACACCCCCTTCGCCTCCGTCTCGGCTGAATGCCTCGACAACTCCATCACGCTCAACTCACCCTCCAAGTCGTTCAACATCGCCAGCCTGCAGATAGCCAACATCATCAGCAACAATGCGGAAACCCTCCAGCGTATCGACAGGGCCATCAACATCAACGAGATTTGCGATGTCAACCCCTTCGGAGTGGTGGGCACCATCGCGGCATACAACGAATGCGAATACTGGATAGAGCAACTCTGCCCATACCTGAACACCAACTATGAATTGCTGCGGAGCACCATCGAGCAATCGCTGCCGAAACTGAAGCTGACCCGCCTCGAAGGCACCTACCTTGCATGGATTGACATCCGTGGCCTGAACCTCTCCTCCGACGAGGTGAAAAATCTCTTGCTGGAGCAGGCTCTCGTGCTCGTCAACAGCGGGACGATGTATGGCGACACCGCCGGCGAAGGCTATATACGCCTCAACTTGGCATGCCCCCACCACTACCTGCAAGAAGCCCTCTCAAATATTTGCAAGACACTATCACAAAAATCATAAAGACCCTAAAGTCCTTAAAGACCTTAAAGTCCTTAAAGACCTTAAAGTCCTTAAAGACCCTAAATACCCTCAAAAAAGACATGGCACTTATCAAGTCAGTGAAAGGCCTTACCCCCAAATGGGGAAAAGACTGCTATTTCAGCGAAAACGCCACCATCGTGGGCGAAGTGGAGATGGGCGACGAATGCTCCATCTGGTTCAATGCCGTGGTGCGCGGCGACGTGGCATACATCCACATGGGCAACCGTGTGAACGTGCAAGACGGCGCCTGCGTACACGTCACATACGAGGTGGGGCCCACCATCATCGAGGATGACGTCTCCATCGGCCACAACGCCACCGTACACGCCTGCACCATCCGCCGCGGAGCACTCATCGGCATGGGTGCCACGGTGCTTGACAACGCCGTGGTGGGCGAAGGAGCCATCGTTGCAGCCGGTGCCTTGGTGCTTCAAGGCACGCAAATCGGCCCTCACGAGATATGGGGCGGCGTTCCAGCAAAATTCATCAAGAAGACGCGCCCAGACCAAGCAGAGAGTTTCGCCGCACATTATGTGGGCTACTCCAAATGGTACTTGGCAGAAGAAGAAAAGTAAGGCTATTTTTTCGCTCCGGTGGGCACGCGCTTGTCGGAAGCGATGGCTTGCGCAGCATCACGGTGGTCGAAGTCCACACGACTCTTGGTGAAGTCGGGCGTGTTGAATGAATAGAGCGACGCGTCGTAATATTCCCATGGGTTGCGCTGTGGCAGGAGGAATGGCTTGGAGGCCTTTCCCTGCTCGTCGATGTATGCCAGGTAGAGGCGTGAGTAGAGCCCGTCGCCCCTGCGGCTGGTGAAGACCACCCATCGGCTGTTGTCGCTCCAGTTGTGATAGCTGTCGGCACGCCGACTGTTCCACGCATCAACGGGGTGCGCCTCGCCCGTCGCCAAGTCGAGCAACCACTGGTCGGCCTCCTCGTGCCAGATGGAGAAATAGCCATAGTCGATGAGTGTGAAGAGGATGTATTTCCCGTCATACGAAGGCCGTGGCCAGGTGAGGCTCTTCCCCATGGCTGCGGCGTTGAAGAGCGTATCGACATGGTCGCCGAAGACCCCCTTGTCGGGGTCGAAGCTGATGCTGCAGAGGTTGTATTTCTCGTCCTTGTAGTGAGCCGGGTAGTCCTGCTGCCGGCACGTCATGAAATAGAGCGTCCGTCCGTCGGGGGAGAAGACGGGGCAGTTTTCCGACCAGTCCTTTGTCATGACGATGGTGTCGGAGATGACTTCGTGTGTCTCGGGGTTATAGACAAAGATGTCGGACGAGAGGTCGAAGACCTCGATGCGCTCGTCGTGCACCACGTGGAACCCCTGGCGGGTCTGGTTGGTGGAGAAGGCGCAATATTTGCCGGAGGGGTGCCAATAAGGATATACCATGGACCCCCCCAACAGTTCGTTTTTCGCCTGCAGCCATTCCGCCTGCCCTCCCCGCTGAATCATGGTGGCGCCATGGTCGCCCCTGACGTGGAAGACCATCTGTTCCGGGTTGGTGCGGTTGGCGGTGTGGCAGTTGACGCACATCCCCGGCACCTCGGTGTTGTCAATGACTGCCTCCTCGTCATAGTTGGACAAGTCGCGCTGATAGATGCCCATGTGGCTGTAGGTCTCATATCCCGGAGCCACGCGGCGGTAGGTGAGCCCCCACTCCTCCAGGCCATGGGAAGCCACGTGGATGGGGAAGTCGTCGTATTGCGTCCATTTCCCCTCACGTTCGACACAGACGGTGACGGTGAGTTGCGCCCCACGGTTGGCCTCCGTCAGCGCGTGCCACTCGTCGATGTCGAAGACTGCCATGCCGCCATTGCTGTGCAGTTCGCCGCCCTTCTCGCCACGCACCACGACATCAAGGCAGTCGAAGGGGCCTCCGGCGAAATTGAAATTGAGGGGTGCCACCCCGGCGGGTATGGTGACTCCGATGTAGTCGGGATAGATGGGTGGTGGAGTGGCTTGCCTCTCCGGGTTGACCACCTTTTGTGTGCAAGCGGCGAGGGCTGCGGCAAGTACCGCAACGGCCAGCCAAGTGAGCATACTATTGTTTTTCATCGCCTTATTCTCCTCCTGTCAAGTAATACCAAACGGTGTTTTTGAAGCGTTGCACCTGCGGCGAGTTCTTGCCCGCCGTCTTGTATGCACTCACAAACTCGCGCAGCCGCTGCACCGTGACGGGCGGCACGAGACCGGCGGGTGGCATCTGCCCCTTTTGCATGAACGCGTATGCGATGGCTTCCTGCGAGGCCCTCGGGTTGTAGCCTGCCTTCTCCTGCACCACCTGAGCATAACTCATGAACTTGTCCACGTCGCCTTGCAGAAGCGGGAAGAGGATGAGATATTGTCGTGCCAAGGTGTTCTCATTGTTGTGCATGAAGAGTTGCCCGCAAACCTTGTCCAACTCCCTCTCGCTGAAGAGGAAATCCTCCTTGAGCCGCAGCCGTCGCAGGTTTCCATAGACGGGATGCGCATCGATGGCTTTCTCGTCGGTCATGAGTTGCTCCATGCGCTGGGCCCAGTTGCGGTAGAAGACAGTCTTCTTGAGCATGTTGATGTATTTTGCCGCCACGCGGTATTGCCCGTTCACCAAGTTGGTCTCCACCAAGCGCTTGACGGCACGGGCACTCTTGTTGTAATTGGGGATGGCCTCCATCGCCTCGAAGGCGAAGCGCTGGGCGGTGTTGACGAGGCCGAGTTGGAAATAGGCTTCTCCAGTGAGCATGAGCGAGGCGTAGTTGCGCTCGAAGGGCGGCAGCAGGCCGTGGGAGCCGTTCTGGTAGAAGTCGAAGGCACGGTCGCCCAACTCACCACGCATGGCCAACGCCAGGTTGGTGGCGCAAACGCTCATCGGAAGGTCGGGTTGCTGGAGGGTGGATTTCTCCACGATGGCATCCCAACGATTGGCCCTGACAAGGTAGTCATACTCCATAAGGTCGTATTTCCTGCGCTCATAACTTCCAGGGAGGGCGGTGACAAGGAGTGCCGTCAAAAACACCACCTGACCAGTTGCTATCAGCCAGGCCTTGCGTCCACGCAAGATGGGAAGCCACCTCCCGCATACTGCGAGGAGCAGCACAACGAGGGCGACGGCCACAAGGAGATAGGGCAGCACCTCCACATAGCGGTAGTAGCCCAAACCGAAAGCGAGGCGCAAAAAAGGATAGGGCAAGAAGTAGGTGCTGGCGGTGAGGCAGAAGTGAAAGAGAAGGATGTCAGCCACCACGCCAGAGGCCACGATTCGGAATGAGGGACTATCGCCTTCGGGGGTTTGGCGAAAGGGGATGTAGAGTGCCAAAAGGAGTGCCAAAGGACCGGCAAGCCAATATGCGAGAGGGATGGCAACAATGGCGTAGCCCAAACGCGCCCAGGACTTCCCTGGCGTGAGGAGCATGGCGGCAGTGACGATGAGCAGGGATGTCACGGTGGTGAGCAGCACGCTCTCGTCGCCCATCAACAGCCACAACAGAATGGAGGGGAGGAAACTCAGGGGATACCACGCCCCGCAGGCAGAATGCATCAAGCGCCACACCAACCGCTGTTGGAGCATGAGAAGGATGGCGATGATGGCCGCACCTGCCACCACGTTGTTATAGAACTGCACAAGAAATTCCGCCACATAACGGGCCACGCCGCCCGGCTCCGCGAGGCGGGAGGCGAGGTAGTCGCCGCTGAAGAGAAACAGCTGAAACTGCTCCTGGAAGGCCAACGCCTGTGGGAAACGCCGCCACCAGAAGAGGAAGACCACCAGGCAGAACAGGAGCGAAAGCCCCCATTTCAATGAGTTACTTGCCAATCGGCTCATGGGTGTCGAAATCGTATTCCACGTATGTACTGTCGGGCATCTGACGCTTGTAGGTGAGAGGGAACATGGAAGAAAGGAAATCACGAAGCGGACCCGCTCCCACATTCTCTGCCATGCGACGGGAGTATCGATTGAACGCAATGCGAATTGACTTCGCCTGCTCTTCCAAACTGTCGGCCTTGGCCGTCTGGCCTGCCTTGCGCAAACGCTCCACCTCCTGCTTCATGGGAGGGAATTGCTGGTCGTAGATGTGCTTCCTCACCTTCCACTGCTGCAAGGAGTCATTCTGAGGCGTGCCGCTCGAACGGCTATCGACACCTATCTCCACTTGCAAGTCGCCTGCCTCGGTGACAACGAGCAACTGCTCCACACCCATCCGGAAATGGTAGTCGAGCAAAATCACCTTCATCTTGGTGGTGTCGCTCACAAACTCAAACTTGCCATCGCGGATGACCACGGAGTCAACATTCTCGCTCGTGGCGGGACCACCGAAGGGCTTGAGGAATATTCTCTTCCCATCATATTGATTGGAAATGGTGCCATGAATGTGGCATTTGCCATCGCCACCACAACCGAATGCCAAAAAGGACATGGCCACGCAGGCGACAATTTGTATGAGTAGCTTTTTCATCTTCTTTTCTTTTCCGCTGCAAAGTTACGATTAAGCGAGGGAAAAGCCAAATATATTTGGATTTTTCCAATTGTAAGCATCTTCTGGAGTTTCAGTATTTCGCTTAAGGGCAAAAAAAATGGGGCTCCGCTGAGTCCCAACCTTGTTAACCTTAAATCTAATACTATGAAAAACACTATGCAAAAGTAGCACGATTTGCGCAACCTCGCAAATTTTCTTTACTTTAATTGTAAGAATCACCCTTTTTCTTGATTTATATCAAGCCAAAGAAGCAAAAACGGCAACTTTCGTCACCGTTTTTGCAGAAAACCACTTTGTGTGGTGGATTTGCGAATCGGCCTATGCGACCCTTAGTCTTGAGCTTTCTCTCTCGGCGACGCTATTCGTTTTGTCATGCCGATGGCGCCGGTGGGACATACGAGGCGGCAAAGGTGACAGCCCACGCACTTCGTGCCTATGATGCGTGGCAGGCGCCGTTCGTTGTCGAAAGCAATGGCCTGATGACCTCCATCCTGACAAGCAATGTAGCATCTCCCACACCCCATGCACTTCTCTCGGTCGATTTTCGGATAGACAATTGTCTGTCGGTCGAGCTCTGAAGGGAGGACAAAGCGAGGCAGTTGTTCCCCCACCAAGTCTTCCAAATGCTCCACACCCCTCTCCAGCATGAAAGTCTGCAGACCAAGCACGAGGTCGTCGATGATGCGGTAACCATACTGCATCACGGCGGTGCACACCTGAACATTGCGGCATCCCAACTGTATGAAATCCAATGCATCGCGCCATGTCTCAATGCCTCCAATGCCACTGAATTCAATCTTCTTCATGATGGTGTTTCTGGCCATCTCCAAGATGAAGCGCAGGGCGATGGGTTTCACTGCCCGTCCGCTGTATCCGGAAATGGTTTTCTTCTCACTCACCTCCGCTTCGGGCGTCATCGTGACGCTCTTGATGGTGTTGATGGCAGAAATGGCGTCCGCCCCGGCGAAATATCCTCCCATGGCAGGGTTGTTGATTTGCGTGATGTTGGGCGTCATCTTCGGGATGACGGGTATGTTGACGGTACGCTTCACGAAAGCAGTGTAGAAAGTGACGAGTTCCGGGTTCTGTCCCACGTCGCTGCCCATGCCAGCCAACCGCATCTGCGGACATGAGAAATTCAGTTCCACAGCATCGCATCCCGCCTCCTCGGCCATCTTCGCCAACTCAATCCAGTCTTCCTCCATCTGCCCCATGATGGAAGCCACCACGATTTTCGAGGGATAGTCTTTTTTCAAGCGGCTCAGGATGTCGAAGTCCACCTCGTATGGGTTTTCCGACAACTGCTCCATATTGCGGAAACCAGCAAAGGACGTGGCTTCCTTCACTGCATCAAACCTGGGCGACACCTCGTGGATGTCCTGCTTGCAGATGGTCTTGTAAAACACGCCAGCCCAACCAGCCTCAAAAGCCCGGGCCACCATCTCGTAGTTGGTACACACCGCCGAGGAAGCCAAAAAGAAGGGGTTCTCGCATTCTATCCCGCAGAACTTGATGGCGAGAGATGGCAGTTGCCGGTTGGCCTCCGCCGGGTTTTGTCCACCCTGCCCCGTCTTGCAGTCTGTTTCAACCTTTTGGAGCAGTTCACGGATGCGGATGGGTTGGTCGTAATGGATGCATGCCTTCTCAGCTCGCTCCAAGTCGTCGGACGAACAACCCTTCACCCACCTCCACGCGTTGCGTGCGTTGTCAAACCTTATGGCACGAATGGCCCGTGCCGGGTCTCCTTGCTTGCACGCTTTCGTACATGGTGCGTCATGGCACAACAGGCAACGTGCTGCCTCTTCATTGATGTGTAGCATATTGTCAATTTTTATTTCACTTGATTCATGTCTTTCATAACATATCCACCTGCCCAATGGCGTGTTCGAGAGAGAAGCCATCCATTCGGAGCAACTCACCCATGTGTCTCGACTGCAAAAATAGCGAAAAAATTTGAAACATCCTATTTTATAAGGGATTTTCTAACAAGTTCATAGACACAAAATCAGAATCCTTGTTCCTTTTGGGGTGTTATGAAACAAACTACCTATTTTTTCACAATTAAATATAGTTAAATATGGTTCCGTCTTTTTGAATATCCCTCCTTTTGCCTAAATTTGCATTTCAAATCCCTATTACCATGCACAAAATAGAAAGACTTATTCTTATTTTATCCTTGTTGGCAAGCCATATTGCTCTTGCCCAGACAGGTAAGGAATGGGACGACCCCAAAATCTCCCATGTCAACCGTGAGAATGCCCATACCGTAGGAATCCCTTTTGCTTCTGAAGCAGACGTGGCCGCCAACGACATCCATGAGTCGCCTTATTACCTGTCGCTCGACGGGAAATGGAAATTCTATTGGGTGAAGACGCCAACATCCTTGAACCCTGCTACATGTGCCAAAGACTACAACGATGCTGCATGGACAGACATCGACGTGCCATCCAGTTGGCAAGTATGGGGCGTCAACCATGGCAAGTCGTGGGACAAACCGCTCTATTGCAATGTAGCCTACCCCTTTTCTTACAACGAGAGCACCTATAGTGTAATGGCCAGCCGCCCCAGTTGGTTCACCTACAACAGCTCCATGCCCAATCCCGTGGGAACCTACCGCAAAACGTTCACGCTTCCCGACTCTTGGGATGGTCGCGACGTCTATGTGCGGTTCAATGGCGTAGGGCATGGCTACTACCTATGGATCAACGGAGAGCGCATAGGCTACAGCGAAGATTCCTATTTGCCTTCGGAGTTCAACATCACGTCTTATCTGAATAAAGGTGAAAACACCATTGCATTGCAAGTGTTTCGGTTCACAAGTGGCTCATTCTTGGAGTGCCAGGACTACTGGAGGCTGACAGGCATCCAGCGGCACTGTTTCTTGTGGTCTGCTCCAAAAAGCCAAATACGTGACTATTTCTTCACCACCGACCTTGACAACAGTTACACCAACGCCAAGGCCAACGTGAAAGTGTACCTCACGGGAGCCGAGGCCGTAAAGGGTGGCGAGGTGGCCGTGTGCATCAAGAAAGACGGCCTCGACATTGCTTCGGCCACCAAGCCTGTGGATGGAGACGAGTTGAACTTTGACATGGATGTGACCAATCCACTGAAATGGAGTGCCGAAGAGCCCAATCTTTATGACCTTGTCCTGACCTTGAAAGACATGGACGGAAAAGCCATCGACATACGAGGTGGGAAAGTAGGGTTCAAAGAGGTGGGCATCCGTTCCGACGGGGCACTGACCATCAACGGCCGACGCATGGTGTTTCATGGGGTCAATCGGCATGATTTCAGTCCTGTCAACGGTCGTGCCATCACGGATGAAGAGATAGAAGAGGACATCAAGACGATGAAACGACTTAACATCAACGCTGTCCGCACCTCTCACTATCCCAACGACCCCGTTTTCTATGACCTTTGCGACAAATACGGACTGTACGTCCTGGCTGAGGCTGACGTGGAATGCCATGCGAACATGAAGCTCTCCTCGGTCGAAGTATTCCGCCATGCGATGGTGGAGCGTTCCGCCAATCAAGTCTTATGGTTGCGCAACCATCCCTGTATCTTTATCTGGTCGTTTGGCAATGAGTCTGGAAATGGTGTCAACTTCAAGTATGTGGCAGAAGCCATCAAAGCACTGGACAAGACACGCCTCACACATTATGAGGGCAATAGCGACTACGCCGACGTCTCAAGCTCCATGTATGGAAGTTATGACTACATCAACTGGATTGGTTCGTCAAGACAGGGAAAGAGTGGGCAGAAGCCCCATATCCAATGCGAGAACAGCCATTCGATGGGCAACGCGATGGGCAATGTAAGAGACATGTTCGACCTTTACGAAAAATACACATGCCTTACAGGTGAGTTTATATGGGATTTCAAAGACCAGGGCCTGCTCACGAAAAACTCGGCAGGAAAAGAATATTGGGCGTATGGCGGAGATTTTGGCGACGTGCCTAACGACGGCAATTTCTGCATCAACGGCCTTGTACGCCCTGACTGGAGCTACACCTCCAAAACTTACAACACCAAGAAAGTCTATCAACCCATAGAATTCAAGGCTGTGAAGAACAAAACCAACCAGTTTCGTGTGAAGAACAAGATGGCATTCCTGCCAAGTTCATATTACGACCTGAGATATGCACTGATGGACGAGGAGGGCCATCAGCTCTCCACAGGAGAAATCAGCCAGCATGTAGCCCCCGGCGACAGCGCATTGATAACCATGGACATGAGTGCCCTGGACACCGTGGACGACACCCAAGAGGCTTTTGTGTATTTCACCGCTACCTTGAAGCAAGACACCCCATGGGCTGAGGCAGGATATGTGGTGGCGGAAGAGAAACTGCCAATCAAAAAGGCACAGAAGCCAATGTACGACATGACCATGCTTGATGGATGTGAAAACTTGGAGGTGGAGGACGCCACGAATGGCATCACCGTGGGCAACTCCACTTTCAAGGCCGTTTTCAGCAAGTCTTCCGGAACCTTGAGCAGTTACCAACTCAATGGCAAGGAGATGATAAGCAAACCTTTATGTTTCAACGCATTCAGGTTGCCAACAGACAATGACGGGCCACAGAAGGCGACATGGGACAATATGGGACTGCGAAAATTGTCCGTACGCTGCACCTCCTCTGAATTTGCCAAGAGCGACGACAACAAGACTGTCACCATCACCCTCAACAGCATCTACACTGGGCAGAACAACACCACCTTCAACGTCTGCCTCCATTTCATTGTTTGTGCAGACGGGGCGCTCATGACCAATGCCCTCATCCGCCCCACACAAAAGGGAACCATCTTGCCTAAAATGGGGTTCAGGATGGAAATGCCCTCGTCCATGGAGCAACTCTCCTGGTTCGGGCGAGGACCTTGGGACAGTTATCGGGACCGAAAGGAGGCTTGTCTGCCAGCCATTTATCAGGCGACGGTCAGCAGCCAGCGGGAAGACTACATCCTGCCCCAGGAGCACGGCACCAAGCAGGAGGTGCGCTGGATGTCGCTCACCGACACGGAAGGCAACGGACTGTTGTTTGTCGCTCCCGACCAAATGGCGGCCTCTGCCGTGCACTTCCGCCCGGAAGACAACTACACCAACCGCGACACGAGGAGCAAACACACCTATCAATGGAAGGCATGCGACAATACTGTCGTATCACTCGATGCCGCCACACGCGGCTTGGGCAATGCCAGTTGCGGCTCCGACGTATTGAGCAAATATGAATTGGTTGCCGCCAATCAGTCTTTCCGCTTCTTCATCTTCCCGCTCACACCAGCAAGCATCCCATCTCAAAAAGCGCGTGTTTCCATGCCTGTTTGCCAACTTGTCAGTTGCGAGCGCTTGAGCAATGGCAACATTAGAATGACAACCCCAACCGCCGGAGCAGCCATCTACTACAGCATCGACGGAGGTGAATATCAGCGATACACCACGACGCTCAACCATCCTGATGCTTGTCACATTGACGCCTATTGCTCGCATGATGGCATGATGGACAGCCCTGTTATTGGTTACGACTTTGCGCTTTTCATCAACAAAGGAGTATGGAAATTGGTGAGTGCAGACAGTCAGCACAAAGACAACGAAGCCCGCCTTGCCTTCGACAACAACCTCTCCACATTCTGGCATACAGAATACGTCGGCACAGAGCCTGCCTGCCCCCATACATTGGTGGTGGACATGGTCAACAACTATCGTGTCACAGCCTTCACCTACAACGGTCGCTGTGATGGCAATCAGAACGGGATGGTGAAATCTTTTGAAGTGTATTTGAGCACCGACGGAAAGACTTGGGGAACACCTGCCGTCAAAGGGGAATTTAAAAACACGACATCCTTGCAGGTGGCCAAATTGAGCACTCCCAAAGAAGCCCGCTATTTCAAATTTGTCGCCTTGTCGGAAATCAACGGCAACAAATGGACTTCTGCGGCAGAAGTGGGTATTCAAGCCGAGGCAATTCCTACGGACGTCAAAAACGTTGAGGAAACCGGCCGCCACCAAGATACAGGCATCTTTGATTTGAACGGCCGCAAACTCTCCGATAACGAATCTCTCTTACCTGCATTGCCCAAAGGCATTTATATACACAACGGGAAGAAAATCATCAAGTGAAAAAATATCTGGAGGAATGAAAAACCCTCGGTGATGCCCGAAAAGGGGTCGCCGAGGGTTCAACTCTAAAACTAATTTGAGATAAGTTTAACTAATGCCACATTAGACGTTCATTTCTTGGTAGAGAGCCACAGGGCCAAGATGCCACATTTTGGTGGCTTCGCTCTCTAACTGTTTATATGTGTCAGACGAATAAATCATTCTCACCGCTTCAACGATGCTTATGTTCTTGTCTTCTGACAACATGCCTGCAAGCCACGCCACTTTTGATGGAAGAAGAAGATATAGGTTATCTTGATTAATGTCTAATGTCATTTTTCACCTCCTTTGCTTCAATGAACGACAATGTCTGCAATGCTGCTTCTGTGTGAAACAGGTATTGATCAACAAGTTTGTATGTCTTTAATTCTGCTATCAACTGTTGCTTGCCTATCAATCCACCTTCATAAAGTGCGAAAGCCGCATATACCCGATCATTTGCGACAGGGCCAAATACAATGTCGTAAGAATGGGTAAATCCTTTTTGGGTGCGGTTCTGCATTACAAAATCAACCCACTCCTCTGTAGGAGAATAGAAAGCCAAACAATTCAACTTGCGTAATGAAGCTCTATCAAACTCAAACACATTGACATATCCAAGCCTCACTTCATTTTCAGCCATTCTCCTAAGCACCCATTCTTCAGCCTGCTTATACGAAGTCGTTGTGTAGAAACCATTGCCATAGTCGAGCGTGCGATTAGATTTCCGAAGTACAGGATTGGTAACTTTTTCTATACTACCATGATATATTCTCATACGCCTTTTCTTTTCGCAGTTGTAAAAATTCCTCTATATCCTCCAGTATCCACTGGCGGCTCTGGGTATGAAGTGTTTCATAATGCTCGCTCAGATAATCAAGCACTTTATACTCATCCAACTGACGCATAGCTTCTGCACCAGATAAATGCTTCGCATTCTTATACTGCTCAATGCAGAAAGAAACGAAATAGGCTATATCCTGTTTCTTCTTATCCATAACTCTATTCTGTTATAAGCTTCCTTTTTCGCAATCAAGCAATTCTTCTTGACCAACATTATGTTGATTCTGTTTCAATCCTTCATTGCCCAAACCAAATAGTCATCTGCAAAGATAGTGCAAGGTGAGTGAAATGCAAAATAAAAGACGAAGTTTTTTATTTTCATTTCCGAACCGCAGCCTATCTTCGCGCAAGCAAAGTAGTCTTTTCAATCCATCCTAAAGACGGTTTCGTTCTTTATTTATGGTATTGCTTTGCTTTGTAAATGTGAAATTCTCCTGTGGACCCTCCACGGCATGTTTCACATCGATGGCTTGGAAGGGCAGCGGGCCCCGACCCAATTCGGGAATATTGAACGACTTGAGGCAGTTGTCATAGAACTTGGGATTGCGCTGTGGCAGCACAAAGGGCTTCTCCACCTTTCCATCCTTGTCTATGTGACAGAAATAAGGTTTTCCATATAGTCCGTCATCCCTTTTTGAAGCGAAGACAAGCCATCGGCTGTTGGACGACCAAGAGTGGTAGGTGTCGCTCTTGTCGCTGTTGGCAACCTCCATCCTGTCCACCTCCCCTGTCGTCAGGTTCATCATCTGCAAGTCGGTCTCCGTGTGCCAGATGGGGAATGTGCCGTAGTGTGCCACGGTATAGATGATGCGACGGCCATCGGGACTGACACGAGGATGGCAGACGGAGCATTTGTCATCGCTGGTGGGAGAAGGTCCCATGAGGGTGTCCACGCTTTCCCCCATGCGCCCTGTCTGCTCGTCGAAGGCGATGCGGCAGAGGCTGTATCTCATCTGTTGCAAACCTCCGGGTGGGGCGGAACAGAAAAAGATGCTTTTCCCGTCGGGAGCGAAAGCGGGGAATGTTTCAAAAACAGCGCTGTCGGCGAGCAACGGACTGTGGAGGATGGTCATCGTCTGAAGGTCGGCGACGAAGACATCGGATGTCTTGTCAAACACCTCGAGGCGTTTCTCGGGCTTGGCGTGAAAAGCGGGTATGATGTCGTTGGTGGAGAAGACGACGTATCGTCCGGAAGGGCTGAAGGCGAAATACACGCTCCCGGATGCCATCTCCTCCGTTTTGATGTTCAGTTTGGAGAGTTTTCCGTCCCGGTTGAGGATGGCTCCACCTCCCTCGCCCCTGACGTATAGCATGGACAAATTAGGGTTCTGGTTGGCATAGGTGTGGCAGTTCATGCAGCGGTTGCCCACCAATCCGTAGTCACTGATGGGTCGCTCGTCGAAATTCTCCAAGCATCGCTCGCGGAGGGAGAGGTTTTGGTAAATCTCGTAGTCGGGCTCTATCAGCCGATAGGTGAGCCAGGGGTCGATGGGGTCTTCCGACACCTTCCAAGTGAAGGGATGCCAGGAGGTCCATTGTCCGTCCTTCAGCGTGGTGACGGTCACTTGCACACTCTTCCCAACAGCCTTTTCCAAGAACTCTTGCCACTCCTCCTCGTCAAAACACACCTCGTTGCCTCGTGCGTTCACCACAAGGGCTTCGCCACCACATTCGGCCCTTGCCTCCACGGCCTCCACCTCGTCGCGCAAGAGGAAGTTGAGCGGGGCGATGTTGGAAGGAATGCATACGTCGGCATAGTCGGGATAGATGTCTGGCTGTGCGGGGTTCTTCACAGGAGCCTCTGGAGTGGGTGTGCAGGCAGCCAAGAGCAGTGCGAGGAGAACGGTGTGGAGGATTGTTTTCATGGCTGTGGCTTTTGGGCGGTGTCGAAGTAATACCAGTAGGTGTCCTTGAAGAGGGTGTTGCCCCTTTGGCGGTTGTATTCGGCAAAACGTGCCACCATGCGCTCGTCGTGGATGTATTTCCGCCATTCTTCCTCCGAGGCGTTTGTGCCGGCGAGGTAAATCATGAGGGCTTGCTGGTAGAGCGGTTTCACGCGCTCGCGACCGAGATTGTAGCAGTAGCGGTCGTAGTCGCGCTTGAAATTCTCCATATCCTTGAGCAGCAGCGTACTACAGAGGATGTAGTCAAGGGCTGCGATGTTGCCGGGGTTGCTGTCGAGGAGTTCCATCATCACCATGTGGAGGTTGTCGTTGAGGCGCAAGGTGTCGGCTTTGTTGATGTAGGGTCGCTTTTCGGCTACGAAGTGGCAGGCTTTGGGCTCGCCCTCCATGGCATATTTTGCCCATTGGCTGTATGCCACGGTCTGTCGCAGGAGGCGCAGGTATTTCATGGCCGCCAAAGTGTCGCCGCTCACCATGTTGCACTCCGCGAGCCGTTTCACCATCCTGACGTTGCGGTTGCGTGGCGAGAAGACGTTGGTCATCATGGCGGCGCGCTCGGTGAGCGTCATGTCGCCCAATGCCCAATACAGTTCGTTCATGTTGATGATGACAAGGCGCGGCGTTTCCGGACCGATGGCGTAGAAAGTGCCGAGTTGGTTGGGGACGAAGCGCAGCAGATTGTCGGGCAACTCGCCCTTCTGCGCCTTCACCAAGTTGTAGAAGAAGAGCATCTGGTCGGTGTGGGTGTCAGCCTCCTCCACCATCTGCTCCACCTTGTGGAAATGCCCTAAATGATACTCGTTGTCCACGGCGAAGTCACGCTCCAACACGAAGTCGGGCAAGGCTGGCTTTCCGGGATTAGGATAGGCGAGCGCCGCCGACGGAGTGAGATAGTAGTGGCGTGGGGCCAGGAAGGCGATGAGGGGCACCAGGGCAAGTGGGGCGAAGCAGAAGGGTGTATGCCAACCTTTGTTGCCTTTTCGCCACTGGCAGACGGCCTCTATGATGAGGAGGGCTTGCATGACCCACAGGCCGTAGCCGAAGAGCCAATAGGCGAAAGCGGAAGCGACGATGATGAGGACGGCTGTCATCACCTTGCCGCATCGGCGATAAAGGAGGCTTGCCACAAAGTAAGTGGCGAAACCGCCGCCAAGGGCTACGACGGCCGACAATCGGTGTTGCGCGCGCAGGCAGCAGAAGGCTTCAAGCGTCATCACCAACAAGGCAAGTGCAAAAGCCCACCCTTGCCGCATGCCGGCGTGCTGCAGTGCACGGCGTGCCAAGTCGCCCACGGTGAGCAGGGCGATGGCAAGGATGGCAGGGCCGGCGTAGAGATAATAATAAAACTGTGTGAGGAAGTCGCCCACGAGGCATGCTGCCCAGGCGGGTTTCTGCAGGTAGGTGGCTATGTAGTCTGTGGAAAGGAGGAAAAGCTGGTTTTGCTCCTGATAGAAGAAATGGCAGGGATATAGGAACTGGAAGAAGGCCCAGCAGAGAACTCCCCACAGGAGGATGACAGCAGCCCGGGCTTTCATCTTCACCTGGATTTTTGTGCCACGCACTCCATCTCAACGAGCCATTCCGGACGACAAACCTTGCCTTGAAGCAGCACATGGGGGATGTTGGGGTAGGCCCGGGAGAGGAAGGCCTCCACGAGGTCGCGGTCGGAGGGGTCGCGCAGATAGACACGGAAATAGCAGATGTCGTTCATCGTGGCTCCGCCGTCGTGGAGCAAGGCGCCAATATTTTCCAAAAGACGGGCGGTCTGACGCTGTATGTCACCCACATACATGGCCTTTCCGTGCTTGTCGATGCTGGCGGTACCGGAGATGTAGAAAGTTTGCTGCCCCACATGGTCGAGGCGTGTGCCACGCTCAAACGACACGCCGTACTCATGGGTGGGGTTGAGGTTGTCAAGGGCCTGGAGATATTTCTTGTCGGTCTCCTTCACATTGGGGAAGGTGAGGAAGTCGATGGCCACGGAGGCACTGCGGGTCTGCGAGAAACCGCCAATGCCGGTACTGGCGATGAAATGGGTTTCGGGGGTGAGACCTTGGTTGCGGAAGATGTCGTTGCGGGCACGCACCATCCCCTCGTAGTTCACGTCAATGTCAGCCACGTAAATCCACGTGCGCACACAATGCTCGCGCAACGTCAAACCCATCTGTCGGATGCTATCAAGGTATTTGTTGAAGATGAGCATCGTCTGGATATATGAGTTGGCACCGCGTGTCTCCTCCTCGCTCAGCCGGATGCTGTGGAGGATGAAGTCGTCGGGACGGTCGGTGGTCTTCACCAACAGGGTGACCTTGGAACAGTCGAGTGGAGGCTGCTCTATGACGGAGCAGGCGGCGGTGGAAAGGAGGTCGCGGTGAAGGGAGGAGGCCACAAGGTCGGCATATTGGTTCTGGGCATCGCTCAGAAAAACCATGCTCAACTGAAGGTGACGACCCTCGGCTTTCTCAACATCAAGATAATCGCCTAAAGTGAGACGAAGCTCCTCCAGACGGCTGGAAAACCGCCCCCTTCCCTTGGGGGCGATGATGGTATATTTGTCCATTGTGGTTGCTGACTTTGACTTTTGGCATGCAAAGATAGTGAAAGCCGAAGACAATGCAAAATAAAAACTCGTTTTTATTTTCTTTGTTGAAGCGCATCCTATCTTCAGCTTTCACTATCTTATTACTCACGCTCGGAAAAGCTCAAATAAAATTTGGCTTTTCACTCGCTTAATCGTAACTTTGGCTTCGCGAAGTTACTCACGCTCGGAAAAGCTCAAATAAAATTTGGCTTTTCACTCGCTTAATCGTAACTTTGCAGTCAAAATAACGACACGCTACACGCATGCAGAAAAACGACTTCCTTGAGGCCTACCAGAAACAGGCACTCCGACCCTGCCAGTTGAAGCAGTTGGCCATATTGGTGGAGATAGACCGCATCTGCCGGAAGCACCACATCGACTATTGGTTGGAGAGCGGCACACTGCTTGGCGCCGTTCGCCACGGTGGCTTCATTCCCTGGGACGACGACATCGACGTGGGCATGATGCTCCCGGAGGTGGAGCGTTTCAAGCAAGTGGCTCCTAATGAACTACCAGAGACGATGGTGCTACAGACACCAGAGACGATGCCGGAGGCAAAGGAACCCATCATCAAGGTGCGCGACCTCAACTCCTTCTTCGTGGAGCCTGGCGACCGCTTCAATGCCGACTACCCCAAGGGCCTCTTCGTGGACATCTTCCCCTTTGTGGGTTACCCCACCATCCCCCGCAATTTCTGCGGGCAGTTGGTGCGCACACTCTGCCGCAGCCGTGCCATCCTCCACAAGCCACACCCCTACGGCCTCCGCTCTGTGGCGGAGTTCTTCTGGTTTGGCGCGAAATATGTGGCATGCAGCTTCGTATGGCATGCAGCCTGCCTCCTCACCTCGCGGAAGAAATACGCCTCCATCATCCCGATGAACAACGGCTACGGCACCACCCACCTGCGAAGCAGCATCCTCCCACTCTCATCCGTGGAGTTCGAGGGGCGCACTTTCAGCGCACCGGGCGACATCGACACCTTCCTGCGCGACCTCTACGGCGACTACATGCAATTGCCACCGCCGGAGAAACGCAAGATACACGCCATCTTCATGATGGAGAAACTAAGCTAATCTCATTAGAATAGAAAACCGGAAAAGCCATGCTCCCTCCTGCCAACATCGACATCTCGGTGCTCATCCTGTTCTTCAACCGCCCCGACCACCTCTCACAAGTGTTCGCCCAGGTGCGTAAGGCGCGCCCCGCCCGACTGTTCCTCTACCAGGACGGCCCTCGGGGGGAGCGCGACATGGCCGGCATCGAGGCTTGCCGCAAAGTGGTGGAGACCAT
>CADBBP010000056.1 GCA_902792855.1 uncultured Prevotellaceae bacterium
GATGGAGACGGAGGGGATGATGGTGGCCTTGAAATTCTGCAAGAAGAAGAACACCACGAGGATGACGAGGATGATGGCGATGACGAGTGTCTCCACCACGTTGTGGATGGCCGCGTAGAGGAAGTCGTCGGAGGTCTCGAGGATTTCGAATTTCAGTCCGGCGGGCATCGTCGGTTCAAGCTCCTCGTAGAGCTTGTTGATGCGGGCGTTCACCTGTGTGGCGTTGGCTCCCGGGGCCTGGAACACCATGAAGATGGTGCCGGGGTTGCCGTCGATGTTGGAGGCGAAGCTGTAGCTCACGGCGCCTATCTCCACCTGTGCCACGTCGCTCAGGTGCAGGAGGTGCCCTCCCTTGCTGGTGCGGAGGACGATGTCGTTGAACTCCTCCACTGTCTTGAGCGTGCCTTTGTACTCCATGGTGTATTGGTAGGCATTCTCCGACTGTGCTCCCAAGGAGCCGGTGGAGGCCACGAAACTCTGTCCTCCGATGGCGGCGAACACCTCGTTGGGTTCGATGCCATACTGTGCCATGACGTCGGGCTTGAGCCAGATGCGAAGGGCGTAGGTGTTGCCAAGGCTCATCACGTCGCCCACGCCGGTGATGCGCATGAGGCGGGGCTTCACGTTGATGTCGATGTAGTTGGCGATGAAGTCGTCGCTATACTTGCCATCGACGCTCTTCAGCGCACCAATCTGCAGCATGTTGTTCTGCATCTTGAACACCTGCACGCCCACCTTCACCACGTCGGCTGGCAGAAGGGCGGTGGCGCGTGTCACACGGTTCTGCACGTTGACGGCGGCAATGTCGGGGTCGATGCCTTGCTCGAAGTTCACCACGATGCTCACGTCGCCGGTGCTGCTGGCGGTGCTGGTCATGTAGGTCATGCCAGGCACGCCGTTGATGTTCTCCTCCAAGGGCTGCACCACGGACTTCATGATGGTGTTGGCGTCGGCGCCGGTGTAGCTGGTGGAAATCCTCACCGTTGGCGGTGCGATGTCGGGATACTGCTCCACGGGCAGGGTCTTCATGCAGATGAAGCCCACCAGGGCGATGACGATGCTGATGGCGCACGCCATCACGTATCGGGAAATGAAGATGTTGCCTTTCATCGTGTGTCAGTCTTTCTTTTCACTTTCCTCCTCCTTGGGGAAGAGCACTTTCTGTCCTTCTTGCACATTGTTGGCTCCGGTGGTGACGATGACGTCGCCCGTGTTGAGGCCGGAGTTGATGATGACGTCCTTGCCGGAGTCGGTGTTGGTGATGGTCACTTCCACGCTTTTGGCGGTGCTGTCGGGCATCACCTTGTAAACCAAACTCTTGTCCTGGAGCCGCACCACGGCGTTGATGGGAATGACCATCACGTCCTTTTTCTGAATGGGGATGACCACCGTGCCTTGCATGCCGGAGAAGAGATGCCCGTCGGGGTTGGGGAAGGAGGCCTTGCAGGCCAAACTGCCGGTGGCGGCGTTGACCACGCCGGTGAGGCTGGTGACGCGCCCGCCGTAGGGATATTGCACACCGTTCTTCAAGACAAATTGGACGTCGGGAAGTGCTGCCATCACCCTGCTCTTGTCCGCTTCTTTTACCGTTCCGGATGACAGCTGGTTGACGAGGAACGACTCGGTGATGGAGAATTCGGCGTCCATCGTCGTGTTACCACTGACAATGGTGAGTTGCGTGCCGGGCGACACCTGGTCGCCGGCGAAGACGGGTATCTCGCCAATCACACCCACCACGGGGGAGGTGATGGTGCAGAAGCCAAGGTTGACCTTGGCACGGTTCAATGAGGCTTGTGCCTGTGTCACCGCAGCCCGTGCCTGGCTCACCGCCGCCTGTGCTTGCTTGTAGGTGTTGAGGGAGTTCTCAAGCATGTAGGTGCTGACGATTTTCTTGTCGAAGAGGTTCTTGTTGCTTTGGTATTCCAAACTGGCGCTGTTCTCCGAGGCAATGGCTGCTTGGAGGTTGGCCTGGGCTGCTTGGAGGTTGGCTTGGGCCGCCTCCACCTCGTGCTGTGCGTTGCGCTGGTCGATGACGAAGAGCACGGTGCCCACGCCCACACGCTGGCCTTCAGTAACGCAAATCTTTGTCAACTGGCCGCTCACCTGCGGGGTGATGGTGACATCGGCCTTGCCTTTCATTTTCGCGCTGAACTTGATGGGCAGGACGATGTCCGATTTCTCGATGGTCATCGTCTCAAACGATGACTGCACTTCTTTGGGGATGTCGAGGTTGCATGAGGCAAGGGTCATGGCAACCACCAACATGCACGCTAATTTGTTGGATCTGCTGATGCTCATTTTCTTAAAGTATTTTGATGTTTTCGTTTTTTCATTATTTACGCATTTTCCACAACCTCATGCCGACGAGGGCCCTGAACATCCATTTGTTTTGGTTGATGACCACGTCGTCGTTGTGAAAGATGGAGTTGTTCATCACGGCGGTGACACCGGCGAACCACTGCGGGGAGAAATTGTGAACCACGGCAAGTCGCTCATTGAAAATCATGTTGAGCCGTAAGGGACTTGCCTCCCTCCGCTCGCCATTGACGGTGAGGTTGTTGTGGTTGTAAACCACGATGGTGGGCAGGGCGGAGAAATGGAGGAGCCACTTGCCAGAGAGGACGAGGTTGTAGCCGTAGCCGGCTCCCAATCCCAAGTGGTCGGCCTTGATGCGCATGTCGGGTATCGCCTCCGGAGCATCCTTGCTCTTCTTGATGCTTCCACCCTGGAAGGACAGTCCGGCAAGCCAGGAGCCGGCGGAGCGGCGCTGTATGTATGACTGTGTGAAGGCTGCCGGGTAGGAGAAGCGGCGGTGGTTGAAGGTGTAATATGCTGCGATGTTCAGCACTTTCATTTCCATCTGTCCTTGCACGATGTGGAAAAAGTTCTGCTGCTCGATGTCGCCGGAGAGGGTCTTGGAGTTCTGGTAACTGGCGTCGAGGCTCAGCCGTGTGCTGTAGATGTTGAGGTTTACCTCGTAGTCTGTCTTCTTCTTACCGGTGAGGCTGGCAGGGTTGAGGGAAAGGCCCAAGGAGAGGCCTTGGTAGTTGGCCCCTACGCTCAGCGTCATCTTTTTCTCTGTTTTCAAGTGGGCTTCCGAGTGGATGCCGTTCACGGTGCCGCGGGTGTGGATGCTGTTGCCGGAAACGTTGGCACGGGCCTTCATCGTCAACCGGAATTCGGGTCGTGTGATGTAGGCCGTGTCGTAACTCGTGCGACTGTATCTTTTTTGCAGCAGGCTATCCATGTGGGCGCGAACCATCTCACGACGGCTTTGTGCCTCGCCCTTTGCTGCCAACAATAAAAGCATGGTGAGGATTGGTATGATTTTCCTTCCCAAATTTGTCTTTTTTACAGCTGTTTTCGTTATTCGTTGCAAAGTTCAGAATAATTATTGACTTTAGCAAATAATTAAGTCGAAAAATCCCTTATGGTGGCTGAAATGTGCTTGTTTTTCATCACTTTTTCACATTGTAAGAGGCAAAAAAATAGCCGCGTCTCCCGACGCAGCTTTACAAACTTGATGAAATAACAATATGTATGAATTAAATTTCAAGAAAAACATCTGTCGCTCTTTTGGGTAATTTTCCGGATTTCTGCTCCGGCAATAATTAATAATAAGTTAGTTTTGTTCGTTTATGATTGAAAGAGTTGCTTTGTGTTTGCGTTGCAAAGTTACGCATTTCAGCAAAAAACGCGGTTTTTGCATGTCGCAAAAGCTTTTCTGCTCGTATCAACCATTATTTTTCTTCTTGATGGTTGCTTTTGAAGAGGTTTTTGTCATTTACGGTGGTGTTTGTGCGCTGGTCACTCTCTATGTTCCTGCCCATTTTCCGACCATTTGCTTTCACAGAGCGGGAGGTGAAGTCGGGTGTGTTGAAGGAATACACCGTCTGGGTGTAGTATTTCTTGGGGTTTCTCTGTGGCAGCAAGAATGGTTTGGTGGCGTTGCCGTCGTTGTCGATGGCGGCGAGATACACTTTGGAGTAGAGGCCGTCGCCCCTTCGGCTGGTGAAGAGGAACCAGTGGCTGTTGGCTGTCCAGCTGTGCAGGCTCTCCGCCTGTTGGCTGTTGGCCTTTTCCAAGGGATGAGTCTCCCCGGTAGCCAGGTCATAGAGCCACAGGTCGCTCTCGGGATGCCAGATGGAGAAATAGCCGTAGTCGGCTTGTGTGTACATGATGTATTTCCCGTCGTATGACGGTCTGGGCCATGTGGCGCTCTTTCCGGTTTTTTCGCAGTTGACGAGCGTATCTACTTGGTCGCTTAGCGTGCCGCTGCCCTCGTCGAAAGCCACGCGGCAGAGGCTGTAGCGTTCCTTGTCGTAGTCGGTGGGATAGACCTGCCTTTTGGCGGTGACGAAATAGAGCCATTTGCCGTCGTGTGAGAATGCCGGGCAGTTCTCCGCCCAGTATTTCCTCATGACGATGCTGTCGCTGAGGATTTCGTGCTTCTCGGTGTCATAGACGAAGATGTCGGAGGAGGAGTCATACACCTCCACGCGCTTGTTGCCGGCGTTGTGAAACATCTGCGAGGTCTTGTTGGTGGAGAAGGCGCAGTATCTTCCACCCGGGTGCCAGGAGGGATATACCATGGAGCCTCCCAGACTGTCGTTGCGGGCTTGGAGCAGTTCGTCCTTTCCGTTGCGGTGGATGACGGTGGCCCCGTGCTCTCCCCTGACATGGAACACATATTCAGTAGGTTGCGTGCGGTTGGCGGTGTGGCAGTTGATGCACATTCCCGGTGCCTGGGTGTTGACGAGCAAGGGATGCTCGTCGAACGAGGAGAGGTCGCGCTCATAGATGCCCATCTTGCTGTAAATCTTGTAGCTGGGGGGGATTTTGCGGTAGGTGAGCCCCCATGCTCCGAGTGGGTGCGGGCTGACGTGGATGAAGAAGTTGAGAAACTGCTCCCACTCGCCGTTTCTCCTTGCGCAGACGGCGACGGTGAGCTTGCCGCCCTTGTTGTCTTCCAAGAGTTGCCGCCATTCGTCGAGGTCGAAGTCGGCATATTTGCCATTGGCGTGTATGCTGCCTTTCTCCGAGCCTTCCACCACGACGTCGATGACATCGTAGCTGTCGTCGGCCATGGCGAAGTTGAGCGGTGCGATGCCCACGGGGATGGTCACTCCCACGTAGTCGGGGTAGATGTCGGGCTGCTTGCCAGTGGGCGAGGGACTTTTCGGACGCTGGGTGCATGCCATGAGACACAGCATGGCGACAAGGGCGGTGTATGTCAATATTTTTTGCATTGGTGTATCAGTAGAAGAAGAAATTGTCGGTTTCGGAGAAGTGTTGCCGCATTTGGTGGTAGAAGGGGATGCTGTTGGCTGCCTCGGAACTTTCCGTCAGCCGTCGCGTCTCTTTCGCCCATTTTCTCAGCACGATGGTTTCCTCGAGGATGGAGAGGTATTTGCGGGCCAGTTCCAACTGCCCGGTGATGATGGCTGTCTCCGTCAGCCGTTTCAAGGCTCTGCCGCTCTTGTTGTGGTTGGGGATGGACTCCATGGCCTCGAAAGCCGCCCTTTGCGACATGTTGGCATAGCCCAGTTGCAGGTAGATGTCGCTCATGATGAAGGCTCCTGCCGTGCTTTGCATCACGATGGGCGTGGGGTCGAGAGACCTGAAAAGGTCGTCGGAGGAGAGTCTCTTCAGGTTCCACAAGGCCATTTGCACCACGTTTCTCGATGACTGAGCATCAGGCGTTTTCTTGTTGGCTTCATCCACTATCCGCCCCCATTTGCCCATGCGCATCCACCTGTCATATTTCATCTCCTCCATCGTGCTTTTATATTCCTCTTGCCAATAATAGTCAATGCCTCGTGCTTGCTGCCGCAGGGGAAAAGGGGCAAGGCGGGAAAAGGCCACCACGCATGCAGCCAGCAACGCCCATTGCGGCAATGCCCAGCGCCAGTTGCACAAGGCGACGAGCAGGATGGCGGGTCCCACCAGCCAATAGCCGATGGGAATGAGCAGCGTGGTGTATGCCAACTGCATTTTTTTCCCCCTTGGCCTGAGTGCCATGGCCACAAGCACCAAGACCACAGCGACAAGTGGCGTCGTAGAGATGTATGGGTTGGTGGCAAGCCAGCACAGGATGATGGCGGGAACAAAAGAGAGGAGGAAGGGCCAAGGTTTTGAGGTCTTGGCAGATTGTCGGGAGTGGCCGAACTTGTCAGATGTGTCAGCTGCTGAAGTCCGTTGCATCGCCTTCCATGTCAGCCATTGGGTCAGTGCAAGAAGCAGCGCGTATGTCAGTGCGCCCAACCTGGCATTGTTGAAAAACTGCACGAGTGCCTCGGCTATGTACTGGGCCAGTCCTCCCGGCACGGCCAAGCGCTCAAGCAGGTATTCCTTGTTGCACAAAAACAATTGCGACTCCTCTCTCCACGCCATCAAGTGCGGGTAGAGAAAGTACCAAAAACAGAAGACGAGGGCGGCAAAGACGATTGTCGCCATCCCTTTCCAATGGGCTTTTATCAATGCATTAGTTTTCATCGCATGATGCTATTATCCAAGCTTGTGCAAGTCATCCTATAGAGACGGTGGAGGGGCTTGTGGACCCTGTCCGTCGGCATGGCACTTCTCCAATGACATTCAAGCAGCAAGGAGAACCTTGAACAACGTAAAGTCTTAAAGTCCGATAATGAAGGAAGGCGTTGCAACAGGCAACGCCTTCCTTTTATGAGCTTGTGTAGATTATTGTCCTACGTAAGCAGGATTCTGCTTGAGAAGTGTGTTCTTGATCAACTCGTCCTCTGGGATGGGCATGTCCATCTTCAGGTCGTTGTATTCATAGTCACGGTTGGTCCAAGGCACATCCTTGAGGTCCTCGACATTACGCTTCGGATAGTTGACAGCCACGTGTTCTGCCATGAAGCCCGACTTCTGCATGTCCGGACGGAGGCACCACTCGCAGTTGAACTCCTTGCGGCGCTCGGTGTTGACAGCCACCTTCCATACCGGTGATTTGAAGCCCTTCTGAGCAGCATACTGTGTGTAGTATTGCTCGGCAGGTACACGCAAGTTGTCGTTGCTTCCGAACGGGATGGGATACTCGGTGCGAGTCTTGACGAACGAACCACCAGCAAATTTAGAAATAGGTACGCCAGCGGCAACAGAGTCGTTGATCTGTTCTTGAGTCCACTCTGTACGCTCTGTCCAGTCAGCAAACTGGTTGTAGTAGGGGAGGTACTTGCTGGTGAGTTCAGCCTCTTTGCCAGCCTCAAACTTACCGAATGCACGCTCACGCAACTGGTCGATTTGTTTCCAGCCTTCTGCATCGTTTCCAAGACGGAAGCAGCACTCAGCATAGTCGAGCATCACGTTCGGGAGACGCTTCCAGTAGATGGGAGTCGGGCTCCAGTGACCGTCGCCCCATGACTTGTAGTCGGCAGAGGCGGTACGCCACATCTTCGAGCTCCAAATGGCAGGTGCCCATTCGCCGTTGTTGAAGTGGAACTGCTTGGTGGCAGTACCAGCCTGACCCTTGCCCAGCACTTCCTGGAGGTAGGGGTTCACACCATAGACAGCAGGCTCAATCCAGCCTTCATACTGAGGATCATAAGCGGGGTTGTTCGGGTCGATTTGAGGAACGGCACCCGTGTAGCAGGAACCGGCGCGACGCTTGTCACCCTTCTCGTAGCAGGAGTACCACTCCCAAGAGAGATAGAGGGAGCCCCAGCCGCCATTCTCAGGACATGCGGTGTACCACTTCAGCATCAGCTTGGAGGTGAGGTTGTCCCACTTGCCCCAGTTGGAGCCTTCGTCAAGCTGCTCCACCCAGATAGCCTCGGGTCCCCATGCGGAAGCGGGGTCCCACAGCGTGGTGAAGGAAGGATTCAATGAGTATGTGCCGCTGTTGAGAATCTCCTGGAAGCAAGCAGCAGCCAGCCTGTAGCACTCCTCTGGAGTGGTGGGAGCTTCGCCCACACCCTCGATGCCATTCTTTCCTTCGGAAATACGATAAGCCTTCCACATGTAGGCGTCGCCAAGGTAAGCGAGGGCCATGCCCTTGGTGGCACGTCCATATTCACCATCCCAAGGTTTCCAGTCAAGCAGTTCGGCAGCAGCCTTGAAGTCTTGGATGATGAAGTCCCACATCTCAGCGTAGGTCTCGGCAGCAGCCTTTTCCGGGGTGTTCTTACCATTCTCGCCAGTGGCCAGCATGGGCACACGTCCGAAAGTGGTGGCCAGCCAGTGGTAGAAGAAGCCGCGCAAGGCACGTCCTTCACCCTCAAGGTATTTGAGAGAAGCCTCACCGCCTACATTCTCTGCGGGATAGTCCTTCAGCTTCTCCAAGAAGTCGTTGGCACGGCAGATGCCGGCATAGACGTGCTTCCATCCACTGAGCAACTCAGAAGAGTTGGCATTCCAAGCCTGCACGTTCCAGTTCTTGTCCCATCCAGTGGCCTGGGTGTCGATGGTCGGGTGGCAACCGGTGAAGAGGTTGGGCTTGAAGCCCCAGTCGCCGTCGTATGTGTCATTGGGGAACACCATGTCATAGACACCGTTGAGTGCCCTCTTGGCGTTTGCCTTGCTCTCGTATGAGGCAGCCTCGTCAACCACATCATACGCTGTCACATCCAGAAATTCCTCATTGTCGCAGGAAGTAAGGCTCAAGCCCGTCACGCTGCACAGTGCGATTCCTAAAATATAATATTTCGTTTTCATATTCTTGTCTGGTTTTTACATTTTATATGTTCTACAGCTCTGTATGATTAGAAGGTTACATTCACACCTGCCATGAAGGTACGTGGTTGAGGATAACGACCGGTGTCAAGACCTGTGTAGAGCACTGAACCGCTACCGCACTCAGGATCTCCGTACTTGTTGTAGCCAGAGATGGTGAAGAGGTTGTTGACACCTACATACACGCGTGCTTTCTGGAGGGAGAGCTTGTTGCTGAGAGCCTTCGGGAGTGTGTAGCCCACCTGGAGGTTGGCAAGACGGAGGAAGTCGCCGCTCTTCACCCACATGTCGCTGACACGGGAGTTACGGTTCGGGTCAAGGATGGTCAGGCGAGGCAGAGAGCCAGAGCCATTGCGGAAGGCTGCGTGATAAGCATCGCTGAGGATGTTGGGCACGGTCTGGTCGTCAAGCTGTACCATCGAGCTAAGTTTCATGGCGGAGTAGGAAAGGATGTCCTGTCCAAGCACGCCATACATGTAGAGGTTGAAGTCCCAATCCTTGTAGTTGGCACCGAGGTTGATACCGAAGTTCAGTGCGGGGAAGCCGTCGCCGAGAATCTTGCGGTCGTTCTGGTCGATGGTGTGGTCGCCATTGAGGTCCTTGAACCTCATGTCGCCGATGGCCAGTGGGTGGTCGCTGTCAACCTTGGACTCGACATCGCCGCCGCCGACCCATTTGTAAGAGCCGTCAGGATTGGTCTCTGTTGAATGGCCCCAGAGATAGTTTTTGTAATCATCCAACTCTTGCTGGTTCTTGATGATACCGTCGGTCACGTAGCCAAAGAATGAACCCACGGCTTCACCCTCGATACAGATGGAGTGGTTGTTCCAGTGACCGTTGCCGTCGATGGCACCCACCTGGGAACCGTCGATGGTGGTACCGTTGGCGGAGCAAGTGCTATAGAGCGGGTCACCCATCTTCTTCACCTTGTTGGAGAGTGTGGAGCCGGTCACGCGGGCGTTGAAAGCGAAGTCCTTGTTGAATTGCTTGTGGTAGCCAACAGCGAACTCGAAGCCCTTGTTCTCAATCTCACCATAGTTGGTATAAACCTCGTTGTAACCAGCAGACGGACGCATCTGGCGATAGAGGAGAAGGTCCTTGGTGTTCTTGATGAAGTAGTCGAGGGTGATGTCCCAGTTTCTCAGGAATGCGAAGTCGATACCGATGTTGGTCATCTCGGTGGTCTCCCACTTCAAGTTGGCGTCTCTCAGCGGCATGAAGAAACCGATGTCGCGGGCACCATTACCCCAAGCACCAGACTGGCCATTCAAAGGATAGGTCTTGTAAGCAGCGTCAAGGCTCTGAGCGATGACAGCCATGCCAGCGACACCACCGGCATTACCGGTCTGACCCCAACCAAGACGGAGTTTCAAGTTATCCACGAAGTTGTTGTCCTTCAGGAAAGCCTCCTCGCTGATACGCCATGCACCAGCCACAGAGGGGAATGTACCCCAGCGGTTGCCCTTGGAGAAGTTGGACGAACCGTCCTTACGGATGGTAGCGGTGACGATGTAGCGGTCGAGCAAGTTGTAAGAAGCACGGGCGAAGTAAGAGATGGTGTGAACGTCAGAGTTGTAACCACCACCTGTTCCCTTGGAGTTGAGGTCCATGGTCAGGTTGATGTTGCGGTTGTAAACGGAGGGGAAGGACCTTGAACTGGAGTTCACCCACTGTCCCCAAGACTTGCCAACCTCATTACCAGCCATCAAGGTCAACTTGTGGATGTCAAGGTTCAGGTTGTAAGTCAGGTAGGTCTGGATGCCGAGGCTGTAGCTATGGCTGTTGTTCAAGGAGAAGGCGTAGGTCTGGTCAGAGTTCATTGGAATCTCTGTCAGCACACCGTTGATGTAGTTGTAGCGATGACGTCCACCGGTGTAGTCGGAACCGTTGTTGCCTGAATAGGTGAAAGTGCCTTGAGACTTCAGGTCGAGTTTGTGCTCATTGGTGTTGAGGAAGAACAAGTCAATGAAAGCGGTGGTCTGGATGCGGTCGAAACCGTTGCGTGCACGGTCACCATTTTCCTTCTGTGAAGCGTATGGGTTGGAGCCGATGGAGGTGTTGCCTTCCCAACCGTTGGCAGTCACTTGTGCGCCGGTACCGAAGGAACCGTCGGGGTTCACGAGGTTGACGTTGATCAGACCGTCATTGGGCAGACCGGCCTTGTTGGTGATGTCATTCTCATACACATAGTCCAAAGTCGGGGTCATGGATGCGAAGTCACGCAAAGACGACATGTTCTGGTTGTTACCCAAAGCCATGTTGGAGCCGTGGCTCTCACTGTGGGTGAAGTTGATGTCGCCGCCCACCTGCAAGTACTTGTTGACTTGAGAGGTGATGTTGGCACGTGTGGTGAAACGCTGGTAGTTGGTGTTGATCACCAGACCGTTGATGTCGTTGAAACCGAACGAGAGGTTGTACTGTGTCTTCTCGTTGCCACCATTCACGGAAACACCGTATTGCTGGCGGAGAGCGGCACGTGTCATCTCATCCTGCCAGTCAATGGCCTTGCGCTTGCCGTCGAATTTCTTGTCCCACACCTGGTTGATGAACATGTCACCCTGGTTGGCCTTGGCCTCGCGGATGGCGTCGGTGTAAGTGCCCAAGCTCAGCACGTCGAGGGTGTAAGGAAGGGTCTGGATACCAAAGTCAGCGGTGAGGTTGATGTTGGTGTGGCCAACCTGGCCATGCTTGGTGGTGATCATCACCACACCATTGGCACCAGCGGAACCGTAGATGGCGGTTGCGGAGGCGTCCTTCAAGATCTCGATGCGCTCGATGTCGGCGGGGTTGACGAAGTCGGCGCTGTTGCCCACTTGCACACCGTCAACGACGTAGAGAGGAGAGGCATCGCCATTGATGGTGCCCACACCACGGATGCGGATGGCGGACTTGCCGTCAGGAGCACCGTCCTGCTGGGTGACCATCACACCGGCTGCAGAGCCTTGGAGGGCCATCGCGATGTTGGTAGGCATCCTCTTCATCACTGCTTCCTGGTCCACTGTTGCCACAGAACCGGAGATGTCGCTCTTTCTCATGGTACCGTAACCGATCACCACGACATCCTCGAGCATGGCATTGTCTTCACGGAGCACGACAGTGACGTTGCTCTTTCCGTTCAAGGCAATACTTTGTGACAGGTATCCCACATAGGATACATCAATTGTTGCCGAGGGTGCGGCTTGAATGGTGAAAGCACCGTTTAAATCGGTGATGACACCAGCATTGGCACCTCTTACTCTTACGGTGGCGCCAATGATTGGTTCCCCCGATTCATCAGTCACCGTTCCTTTCACTGTGCTTTGTGCCAATGCTCCCAGTGGGAACAAACAAAGCAGGAACAGCAACACTAAAGGCATTCTCATGAATTTTGTAATGCTCATAGAGTTTTTTGTTTTTAGTTGATAATATAAGGTAAAAAGTTTTAAGCATGATAATGCGCTGCAAAAGTATGAAAAAGATGGACAAGGTGTGTTTTCCATTCGTCTAAAATACTTTTCTTTTCGTCAAATCCACCTGGAATTATATACCTTGCAAGTTATTTGATACAAAAAGGGGTGCCTTTGTGGGGCACCCTCTGCTCATGTTTGGCTTTCGTCGTGTTTGACGTCGTTTGTTTCATTGTTTCTCGAAGCGTATTCGGACGGAGGCATTCCATATTGCCTCTTGAAGATGGTGGAGAAGTGCGACTGGTTGGTGAAGCCCACGGCATAGGCCACCTGCGAGAGGTTGGTCTTGTTCTCGCGTATCAGGCGTGCTGCCTCCTCCAAGCGTATGTTGCGGATGAAGTCGCTGGGTGAGACGCCGGTGATCTCCTTCATCTTGCGATGGAGCTGTGCACGGCTGACGCCGGTGTCGGCGGCGAGGCGCTCCACGTTGAAGTCGGAGTCGGGCAGGTTTTCGTTGACCGACTTCATGACGCGCTCCATGAACTGCTCGTCTGCGCCCTTGACCTCCACCTCGTCGCGCAGCTCCTTTTGGCTTAAGGCCCCGGAGAACTTTCCTCGCAGCCTCCTGACGTTGCCGATGAGTTTGTCGATGAGCACGTGGAGCTCTTCCATGTTGAAAGGTTTGGCCAGGAAGGCGTCGGCACCCTCGCGCAGGCCTTCCAGGCGGTCGCTCACCTCTGCCTTCGAGGTGAGCAGCACCACCGGTATGTGGCTCACCAAGGTGTTCGACTTGATGTGCTTGAGCAAGGTTATTCCGTCCATCTGTGGCATGATGATGTCGGTCACCACCAAGTCGTAGTTGCCCTTGAGCAGTGCGTCGAGGGCCTCCTTGCCGTCTTGGAACGATTCGATGTGATACCAATGCCCCAGCTCGCTTTTGATGTATGCGGTCACTTCGTGGTCGTCGTCCACCACCATCACCCTGATGTTGGTGTTGGCTTTCACGTTTTCGCCGGTTTTTGCTGCTTGCTCTTCCACCGGCTCCCTTTCCATCTCTTCCGGCTTGAGGTGGCTGTTGCCCAAGGGGATTTGCACCTCCAAGCAGGCACCCGTATGTCCGTCGGTGCGGTTGTATGCCTTGATGGTGCCTCCGTGCATCTCCACGATGGCCTTGCTGATGTTGAGGCCCAGTCCCGTCCCGCCGATGTGGTCGGAGCCTTGGTGGAAGCGTTCGAAGAGTTTGTGGGTGTCCTCGCCTGCCTTGAAGCCGATGCCGCTGTCGGACACTTTGATGACGGCGTGCGTGGGTGTCTCTTCGAGCGTGATTTTTATCTCGCCGTTCTCCTTGACAAACTTGAAGGCGTTGGCGAGCAGGTTGGAGACCACTTTGTCGAAGTTGGTGCGGTCAATCCATGCCGTGAGTTTGGGCATGTCGTGCTCGAAGGTGTAGCGTATTCCCCTTTGCTCTGCATTGAATTGGAAGAGGGCCTTTATTCCGGTGATGAAAGCCACCAGGTCGGTCTGCCTGCAGTGCAGGTGCATCTGGTTCTTGTCGATTTTCCGTTCGTCGAGGATTTGGTTGACAAGGAGCAGCAGCCGTTGGGCGTTGCGGTCCATGGTGTCGATGTATTGTATGCCCTCGGGGTCTCCGACTTTCTGCCTCAGTTTTTTCAGCGGCCCGAGGATGAGGGTGAGCGGCGAGCGTATGTCGTGGGTGGCGTTGATGAGGAAGCGCATCTTCTCCTCCTCAGCCTCCTGTTGGCGTTTGCGCTTCACTTGCCTGTAGATGAAGAACATGATGGCCGTTGCGATGAGGAGGTATGCGAGGTATGCCCACCATGTGGAGTACCAGGGGTGCTCCACGATGATGGTGTATTTCATGGCTTTCTCAGATGTCATCCCGTTGTTCTCCGCTATGACTTCGATGACATACTTTCCCGGGTCCTGCTTGTGGAAGGTGATGCCGTTGCTCCCTTCTTCTGTCGCCGTCCACTCCCCTCCGTTGACCCGGTAGAGGAAACGTATGTGGTCGGTGTCCTTGAAGGTGAGCAGCGAGAACTCCATGGTGAACGTGTTGTCCTTGAAGGGGATGCTCACCACGTTGGTCAGGGGGTATAGGTTCGCTCCCTCCACGATGAGGTTGGTGAGGTACACGTCGCCCAATGGCTGTTTTTTGGTGGTCACGTGGTCGGGGTTGAATGTGGTGAGGCCGTCTTCTGTGCCGAACGCGATGAAATTGTCGCCGTTGTACCATGACGCCCCTTGCATGTATTCGTGGGTGGTGAGGCCGTCGCCGTTGATGTAGCTGGTGAAGCGCTGGTTCTCGGGGGCGTATTGCCAGATGCCCATGGTGGTGCTCACCCACAGCCGCTTCTTCTTGTCGCAGACGATGGCGCAGATGAGTTTGTCGTTCAGGTCCTCGGAGTGTGGGAAGGGTGCGAGCGACTTTTCAGCACGGTTCAGGAGGTAAAGCCCTTCCTCCGTGCCCACCACGATGTTGCCGTCGGCATCCTCGCAAAGGGCGTTTATCTGGTGGCGTTGAAGCCAGTCGTGATGCCCTAACGGCTCGAAGTCGAGTGTTGCCGGGTCCATGCAGTTGAGGCCGTCGGCGGTGCCTATCCACAGCAGTCCCTTGCTGTCGCACATCATCGAGCGCACCCATGCGTTGGTGAGACGCCCGCGGCCGTAGGTGTGGGCCGTGGTGATGGGCTTTGCTTCTCCGGTCGCCTTGTCATAGATGTATATGCCTCTCGAATAGTCCGAGACGAACACCTTCCCCTTTCCGTCGTCGGCAAGGCAGTAGATGAAGCCTCCCGGGATGTCGAGTTTCTTCACCGCTGTGGAGGAGGCGGGCTCGTAGGCGTAGAGGGTGCTTTTTGTCGATAACCATGTCGAGCCTTGCTTGTCGCGATATATAAAAAAGGTGCCGGCGGGCGTTTGGGGATGGCCTTTGATGCCTCCCCAGTGGTTGAAACGGTAAACACCGTCGTTGGGTACGGCGCATAGCAGCTCGTCGTTGTTCGCGATGATGATTGAGGACACCCCGGAGCCGATGGCGTGGTTCTGGCGGGAGATGCTCCAAGTGTTGAACGAGGGGGTTCTTTGGTTGATGAGATACAGGCCTTTCTTGTAGCAACTCACCCAGATGTTGTGGGAGCGGTCCTCCATGATGTCGTTGATGTAGGTGGTGACGAGGCTGAAGCCGTCGGCGTGCTCGTTGCCAAGTTGCACGAGGTGCTTGTCGCCGTTCCAGTTGCGCAGGAGGCCGTTGCCCATCGTCCCCACGATGAGGTTGCCCTCATGGTCCACCATGGCACAGTTGACGGTGGCCTTGCCGTTGTAAACCTTCATTTCAAACTGTGCGTCGCTGATCTTCTCGGTGCCATAGTCGTAGAAGAGGAAGCCGTCCTGGCAAGCGATGAGCATCCGCTGCTTGTCGTAGCGGATGAATTTCACAGGGGCTCCGAACGGCGATGTGAAGTCTTTGACTTGCACCTTCCCACCTGCAATGCGGTATCTGGTGAAGATGTTGTCGTGGCCGAGGCACCATAGGTCGCCTCGCTCGTCTTCGAGCATTTCCCGGCAATAAGTTTCCGCCGGACGCTTGGAATACAGTTGATGTGGGGCGAAGGTGTGGTTTTTCTCGTCAAGCTTGAACACGCCGTAGCCGGAGGTGCCGGCAAGGATGTCGCCGTTGCTCATCTCGACGAAGGAATAGACGCGGGGCCTGATGTTGCCGGGGTACTTGAAACGGTAGTTGATGAAATGGCCGGTGCTGTAGTCGTATCTCGATGCTCCACTGGCGGTGCCCACCCACAACCGCTGCTTGCTGTCCACCAGCAGCCGGCAGGTGATGTCGTCACCTATCGACGTGGTGTCGTTGCGATGGTGGTGGAAATGTGTGAAGCGATAGCCGTCGAACATGCTCAGGCCGTAGTCGGTGGCCGTCCAGATGTAGCCATAACTGTCCTGGACGGAGCAATTGACGAGGCTGCTGGGCAGCTTCCCCGTCTTGTATAGTTGTCCATTGTCGGCGGCTTTCAGGCCTGCTGCCATCCCGGCGCAAAGCAAGATGGCAAGGAATGTCCGCTTTCCTATGCTGACGTTTTTCATGAATGATGTTTTGGCGTGGAGGGTCGTCCACTTGTTATTTCATGCAAGTATGAAGGGTGTGGTATGTTGATACTACTGTCTTTCTTGTGCAAAGATATGTAAAAATGCCGGCTTGAACAAGAAAGTCGAGCCGTTTTGTAAGAAATAAAAAAGTGTTGGTTACATTTCCACGTATAAGCGGGACGGGAAAACCTTGGTTGGGTCATTCATGAAGCAGTTCGTCGAGCTTCTTGGTGAGTTGGCTGGTGCTAAGCCCCCGGGCCACCACCTTGCGGTTGCGGTAGAGGATGTTGTCGGGCACGTCGGTGAGGCCCGTCTGTTGCATGGCGGGGCAGTCGAAAAGCTTGCCGTCGAAGATGCATGGCCAGGAGAGGGTGTCGCGCTCGGCGATGCGCTCGCACGCTTTCTTGTCGGCGTCGATGCAGATGCTCACCAGGCGGAGCCGACCGCCGGAACTGCGATATTTGCGCCTCAGCTGGCGCTGCATGTCCTGGCTCACATAGCTCCAGCTGCTCCACGTGCTCACCACGGCGAGCCCATCGCCAAGGTCGGCGTCGCTCACCGCGCCCCCACGGAGCCCGGGACCGGAGAAATGGGGGGCCGGGGCACCCTCCAAGCCGTTGCGAAGTTGTTGCAGTTGCTTGCGCACGATGATGAGGCTTCCATTCTTGGGCTGTTCCTTGAGCATCTTGGCCGCCAAGCGCTCCGCCTTGACATAGTCGGGATTGTCGGTCTGTATAAAATAGGTGCGGAGTAGATACAGGCTCACAGGAGAGGAGAGATTGCTGTTGATGAACTCCTCTGCCTTCTTCACCACGTCGGGTGGCGCCACATGTGCCGTCTGCAAGCGGAATTTGGTCATCAGCTCATTGGCTTTCGTGCCCTTCACCTCCATCTCTTTCATGTTCGTCGCGTCGGTCTTGATGTCAACCGACTTTCCCGGTTCTGCGAAGATGGGTTGCTGGGAGAAATTGGGGAAGACGAGCATGAGGGTGGCGGAGCGGTCGCAAGGACGCTCGTAGGTGAAACGGCCACCCACCACGTGAATGGTGTCGATGCCATCCACGCCTCCCTCCGGGCTATAGACGTAGAATTCGCCCTGGTTCATGTTGAGAAAGCGCCCGGAAAGCTTGAAATGACCGCTGTCCACACCGCAGGCTGAAAGAAGCACCAGTGTGGCAAGCGAGAGGAGAAAATGTCTCATCATGGGAAATGAAAAGTGCCGCGAGCGGGACTCGAACCCGCACAGCCATTCCTGGCCAAGGGATTTTAAGTCCCTCGTGTCTACCAATTCCACCATTGCGGCATAGGGGAGGTCTCACGACGAAGCATGGGCATACCTCCACTATTGGGCTGCAAAGTTAAGGTGTTTTGCCCGAACAACCACCACAAAAATGTTAAAA
>CADBBP010000057.1 GCA_902792855.1 uncultured Prevotellaceae bacterium
TGCCATTTCGTCTCAAATTCCTACAAATTCCATCATAAAGAAAATTGACTTCCACTTCGTACGTCGACCGTTGGTTCTTTAATTCTAAAATTCGTGATAAAAAGAGTGGGAAAGTTCAGTAATTTATGTCCATTTCATTAAAAAATTAATGTCCAATTCGTGGAAATTCGTGTTAAAAAAATCGCAAAATAGACACATCATAATTATGGAAATGAAGCAAATCGAAACGCTCATCGAAGAACTAAGGAACTCGGAGAAACCTGAAGAGGTGTTTTTTCCATGGGAAGATGTCTTCGCCAGCATGATGAAGAGCCCGGAGAAAGTGTCTCTTTCATCCAAGACATGCCCCGACTGCGGCGAGAGACTCATACAACTGTATTTCTCCTCTCCCGACTGGACATGGCGAGAACTATGCGGCAGGGCGGGCGACATGCTCATCTGCCCCAAATGCCATGAACAAAAGGATTTCTTCCTGAGAATCATGAACTGAAAAAGGCCGCCACGATGGCGGCCTTTTTCACAATAGCCTTCTCACTTCTTTTTTGCTAATACATGATTGCTTTGTTGGTCGGCATCCTCCTCATGGCAGAGGAGCAGCCCGTCGTCAGAGATGTAAAGGTCGCCATTTCTCGTATATGGCTTGAGCCCGTCATCCACCATCCAGCACCAATAGTAATACATCGTGTCGCTGTTCTTCCATCCCAACTTGCTGAAGTGATGGAACACGACATCACCGGCCTTCCCTACCTGCTTGCGGAGGAAACCATAAAGACAGTTGTACACACGGGGGTTCCAGTCCCAGTCGGCATAACGAACCCACGACCCGCGTGAGAAAGGGAGTCTCTTGGCATCGCCATACTTTCGCGCCACATAATGGCGTTCGTACTTGATGCCCTTGCATGCATGGGCATTGGAGAAATTTTTCGCCTTGATGCCCTTCGATTTCAGTCTGTTTTCTGTTCTTCTCATCTTTAGATAACCTTTAGGTCACCTAAAATGTTGATGAGAAATGAGCATGATTTTGTTATACATACGATTTAGCTTAAAGACGGGGCAAAGGTAAGAAGAGCCAACAAAACATGCAAGTTTTTCAGCATCTTTTTTTACCAAAAAATCACTCCTGTTCTTTAGTATCATGATTCACCATGGTGGCCACGCAGGAGTCCGACCACACATTCTCGGCAGTCTCTATCATGTCTATGATGGTGTAGATGGGCAGGATGATGCCCAACACAGCCACGGGGGCTCCTATACCCGACATCAATGAGAGGGTGAGGAAATAGCAGCCCATGGGCACGCCGGCGTTGCCTACTGCGGAGATGACCGAGATGAAAAGCCAAAGGAGGATGGTGCTCATCGTGATGGGCGTCCCCCCGTTCTGCATGACAAAGAGCGAGGTGACGAGGATGAAGGCGGCACACCCGTTCATGTTGATGGTGGTGCAGATGGGCAGCACGAAACGTGCCACGTTCTTCCGTATGCCGAGACGGCTTTCCGCTGCCTCCATGGTGACGGGCAGCGTGGCGGCGCTGCTCTTGGTGAAGAGCGCCATCATCACGGCGGGCATCATCCTGCCCAGGACATGGACGGGATTTTGACCTCTTGCCAGCAGGAAGAGTGGCAGGACGATGAAGAACTGGATGACGTTGCCGCCCAGCACCACCAAGACGTACTTGCCCATCGAGTCGGCCACCACACCGGCTGACACCTGCGCCGACAGTTGGGCGGAGAAGGCGACGATGCCGAGTGGCAAGGCCCATATCAGTCCGTGGATAAGCAGGTGAAGCAATTCCTGAAGCCCGAGCAAGCCTTTCACAACCACAGACTTGTTCTCCGTCTCCGGCATCTTCGACAGTCCGATGCCGATGGCAAAGGCGAGCAGAAGCAACGAGAGCACATTCCCTTCGAGGAATGGCTTGACGATGTTGTTGGGGACGACATTGAGGATGTGGTCAAAATACGACAGTTGGGGTGCCTCAACCGCCTCGCCCCCCTGTGAAAAAGCATCCGCCGACAGGTTGCCCGGAGCAATCAGCACATACAGCAAGGCCCCCACGGCGGCAGCTGCAAAGGTGGTGAGCATCGTGTACATCAGCGTGCGACTGAAGATTTTCCCATAGCCTTTCGAACCAAAGGTGGCCAAGGTGGTGACTACCGCCAACACGATGGTGGGCACCGCCAACAACTGAAACAGCCGAGTATAGACAGTGGCCAAAAACGTCATCAACTGGTCGAGCCAGCCAATACCCAACAATCCCAAGATGGCACCTACAACGAGGGCTCCCATCCAAATAACAGTCCTTTTCATACGTCGCTCAATTCTTCACGCAGGGTTTCAAGTATCTTTTTACCATGACTGAACTTTCCCAAATTTTTATCACGAATTTTCGAATTATAGAATTTGAGGTTTGATGATGGAATTGATAGGAATTTGAGATGAAATGACAAGTCATTTCCAAACTCTATCGTGTAAGTTTCACATCGCTTGCGACAATCATTCTTCATATTTCTCTTCATCTGTATATGAATTCTCAAATTGGCTTTCCCTTTGGCCGCCGACCTCTGGTTCTTAAATTCGTGATAATAAAACTACTACGTAATTCGTGAGGGTGGGAAACTTCAGTTACAATAATCATTCTTTGTAGCCGAGAAATTCCTTGAGGCCTTTGGCATTTTCGAGGTCGGCTCTGCTGACGTAGAAGGGGCCGGGAGGAACCAACTCAAGGTACTTGTCCAGAAACTCTTCCCATGGGAGTTTGAAATAGGAGGGCGGAATGAAAAACGTCCTCGACCCACCTGCCGAGCGGTTGCCTGCTTGGACGAAGGCCGAATACCCCCCCAATGCATGCTTTTGCAGTCGATACTCCTCCAAATTCCAGTCGCCCCATGATCTGCATGACGCTGACACCTTGAAGGTTTCCACAACGGGGTTTTCGTCCTCTATCCAGTCACGATGGTGCTCAATGATGGTTTCTATGAACTTCTCCCCATCGCAGTTCAATACGGTGCGGTCTATCTGCTTCTTGTCCCAACGGAAATAGGTGACATATTGATATTCACCGTTTTCTTGTTCGATGGCGTAGGACCAATTCTTCCTAAACATTTCTTTTTTAGCCCAGGGATAGAGCTCTTTCATCCGTTCGAATGCCTTGTCAACATAGACATTCACATCATAGCCAAATGGAAACTTCTCATTCATAGCAATTGGTTTTTAGCACATTTCAAGTGCAAAGATAATGCTTTTTCCTCATATCAGCAATTTGATTGAACATTATATTAAACCTGAATTATCCATGGACATTAATCCTATTATTTTCAAAACACGAATTGTCAATAATTTATCACTGATTAATCATTAATTGCAATATAAAAATATTTATGTTGAATTTATGGGATGTGTCTATTCAGCTTATCGTCTTTTTGGGTCGCCTGCAACGAGAACCAACGGTCGACGAAGTCAAATTGGACAAATCTATTCAAATCTTTTTCCTATCAGCAAGTCTCGCCGAAGGTTACGCTGATGTAAGCACCTGTCACCTTCCGTTTCAGTGCCACCAATTCGTATCCCTATTTCACAATATACTTTTTATTCTTCTTAATATGAATGCCTTTCAAAGGCTGACCTACACGCATACCACCAATCGTATAGACAGGTGAAGGTTGTTCGTCACATTCTTGTCTGATGGATGTTTGTGTGTCGGGCGTGACAGCCACATTTACACGGCGTGTCATCGATGACCCTTCACCATCGGTGACAACAACCTCAATGACTGATAACCCGGAACTGCCAGCGTTGATGCTCAACTGTCCATCTGCGACAGCAACATTAACCGTTCCGCTCACCACCTCAGCCTTGTATTCCGGACTGGCTGTATAACCAGCAAACAGTGATGGCAGACTGACAGTCTGAGAATCATCCGCCCCCATGACATAATGTGTGTCAGCCATCCAATTCAGATAATCTTCCAATTGTGTAAACCCGTCACCATCTGGATCGGAATTGCTTTCCGTGAAGTCGCCTTGCACCGAGTTGGGATTGGTGCCGAGCAAATTCTCCCACCAGTCGGGCAATCCGTCGCGGTCTCACCCTCTCCAAGCCTCAAACGGACGAAGCGGCAGATGTTGTCATGGTTCAGTCCAATAGGCGCTTTTCTGAAACATACACCTTTGCCTGGTGCCGTCTGTCCGGCAATGGTCACGTTCTTGTCCACAACCAGCCGAGACTCCAGTGTGATGATGCCCGACACGTCAAAAAGGATGGTTCGGGGACCATCCCCATTGGTGGCAGCCTGTCTGAAACTGCCCTCACCATCATCGTTCAGATTGGTCACATAGACAACTTGTCCACCACGTCCGCCGTTGGCAAAGCGTCCATAGCCCTCAGCACCTGGGAAAGCAAGGTGGCGGGGACGGAAACACCACACCTCACCTTGGGTGACATTACCATCCTTTGCCTCCTCATCTACTCTCCAATAATAGGTGTCAAGGTTATGCACGTTGCTCAGCCAATGTGTGGTGTCATGTGCCTCTTTTATAGCCAAAAGACAAGGGGAGAGGATGTCGGCCTGGGTTGTTGTCAGCGAGTCGGTTGACAGATATAGGAAATGCTTTGCTACGTTGTTTGAGGCCGGCGACCATGCCAATTCAACAGTACCGTCATCGGCATCAAAGTGCATGTCGGCATTGATTGGATGCGGTCGTTTTGCCTGATTGGCTGTATTGTTGGCATCAATGAGAAAACCATTCTGGATGGGTCATTTCCTTTTCATCTCTTCTATATTGATTATTTGGCCGTTTGCATATTTCAATTTTATATCAACTCCATCGTTTGTCCTGCATGTGCAATCTCTCCATAAACCCTACTTGCAACAAATCTTCTTGCATACTTTCCTGCCATTGGCTGTTGTCATGCTGACGATGTTCAGGCCTCTTGCAGGACGATTGATGCGGAAGCCTTGCAGGTTGTAGTACTCGCAAGCCACTACCTCGTCTTTCTCCACCCGGCCAATGCCTGTTGCGGTATCCACGGTTGCGGGCATGCTCAGACTGCCATATTCGTTGACAGCCTTGACATCATACTTGCTGCTTTTCCCGTCGGTGGTGAATTCACAGTCCTTGGTGAAGCCCACCACCTTGTCGTCTGCATCTATCACGATGTAGCAGATGGCATAGTCGCTGGCTTTCCAGGAAAGGGTCAGGTCGGCCTGGCTGTACTCAAGGTTGGCAGGAGCCTCGACAGGTTCAAAGAAGCGGCGTGGGTTCCAGTCGTCATTGCCGGCGGTGACAGCCTCGTAGGTGTATTTCGCAGCCTCCTCGGCACTCAGCACAGCCTGACGCGTGACGGGACTTGTCTCGCCGGGGGCCAGTTTGTCACTATCCACTTTGTAGGTGGTGCGGCGATTGTTCAGGTCAACAGGCTGCCCGTCGGCATCTGTCGTGTTGTATTCGGCAAACAACTTGGGTGCGATGTGCCACTCGCTCCATCCTTCAGCAGCGAGGGTTGTCTTCAGCGTCGTGTTGATCCACACGGCGATGGGTTGGTTTTGCCAGGCACGACCCAGTTTGTTGCTGCCACCCTTGCCATCGATGGTGTTGTTCACCATGACATATCCCCACTTGGTACCGGCCTGATGGCTTGGAGCCACGATGACGCTCCCCTCGCGAGCAAGGCGGAAAGTGCTGTTTTCCACATAGTTGTTGCCTGCCCCGTAATAGAAATCCACGGCTCCCTCTATCAAGCAGTTGTTCACATACTGGCGGTCATTAGCGTTGCGGACATCCGTGTACCATGTATCCTGGAAAGAGCGGAACTTGCAATTGTTGAATGCCTGCCTGTCTGCCCGTGAACTCATGGCAAGGTCCATCGGTCCCGACTGCTTTTCCACCCCCCATCGATTCAGGTAAGTGATGTTCTCGGTGTAGAAGTCCGTACTGTTCACCTGCACCACGGCTTGTTTGCCGTAAGTCTTAGATGCCGGGTTGTTGGTGGAGTATTCGTAGCCAACGTCCGTGGAGCCACCGTTGTTGATGAGATACTTGACGACCGTCTTTTCTTTGTCTTGTCCGATAAGATGGATGAAAGGCTTGTTCTGTGGGATGGTGACCAATTCCTCATAGTCACCGTTCTTGACAAAGATGAGCCAGGGGACGATTCGCCCGGAGGGAGCGGCGTCTATGGCATCCTGAATGGTCTTGTAATCACCTGTCCCATCGGCCGCCACCACGGCATCAAACAATTTGGCGACAGGCACCGGGCGCTGCATGACGGTGAAGCTGATGTCGCGTGCAGGGAAGGCGTTGCCGCTGAGGTCGGTGATGGCGTTCTCGCCGATGCTGAGTGTATATGGCATGCCATATTCCAGTCCGTGATAAGCATAAGTGACGCTCTTGCTGCCGAAAGCCCCTGCCAGTTGGGCACCATTCAGTGTGACAGAGCCAGTGCCGGCCTTCACCCGCTCGTTGAAACCCAGCACGATATTCCCCCGTGCGGATGCCGTGGTGCTTCCCTCTGCAGGTGAGATGGTGACAAGTTGGGGAGCCTCCGTGTCATCCATTGCAGTCTGGTCGGCGAAGATGATGACATCAGCCAGGTAGAAACCCTCGGTGCCCGAGTGGCTGCCACCATCGAAAAATTCGCTTGTTTCGTCCTCTATCCAGCGCAGATACACCATGCCGTCAATGTCCTTTGTATCCAACTCATAGTCCATATTCACCCATTCGCTGTTGGGGTTCTCGTTGAGTGTCAGTGTTTTCAGCGTGGTGAAGCCATCGATGCTGCTGGTGGTGCTCAACTGCAACAACTGCCGCTGTCGCACACAACTGTTATTGGCAGCCACAAAGCTGTGGATATTGATTTTGTCGTAGCCTTTCACGCTGAACGAGGCCACGAATGCACGTGGCACCTGTTCCTCCTTGCCATAGTCGGTGTAACGGCGAGCCGCCCACATTTCCTTGCCGCCAAACGAAGCCTTGCCGCTGCCCCAATTGGTGTCCGTGCAGTTGGCTCCTTGATAAAACAGCATCACCCCCGTATTGTCGGTGGCAAAGGCGTAATCGGCCTGACGGTTGCCACGTGCGGTGTTGCGGTCGTTGTTGAAATCCCACGCCACGATGAAGGGAATGACATCGAATGTTGCCGTCACCTCCATATCTCCATGCATGGTGACCACACGTGTCAGCGAGGCGCTGTTGTCTTCCCATGTGAGGAAGTTGGTGACATTGTTGGGTATGACGGTCAGCGTCACCTCCGTGCCGTCATCATACTTGCCATCGACGGGTGCAGGCTGTAGCGTCACCTCACCCCATTTGGCGCCGTCGCCAACCTTGTTGACAGTCAGCGTGTATGTCTCCACCGTCTCGAAAACGGCGCATACGGCAGTGTTACCGCTTACCGTTGTGTTGTAGGTGGGCGTGGTGTTCAGTGCCTGCCCATTGCCGTCCTGCCATTCCTTGAGTTTATAGCCCGACAGATTTTTTGCCACGAAGGTGATGCTTGTGCCGAAAACTGCAGCATCTCCGACAGGCGACATGGCCACATAGCCCGCGGAAGCGGGGGATGCCGAGGTGGTCAGCGCATAGGCGGCCTCTCCACCCTCCATGGCTTCTCCTGTCACCTTGAAACTGTTGAGGTACATGTCACCCGTTGCCCCGGCGTCATAGCCGATGAGTGCACGTATCTTGACTTGCGCCTTGCCATCGACAGCCAACTCTGCCTTTACCTCGTTGAAGTTGCTCCAACTGCTGCCCGTGTTGTTCAATGTGCTGGATGGCAGCCATGTTGCACCACCGTCCGTGGAGACCAACACATGGACGGGCAGCGTCTTGCTGTTGTTGCCCGACATGCGACAGGAGAAGGAGAGGTGCTTGTAACCAGCCGCTGGCACTTCCACCTCGGCATAGTTATAGTGCTGGTTTGCATCGGTGGGGTTGCTGATGACCTGCGGAGATGCGGTGTACATACGGAGCGCCCCATTGTTATAGTTGGATATGTACCATTTCTTGTTTGCGTCAGCCACCCAGATGGTCAGTGTGCTTGAGGCGACACTTCCCGATGTGGGATGGAAGAACGGCTGTTGGGTGGCGAAGGTGTACTCCATGTTCTCCTTCGGGGCCGTTGTTGCTGTGTAGTAGGTTTTGTCGTTGTCTGTCGATGTTGCTGTGTACTTGACATCGTTCGTGAAATCCCATGCTGCCAACGTCACCTGCTCGGCATGCGCCTTGGTGGTGCTGACGACACCTGCGACAAGCAGCCAACACCCAATAACCAAAAAATGCTTGATTGTCTTCATTATTCTCTTTGTTTTAGTGATTTACATATTTGCGGGTTGTCGTTTGCCCATTGGCGTGGGTGATGCATTCTATCACCAAGCCGCCATGGCCGGCACTCACCTGTCGGCCAGTAGCATCATAATAGACGGTGCGTGTGGGACTGGCCGTAGCCTCCACCTGCTCCACGCCTGTCGGCGTCAGGTCAACACCCACCACCTTCGGGTAGTATTCTTCCACGCTCTCCAAGGCGTTTTGGTTGCCGGCCTTCATAATGTCCTCCACCAGCCAATTGCAATACACCTCGATATTGGTGAACCATCCTTTGGGGTCGATGGTATATTTCTGCGCATCTGCGGCATCGTTGGGGTTCAGTCCGTTGGCAGTCTCCCAAATGTCAGGCATCCCATCATTGTCGGCATCAGCAAGTCGCTCGCCTCCTTTGTATTCGGGCCATCCACCCACATCCGACGGTGTGTCGATGATGCCTTTGTACCCGCTCTTGCTACCCGTGTAGGTTGTGGTGCCCGTCTCTGCCTCATGGGCAATACGTGCGTCGATGATGTCACGCCTGAACGAGCAACCACCATGGTCCAACACCTGTCTGAAGGCCTGCTCAGCGGAGTGTGTGGTCACTTCGCCCTTGGCAAAGGCGGTGTCACTCTTGCATTTCTCCACAGGGTCGAGCGTGTTGTTGCGCATGCCTTTCCAGTCCCAGTTTGTTCCCTTGCCTACATAGTAATTGCCGCTAACGTAATAGATGCCATGGGCATTGGGCTCATTGCCGCTGTTGCCGGCATCCTTGTCCATCGCTTGAAACTCGCCGGATGTCAGACGTGTTCCCGGCCCGGGCTTGTAATAGTTGTTCACCATATTATAAAAACCACCTTCGCCGCCGTAGCCCACTTTTCCACCCCAGTTGTAAACCACGCAATTGCGCATGTCCACCAACTCGGCCTCCACGGGCAGGTTGACCCGATGGTTGTTGCCGCTGCCACTGAACCTGGGATTGCGACTGTCGTGATGGGCAAGCAGGTTGTGGTGGAACGATGCACTCTCGCCTCCCCAGATGCCTCCGTAGCCATGGGCGCCCTTTGAGTGCCCCGACTCTCTCAGACTTTCCGTGATGAAACACCACTGCAAAGTGAAGTTCTGATTGACGTAGAACGAACAGGCTTCGTCGGTGCTCCAGCTCGACGAGCAGTGGTCTATGATGATGTCTTTCTTGAAACGTCCGCCCATGGCATCCTTGCCATCGCTGGCTTCCGTCTTGTCACCAGGACGCACGCGGATAAACCTGATGATGATGTTGTCGGCAGCTGTGGTGAGGTTGAAGCCACTCAGACAAATGCCGTCGCCAGGGGCGGTCTGTCCCATGATGGTGACGTCGCCCCGCCCTATCTTAAGCTCCGACTTCAGTTCGATGGTTCCACCCACGTCGAAAACAATAATCCGCTTGCCGCTCTGATTGAGTGCCCAGCGCAGTGACCCCGTGCCGGAATCCTGCAAATTGGTGACATGGACCACCTTTCCTCCACGCCCTCCTGTGGTATAGCGTCCGAAACCTTCTGCCCCGGGAAAAGCCGGAGCCTGTTGTGCCATCGCAAAGAAACACAATGGCAAAGTCTGCAAAAGTGTAAATAGTCTCTTCATATAACCTTTTTGTAACATAGCTGGATGTATCATGTAGTAGTTTGGCAACGAGCGCAAAAATACTGCCGCAGACCCGGATTGAGGGTTAAGGAAGTACGTTTTTGGACGAAAAAAGTACATTTTATGCACATTTAGGACGAAAATCCACATTTTCGCCTATATTTTTGTACTTTTGTGGCATGAAAGTTTGAAAGGCAATGAAAAATTTCTTCCTTTTGTTCTCGTTTTGGATTGTCACCATGAACTCTTGTTGGGCTCAGCAACAAGAGATTGTTTCTCCACTCTTCAGCCAAAGGGGGGAGCGTATCAAAATACAGCATTTCGATGAAGCCGACGGTTTCTCTGAAGCCGTCGTAACCCATATAACACAAGATGGAAAAGGCTATATATGGCTGGCCACTTGGGACGGTCTGCGCCGCTATGACGGCTATCGGTTCCAAACGTTCAAGGCTCGCCCTGGCGACCACTGTCCGCTAGAAACCAACCGCATCCATTACATAGAGGAGGACGCCGGCCATGGCATCATCTGCCAGTCGAACGACAAATTCTACCGGTTTGACACGAAAACCTGCCAATTCAGCACATACAAGGGCAATGTCAAGCCCCATGTCTTCCATCCATCAGTCAAAGCAGCAGAGACCGTCAAAGCTTGCAAGGAATATCAGAACATCAAGTACAACATCCTGTTTGAAGACAACCAAAGAGGCATTTGGGTAAATTCGTACCGTGGACTGGAGCGCATCTCTGACATTCCGACTACTTTCAAGACCAGCAAGGGCGGGAAGGAGAAGGAGGAGGTGGTCAGCGCCACCTACATGGATGGGAGCAAGAGACTATGGGTGGCCGACAAGAACGGCTTCATACGCATTATTGACGACAAGAAGCATGAACAATACCTGAGTGCCGGCGGGCAGCTGACCACGGACAGGAGAGCATTCGGCTGTGCCGCCTACACCATCTATGAAGACAGCAACCGGCAGATATGGATAGGCAGCAAACCCGACGGACTATTCAGGCTGTCGCCAAGGCAGACGGGCTACGACGTAACTCACTATCTACCCAATCCCCAAGAACCATTCGCCATCAATTGCGAGGCTATTTACGACATCATCGAGACAAAGGACCACAAAATCCTTATCGCCACCTATGGAGGAGGACTCAACATTGCCGAGCAACAGCCTGACGGACAGGTGAGATTTATCAATTGCAACAACTTGCTGAAAAACTACCCCAAACAGGGACTGAAGAGCAGATGCCTGTGTGTAACCGACAACGGCACAGTGCTGCTGGGCACCAACGACGGCCTTTACACCACCTCGCTCAGCGAACCATACGGAGAAATGCGTTTCCAAGTGAACAACCGCCGGCCTGAAGACGCCAGCAGCATCAGCAACAATTTCGTCATGAGGATACTCTCCACTGGCAAGGGCGAATATTTTGCCTGCACGTCAGGAGGCGGGACAGACAAGATTTTGTCACGGCAACTGCTAAGCGACACCATCCGGTTTCAACACTATTCTACTATTGAAGGCATCTCGTCGGACATGAACCTCACTCTGACCGAGGACGCCAACGGGAACATCTGGATTGTGTCGGCTGGCTCGCTCAGCATGCTCAACCCCCAGACGGGTGTTGCCGCCAACTACTGGCGACTGCTGACAGAGAAGGGGGAACTGTTCACAGAGGCCAAGCCCGCCATCCTGCCCAGCGGCGAGCTCATCTTTGGAACGACACAAGGCTTCCTGCCCATAGCCCCCAAAGAGATAGCCAAGAGCACCTTCAAGCCTCTCATCGTATTCGACTGCGAGAAGAATGTGGAATTGTCGCCCGACGAGAAAGACTTCAGCCTACGCTTCGCAGCCCTTGACTACAACAAAAACGAGTCCATCGTCTATGCTTACAGGATGGAAGGCACTGACAAGGAATGGCGATATACCAGAACGAACGAACTGTTCTACGTAGGACTGGCTCCCGGGACTTACCAACTGCACATCAAATCGACAAACGGGGATGGCGTATGGGTGGACAACGAGGAGGTCATCACCATCCATCGCGCAGCACACTTCAACGAAACGCCATGGGCATGGATGCTGTATGGCCTCTTGGCGACACTATTCCTCATCGCCGTGGCAAGCACGACCAGATACATATTAGTCCTGAAAAGGGAACTGAAAAATGTCAGGCTTACCAGCAAGCAACAGATTGAATTGTTGGGAGCCCGCATCAAGGAACTGCTCCCCGTCAGCGAAGGCATCAAGGAGATACAGGAGAACAACGACAGGATGAGTAGCGAGGACCACTTGTTTGCCACCCGACTGAAAGCGTTTGTGGAACAAAACATCGGCAACTCTGAATTGTCGGTATTGGACATCGCACAAGCCATGAACATCAGTCGGACAAAATTGTTTGCACTTACAAAAAAAATCTTCGACTCGTCGCCCAACAACTATGTATTGAACACACGCATCAATTATGCGAAGCGACTGCTGACGGAACCGAATGTCAGAGTGTCGGAAGTAGCCTACAGAAGTGGTTTCTCTGACCCGAAATACTTCAGTCGATGCTTCAAGAAATTGACAGGTCTGTTGCCCAAAGATTTTGCTGAGGGTGCAAAAGGATAGGACGTTTGTGCACAAGCAACGAGCATCCGAGGAAAGCGACGGTATTGCAAATAATAGGGATTTCCCTTGTGATAGTAGGGATAATCCTTTTCCCCCAAGACAGAATGTTTGTTCCTTTGCGCATAAATTGCACAAAAAGTATCCACACGCTATTGATGTCGGATTGCCTACCGACACGAAGCCGGCTTGCTGCAACATGGGAACAGACACACCTAATAACTTGTTTATGAGACGATTCTACTTATTTTTGACAAGCCTGGTGGTGGCGATTGCCGCCATGGCCGAGGGCATCGACCGCAATGCCGCCTTGCAAAAGGCGCAGAGGTTCATGCCGGGTAAAGAGTTCACAACGGGCAAGACCATGCTTTCAGCACGTGCCATGGCACCGCAGGAGCATGATGCATTCTATGTGTTCAATGCGAAGGACGGCGACGGTTTCGTCATCGTGTCGGGTGATGACCGGACAATGGACATCCTTGGTTACTCGGAACACGGCAGCCTCGACACCGACAATCTGCCCGAGAACGTGAAATGGTGGCTCGACAGCTATGCCAGCCAAATCAAGGCTCTGGGCACATCGCTGGTGCCTGTGGTGCGCAATGCCGACGCACAACGGTCGGCCGCCATCGCCCCCTTGATCAAGACCGCGTGGGATCAAATTGAACCTTATAACTACATGTGCCCCGACGGCCAATTCATAGACTACGACGAGCCGGGATACCATGCAGAGATGCGAAGCCTTACCGGTTGCGTGGCCACCGCCATGGCACAAATCATGTACTACTGGAAATGGCCCGAAACGTGTCCTGCACTCGAGGGCTATCAAATCAATCCATATTTCTCCATCAAGGCGCTTCCCGCCACCTCCTTCGAATATGACAAGATGAAAGAGTATTATGGAGAGGAAGAGACAGGGCCAGCAGTCGATGCCGTGGCAAAACTGATGCGCTATTGCGGCCAAGCGACGAATATGTCATACAGTCCGGTATCCTCAGAGGCAACACTAACGCCAGAAGTGTTGGCTTCGGTCTTCCAATATAGCCCCAACTGTCATGAATTGCACCGTAACGGCTACTCACCAACACAATGGGAGGAAATCGTCTATGACGAGTTGGCGGCAAAACGGCCTGTGATTTATGCTGGATACACAAGAGAAGTCGGTCATCAGTTCATTGTTGACGGATGCGATGGCAATGGCTTTTTCCATATCAATTGGGGATGGGGAGGTGCTCGCGACTCCTACTTTGTGCTGTCGGTGGGAGGTCAGAATGTCGAAAATGGCATTCCTTACATTTATAATCAGAGAGCCTTCGTGGGTTTAAAGCCAGCCGAAGCGGGTGAAACTATTCGACCGTTGATACTGAGCAATATCGATGAAACGACCCCCACGACCTTCTATCATCGCACTTCGACGGCTTCCAATTTCACCGATGTCCAATTGGCAGGTACATTCTATGCACAATATTCCGCCTTGCCCTCCAACAATATTGATGTAGAACTTGGATGGGGGCTGCTACAAAACGATGCCGTGGTTCAGATACTGGACAAAAACACCCTTTCTGTTCCACCCATGGATTGGTGGTATTACCAGTACTATAATTTGCTGTCGTTTGGAGCCGGACTGGCCGATGGCCAATACGAGCTAAGGCCTGTCCACCGCTTTGCAGGCGACTCTGAATGGAAAATCTGCGACAGTGGAAATAGCAACCAACTGCATGCCGAGGTGAAGGGCAATACCATGAAAGTGGGCGTATCCATTTCCACCGGGATGTCGTTCAAGGTGAACAGCATCACCATATCTGACGCACCTTCGAAGAACGACGTTGTCGGTGTGAGCGTCAACATCACCAATACAAATTGGAATGACGAACTAAAAGTGGGAATGTGGATAAAGGAAGAGAATACGGATTGGGAAAACACGATTGTCAAACCTGTCATATTGAACACCAACGACTCTGCCGACATCAAATTTTCGTTCGTTCCCGAAGAAGTCGGCACCTACCAGATCAAGATTACTGCTGGCGGAACCGAGGAGGCCTTGGGCACCGCAACGGTGAAGGTGGTCGATGGTGGGACGGTGACCATAGACGGGGTGACATACAAATGCGTGCCGGAGTACAGGTTGGCCAAAGTGCCTTTTCAAGAGGGCTACTATGAGGACCAGAAAAGCGTGACCATCTTGCCAAAGGTGACATACAATGGTGTGGACTGCAAGGTTACGGCCATTGAGGACTATGCTTTCTATTATAGCGACGTCACTTCAGTGACAATCTCCGAAGGTGTGGAGACCATAGGCGATTATGCCTTTTCCCAGATGAGCAACTTGATGAAGCTTGAACTGCCGAGCACAATCAAAAAAATCGGGGAAGGCGTGATTGAAGGAGACAATGAACTGTTAGCCGTTGTTTCACACATCTCAAATCCTTTTGATGTCAGCTTCAACACTTTTTTAAACTATACGAGGAACGACATTACCGACTTCTGGGAATACATGCCCTCGCCCGCCACGCTCTATGTTCCCATTGGCACCAAGGCGGCATACGAGGCCCTGCCAGGATGGACATGGTTTGCCAACATCGAGGAGGGAGAAGTGAAAGAAATGATGGTTGACGGACTGAAATATTTCTTTAGTACCGGTGGGACAACGGCCACCGTCGTACAGGATGACAGCTATCAGGCGAAGAATGGAGTAGAGATACCCGCCGCCGTTGACATCGATGGCAAGACCTACCGCGTGACAGCTGTAGGAAATCGTGCGTTCTACTTTTGCAGGGAACTGTTTTCCCTCACACTGCCCGAGGGTATGGAAAGCATTGGCAACTATGCGTTCGCCTATACAAGCCTCCAGGGAGTGACCCTCCCCAGCACGTTGAAGACGATTGGAGAACGTGCATTCTATGCTAACAATATCGACGCACTCGTCATCCCCGAGGGGGTGGAGACCATAGGCCAATATGCCCTTGCCAATAACTTCAACCTAACGAAGCTTGAACTGCCGAGCACGCTGAAAAAAATCGGGATGTTAGTGATTAATAATGATGGCCTTTTGGAAAATGTTTATTCTCACATCACAAATCCCTATGCTATCAGGGATGACACCTTTATTTCTTGGTGGAATGAGGATATGACCCCCTCGCCCGCCACGCTCCATGTACCCGTTGGCACCAAGGCGAAATACGAGGCGCTGTCGGGATGGACATGGTTCGCCAACATCGTGGAAGACCTGCCAAACGATGTGCTCTCACCAATAGCACCCAGGTCGCATTCCGACGCATGGTACACCCTGCAAGGTGTGAAAACCGAAAAGCCCCAAAAGGGAGTGTTCATCAAAAACGGCCGCAAAGTCATCATGAAGTAGTCGCATGCGCCACAGGTTGGAGGTGACGAATTGACCCACCTCCAACCTGTGTAATTCCCTGCATTGGACGCATCGAATCACCTCATTCTCCCTCAATCCCTGCTAATTTTGTCAGGTATCGAAGGATTTTATGCAGCGTGTCCTGGTGGTCGGGACCAACGGCATAGCCTTGGGAATCTATCGAACCTCCTTCAAACGTAATATCCATCGACCAACCTGAGGCATCCATAACCATCACCTCAGGATGGTATTCGCGATAGACATCATAGAGCATTCCTTCCTCTACCATGTCACGTACACGTTGGAAAACAGAATCATTCACTTCCATCTCACATTTTGTCTCACCAGGATCCTCTGGCATGTTCATCCTACGGGCAATCAATATCTTGAGGATGTTTTTACCTTTTTCCTTGTGCAGTGAAAACTCCTCACGGTAGCCTGCAAAGCCATTGTTGTTGCTATAATAGAACCTCTTAAGTGCCCCTGAAGGCATCGACCTATTTACCCCGCCCTTCATAAAACCATTCAAGGCTCCAGAGAAAAGGGCAAAGCACTTCTCCGTCTCCTCTGCCTGTGCAAATGACTGTCGGGCCTGCTCCACATTGTCAAAATACTTGGCAAGTAGCTTGTTTTGTTTCTTCAGTTTTTTCTTCGTGCCAATAATCTCATCACGGGCGTGAAGTATCTTCTGGGCGAAGGTATGATCCTCTTCCACCTCATTCAGCATATTTTTGAGTGCACCAGGATTGTAACGAGATGCTTGAGCAATCATTCTTTCAGTGGATTCCATGTCCATGAGGAATGAGCCCTTGGGCTTCCAGGCACCATCTCTATTGATTTTCGCCACTACCTCGTCAACTTGAGCCCACGCACCCAACGAAAGCACCACGGCACAAATAAGTGTCAACAATGTTCTTTTCATAGGAAGATTATTTTAAATTCGTAAATGCTATAGTTTATGCCACAAAGATAGAAAACATTTTCCAAACAACAAAATAAAAACGGTCGAGACTTCTTTTAAAAGTGATTATTCCATGGGACTTTTCCATACTGGTGCATGGAGAATTCCCGTCGCTTGCGACGGATAATTCTTGATAATTCTTTCATTGACCATAAATTCTAAAATTGGCTTTGACTTTCGCTTCGCACGTCGATTTTCAATTCCCTTTGGCCGCCGACCTCTGGTTCTTAAATTCGTGATAATAAAACTTTTACGTAATTTGTGAGGGTGGGAAACTTCAGTCATTTATATGCTATTGATTCATTTAAATGCTTTTGCTTGTACAATATTTGAGAAAGTTATTGTATTTTTGCCAAGGAATAAAACGATTGCTTTTATGAGCACCCAAATAATGAACAAAGTTATTGCCGACTACTTCAAAAGCCAGCCCGTCTTAAAAGCATGGCTTTTTGGCTCTTTTGCACGTGGTGAAGAGACTCCACTGAGCGATGTGGATTTACTTGTGGTTTATGATGAAAACGCACGGGTTAGTCTTCTGAAACACTGTGAAATAACTAACGACCTGGAGGAGTTGCTCGACCGCTCTGTTGATTTAGTTGAGGAAGGGACATTGTTACCCTTCGCCGCCGAAACTGCCAACCGAGACAAAAAATTGAT